>CACYTU010000058.1 GCA_902777355.1 uncultured Lachnospiraceae bacterium | reverse complement strand
GAAGAAGCCAGAACTTTTGTGGAAAAGACTAATGTTGACTTTCTGGCAGTGGGAATCGGAACCAGCCACGGCGTCTACAAGGGCGTACCCAGGGTCAATGTGGAGCGTCTCTCCGAAATCCGCGCACTCGTAGATATACCCCTCGTTCTGCACGGCACCAGCGGCGTTCCGGACGAACAGGTGCGCGACTGCGTGAGCCGCGGCATCTGCAAAGTCAACTACGCGACGGATCTGCGCATCGCCTTCACAAAAGGCGTCAGATGCCTTCGATCCGAAAAAATACTCCGCCAGAGGTATGGAAGAAGTGAAGGCTTATGTCATGCAGAAGATGGAAGTGGTCGGAAGCATCGGAAAAGCAACAAACTGAACCGGCTCTACCGCAGAACACTTCTGAAATAATAACAGGACGGAATGAAACAAAGAGAAAGCTCCGAGTCCCCGTTGACTCGGAGCTTTCTCTTTTTGACACTTTCCTCTCAACAGGATTGAGAGGCAGGAAGGAGACGGTTCTTTGTCTCCTCCAGTCTGAACTGGTCAAAAGCGCGATTTAGAACATTGACACTACGGGATAATCCATGCTACACTGCGTTAAACCGTTGAAGAAGAGTGAGTAAGCAATGCTTCCTTCATTCCAGAGAACTGCAGATGCTGAGATTGCAGTATGAAGCGTATTGCCGAATGGACTTCCGAGGGCGACCTGAAATACAGATTTGTAAAGTATGGGAGACGGAGTGATGGACCTCCGTAAGCAAAGTTCAGCATATGTTGGTATGCAGCAATTTTCTATAGACGATGCATCCCTACGTATGGCAGAGTGGGCGCAGAATTGCGTCAAGCCGGGTGGCACCGCAGGATGAATTTATCAGCCTGTCCCAGCAGCAAATGTATAAAGCTGCAGGGACAGGCTGTTTTTTGCGCGAAGCAATGAGCCATGCGCAGACAAATCAAATGAAAGACGCTTCGAGCTTGCTCGAAAGCGGCAGTACCAACAAGTTCCTGTCCCGGAAAACACCAGTTTCAGCGCTAACGCGCTTCAACGAAAGGAGAAAAACTATGGCAGACAAGAAGATTCCTTACAAGATCTATCTCAACGAAGACGAGATGCCTAAGAGCTGGTATAATCTGCGCGCGGATATGAAGAATAAGCCCGCGCCGCTTCTGAATCCCGGGACACTTCAGCCGCTGAAGGCGGAGGAACTGGCTCCGATTTTCTGTGAGGAACTGGTTGCCCAGGAACTGGATGAGACGACTCCTTATATCGAGATTCCGGCGGAGATCCGTGATTTCTACAAGATGTACCGTCCCTCACCTCTGGTACGCGCCTACTGTCTGGAAGAAAAGCTCCAGACTCCCGCAAAGATCTATTATAAGTTCGAGGGCAACAACACCAGCGGAAGCCATAAGCTCAATTCCGCCATTGCCCAGGCTTATTACGCCAAGAAGCAGGGTCTCAAGGGTGTGACGACAGAGACGGGTGCCGGCCAGTGGGGAACTGCCCTGTCCATGGCCTGCTCTTATTTTGACCTGGACTGCAAGGTCTACATGGTCAAGGTTTCCTATGAGCAGAAGCCTTTCCGACGCGAAGTCATGCGCACTTACGGCGCTTCTGTCGTGCCGTCTCCCTCCGAGACGACCGAGGTCGGCAGGAAGATCCTCGCCGAGCATCCCGGCACCACCGGCAGTCTTGGCTGCGCCATCTCTGAGGCAGTGGAAGTCGCCACAAAGAATCCCGGCTACCGCTACGTTCTGGGCAGCGTGCTGAACCAGGTCCTTCTGCACCAGTCCGTCATTGGTCTGGAGACAAAGATCGCCCTGGATAAATACGGCATCAAGCCTGACATGATCATCGGTTGCGCCGGCGGCGGCTCCAACCTGGGCGGTCTGATCGCTCCTTTCATGGGCGAAAAGCTCCGCGGCGAGGCAGACTACCGGATCATCGCGGTCGAGCCCGCTTCCTGCCCCAGCTTCACACGCGGCACCTTTGCCTATGACTTCTGCGACACCGGCATGATCTGCCCGCTGGCTAAGATGTACACACTGGGCAGTGGCTTCATTCCCTCCCCCAACCACGCCGGCGGTCTGCGCTTCCACGGTATGAGCACCACACTCTCCCAGCTCTACCACGATGGCTTCATGGAGGCTGTGAGCGTGGAACAGAACAGTGTCTTTGAGGCTGCCGAGCAGTTTGCCCGCATTGAAGGTATCCTTCCTGCTCCCGAGAGTTCTCATGCCATCCGTGCCGCGATCGATGAGGCCATCAAGTGCAAGGAGACCGGCGAGGAGAAGACCATCGTCTTCGGCCTGACCGGCACCGGCTACTTTGACCTGGTCGCCTACCAGAAATACAACGACGGCGAGATGACTGACGAGATTCCGACCGATGAGCAGATCGCCGCATCCGTCGCCAGGCTCCCCAAAGTGGAATAAATCAGCAGGTATATATACATTTATACCTGAAAAAACTGAAGCGGCGGAAGCATCCGTCAGCAATGTGCCTGGGGTGGAATAAACCCTCAGGCAGACCTGCCTGAAAAAACCGAAGCGGCGGATGGATCCGCTGCAAAGCTCCCCAAAGTGGAATATATCCACGGGCAGGATTATTCAAAAAACATATTGATAATAATGAAACGTGAAAACACAGACAGCTGAGGAAAACTGAACGGCGGCCGCTTTCGCAGAAAGCACCCTCCCCTCCCTCCCCCGCCAAGCGGAACTTCTGTGCTGTCCATTACTGAAAACATGATTCCGGAAACCGCCGTATCACCACACTGGTTGATGCGGCGGTTTTTTATGACACGGTCCGTGCAATGTATTTTTCCGCCTTACGGCGGACACGGGCCGGTCGGGATAGAGGGCGGCATATTATTGACACCTCTACCCTATTCGGCTGAGGGACTTTTTTCATCCCGCTGATATCAGAAAACCGGTCTTTCGGATCCTGCAACCACTGAAAGGAACCTGTTGAAAATGACTGCTGAAAAAAGTGTAAAAAAGTACCTGCCGAAAAGTACCTGACCAAAACACCTGCTGAAAAATATCTGCCTGAAAAGCGGATGTACCGGCTGACATTGACTGATTGAAGAAAAAAGCTCTTTCTGTTAAGATTTTGGATGGATACTTAGATATTTAGATATTCAAATAATCAGATGATGTCGGGGTCAAAAGGTGGTTAAAGATAATCCGTCTCGTCAATATGCACAAACACCTTGGACACGCTCGCAACATCTCCTTCGGAGCTGCGCAATGGTCCTGCGGTTGTATGTGCATATTGACGAGACTCAGAGCCTTTTCCTGGCTTTTGACCTTTACATCATCAGATAATCGGGACAGAATAAATCGGACCGGTCTGGGGCAGAGGGCGGCATATTATTGACGCCTCTACCCTGTTCAGCAGTCTGAAGAACCTGAAGGAAATGAACCTGATCACAGTCAGTAAGGAGATAGTGTAGAAATGACAGAGTTTTTGGAAATGTTTCGCCGGCATGCTCAGGAACGGGGAGACTGCATAGCAGTCGTTGACCGCGACGGAAGAAGAAATACTACATATGCCAGACTCAATGATATTTCGGACCGCATCGCGACTTATCTCACAGAAAAGGGTGTAGGCAGGGACGACACGGTCGCGATCAGTCTCACGCGGGAAATGGAATATGTGGCATGTATTCTGGGTGTCATGAAGGCAGGCGCCGCCTATGTTCCTCTGGAGGACCACCTGGCGGTCGAGCGCAAAAATTACATTATCAAAGACTGTGCCTGCAAATATGTATTTGACGTCAGGGATATCGGCGTGGCCATGCGCAGACCCCGGATCGCCGAATGGGTCGAAGCTGATGAACACGATCTGGGGCTGATCATTTATACGTCAGGCTCGACGGGCAATCCGAAAGGAGTCATGCAGGAGTACGGCGTTTTTGATTATATGTGGAAGAGCGTATATGAACAGAACGCGGACTATCTGGGCGAACCCGGCGGAAAGGTCCTCAACGTCGCGCTGATCTCCCCCATGATGTTCGTGGCCAGCGCGATCGTCATGAATATGGCCATCTACCATGGCAGCACTATCCATGTGATCTCCATGGAGACGGTCCGCAATCTTCCCGTGATGATCCGGTATTTCCAGGAGCATCAGATCGATACGACATTTATGACCAGTTCGCTGGCCAAACAGGCCGACAAGATCCCCGGCCTGTCGCTGGGCGTCGTCTTCATAGGGGCGGAACTGGTTACGGATCTTTACAGTGATAAATACAGGATCTGCAACTGCTACAGCATGAGCGAAACCGGCTGTGTCAGCTGCCTGTACAAGATTGATCAGGCCTATCCGGTCACCCCTGTGGGATATCCGCTGGACTCACTGAAGCCCCGCCTGATCAATGAGAACCGGGAACCGGCTGAGAAGGCGGGAGTGCTCTGCCTGAAACTGGAATATTTCCGGGGATACCGCAATCTGCCGGAAAAGACGGAAGAAGCTTTTATCGAAATCGATAATGAAAGATATTTCATCACCGGTGATATCGCGGAAATAGATGACCAGGACCGCTATATCATCAAAGGCCGCTCGGACGACATGATCAAGATCCGCGGCAACCGTGTGGAGCCCGGAGAAGTGGAGGGAGCCATCGAAAGATGCTTCCCGGATATTACCATGTGCAGCGTCAAGGGCTTTAAAGATCCGAAGACCGGCAATTATCTCTGCGCATATTATGTGGCAAAGAGGGAGATCGATCCCGGCGAGTTTAGGGAGAAGCTGGAAAAAGAGATCACTGCCTACATGATGCCGTCATTTTTTGTAAAAATGGCGGATCTGCCCAGAACGGCGACCGGAAAGATCGCCAAGGGACAGCTTCCGGCGCCGGATCACGCAGAACAGCGCGCTGAATACTGCGCCCCCTCCGGTCCGCTCGAAGAGGAACTCTGCCGAGCCATGGGAGAAGCGCTGGGCATCGAAAAATTCAGCGCGACAGAGGATTTCATCGCTCTGGGCGGGGACTCTCTGGCCATTATGGGACTGGTCGCGGACACCCGGATCCAGGGACTTAGTTTCAAGGAAATCGTCGAGGGCAGGACTCCCAGGAAGATCGCGGAGCTCTGCGAAAAAAACGGAATGACAGTCGGGGAAAAGGATTCTGTGAAGGTGGTCCACCACAGCAGTTATCGTCTCAGGGCAATCCAGTCCTGGCTCTTCGATCTGCAGCTGATCCATCCCAAATCAACGGCGTGGAATCTGCCCTTCCTGATCCGGCTGGGGAAAGATTCAAAGCTGGACAGAGAGAGACTCCTGCAGTGCTTCAAAGAGGTCATTGCGGCGCATGAAGTCTTCGGGACCAGATTCTATTTTGACCTGGAGACAGGATATCTGCGCCAGAAATTTGTCCCTGTTTCTATAGAAACCGTTTCCCCGGAAACGACCGTGGAGCATGTATCCGAAGAGCAGATGGAGGAAATCCTGGAGACGCTGGTGCAGCCCTATCGACTGACGGATTCAGACCTCTTCCGCCTGCGCGCGTTTGACACCGGAGACGATTTTTATATCTACTTTGACGTCCATCATTCCATTATCGACGGCACCTCCTTCACACTTGTCTTCAGGGAGATCGTCGAGAGATACGAAGGCAGGGAAATACCGAAGGCAGAAATTGATTTCGAGGACATCATTGCCCGCGAGTTGATGACGGACCCCGCGGTGATCAAGGAAGATACCCGCTTCTGGATGAAGGAGCTGTCCCGCTTTTCCGAAGAAAAATATCTTCCTGCCAAAGACCATGAGACCGGCCTCGATGAAGACGATGAACTGTTCCTGGTTTTAGAGGGAGTGACAGAGGACCTGGTCAAGGCCTCCGGAGAATCGGAAAATGTATTTTTCATGACGGCATCCCTGCTTGCCCAGGCTGCCTATCTGGATCAGGATGAAGCATTCATGTGCTGGATCTATAACGGACGCGACACAGCGGAGAAGATAGAGATGATCGGTCTGCTGATCTGCCAGCTGCCCCTTTATATTTCCCTGGCGGAGGACCGCACCATCGTCGACCTGATGGAGGAAGTCAAGGGCAGGATCCAGGAGCAGATGCAGCATTTGAACGGAACTGCCCAGATTTACGAGTCCATGATCGTCGACAACGCCATGACCTTTTTGTTCCAGCAGGATATGAGGAGCGCTCCTGTGATCGAAGGGGAGGAACTCGAAGTGACAGATGACCTGCCCGGAGTGAAGACCGCGACCAACACCCTTGACCTGGAACTGCTCAAGGACGACGACGGATATGTCCTCATGATGGACTATGACTGCGGCCTCTATAAAGAGGAGACCATCATGGCATACGGGACTCTGTTTGAAAAGGCGTCACAGCTCATGCTGCAGAATCCGCAGGCGAGTACCGGAGCAATTCTGAAAGAACTGAAGGCGCTGAAAACGTCGACGGAAGAAAAATAAGGCGGAATCCGCAGGCGAGTACCGGAGCAATCCTGAAAGAACTGAAGGAACAGAAAACGCCGATGGAAGAAAAATAAGGCGGAATCCGCAGGCAAAGTGCCGGAGCGCTGCTGCGTGTCGAGTCAGAGAAAAGGGAATAGAAAGCTGAATCTGAAAATGAAAGATTCCTGTACAAAACATAGAAACAAGAAACCGATAAGTAAGCAATATAAAAAGAACAGGGTTATTGAGGGGAAATACCGGGCAGAAGATTCTGCTGTCTGTGAGAACGGGATTTTCGTCGGCCGAAGGCAGGGTCCGGTGCTCTCTTTTAAGGGGATTCCCTATGCGCTGCCGCCTGTCGGCCATCTGCGCTGGAAGAATCCTGTCCCCGCGGCAAAGAGCAGCTCTGTTTACACAGCTTATTATTACGGAAAGAGCCCGCTTCAGACTGAGTGGCCTTCCGAGACCGGATCCCTCTATGCCAAGGGGGAAGACTGCCTGACTCTGAATATCTGGACGAACACGGAGGGACCCAAAGAGGGGAAGACCGTCATGGTCTTCTTTCACGGCGGCTCCTACGGGTGGGGCGCGACCTGCGACCCCATTTATGACGGGTTCAATATGGTGAATAAATTTCCGGATCTGATTCTGGTCACGGTGGAGTACCGTGTCGGAATCATGGGATTTATTGATTTTTCCATAGTGCCCGGAGGAGAGGAATACCGGACCAGCGGAAATCTGGGGCTGCTGGACCAGATTTGTGCCCTGCGCTGGGTGCAGAAAAACATAGCGGCTTTCGGCGGCGACCCGGGAAATGTGACGATCTTCGGAGAATCCGCGGGCGCTGGGAGCGTGTCTCTGCTCCCTCTGATGAGAGGCAGCAGGGGACTGTTTAAAAGAATCATAGCGGAGAGCGGATCTGTTGCCCTGACTTACAGCAGAAAGGAGTGCTTGAACCTGACATCCCTCCTGCTCAAAGAGAGCGGCTGCAGGACTATGGAAGAGCTGACATCACTCAGCGAAGAGGAGCTGACCCTTCTCAATGAAGAACTGAATGATTACAATAATTTTCCGGAGAGGGACAATGTGGTGCTGCCGGAGGACCTGTACGGGGCCTGGCAGGACCCGGATCTTGCCAAGATCGATATGCTGATCGGAACCAATGCTGACGAAGTGCGCTACTGGATCAGGGAGATGAGTTACTCGGTGGACGGAATTCCCTTCCTGTCCGGTCTCAGGATATATATGTACGGTATGATCGTCATGTTGGAGAACAACCTTTTCGAACTCTCCGGGGAAGAGAAAAGGCTGGTGAAAAAATTCATGGCCCGCCTGCGCAGAAAGCATATCTGGAATGTCACAGAGTATTTCAATGAAGTGCTGTTTCGCATACCTGCCATGGAGCAGGCCGTCCGGCATGCTTCCGCCGGAGGAAAAAGCTATACCTATTTCTGGACCCAGAGAGGAGCCAATAAGATGATTGGCGCAAGCCACGCCATTGAACTGAGTTATATTTTTAATAATCCCGAAGAAGTGATCTATACCGGAAATGTCTATAACGAAGAACTTGCGGACAAGGTTCAGACCATGTGGGTAAACTTCGCCAGGACAGGAGATCCGTCTCTGGAAGAACTGTGCTGGCCTCCTTACACACCCAAGACCCGGCTGACCATGATCCTGGGCAAAAAGGTGGGCGTGGTCAGGGATCTCAAGAGAGAACAGAGACTGCTTCTGCAGCCCATGCTGCATCATTACTTCAACGGCTGCTACTCACAGATGAGCTATTTTGTCCCCCACACTCTCCGAATGGGCGCGGCGGTCCTGGGAGGGGTGGCAGCGGCAGCGGCGGGATACAGCGGACTGTTTTACCTGTTTTACAAACACTGGAAAGAGTGAAAAATATGTTATCTGTTCAGACCACCTCGAATTCGACGTGTTTTTGCGCGGCTTTCAGCGCAAAAACCGGAGTCTGACGGCGAAAATCCCATCGCGTAAGCGATGGGATTTTCGCTTGTTACTGTTTACGCCCTCGAGAGGGAGTAAACAGTAACAAAAATATCGTCGATACGATATTTTTCACTCCGGATGTTTGTGCCGCGGGGCGGCAGGGAGCGCAGGATTGCGAAAACGAAGAACAGGAGCATAAATCCTGCAAGTCCGGAGATTACGTCCCTCATCTCCATGTTTCCGGTGCCTGACAGTCCCTGCCCGATTTCAATCGCGAAAGAGAGCATGACCAGTACCGTGAACACATAGATCCAGGCGATGATAAGCACATGTTTTTTTGAGAGCAGAATGAAGAGCGGGTAAACGAGCAGGAGCAGTGCCATACCCGCAGCTCCCATCACGACAAAATGAAGCTGTTTGTCAGTGAGGAACAGCTGTCCGGAGTCGTTCAAATGAAGGATTGTATCGTGGATTCGCGCAATACCGCGCACAAAATAGTAAAGAAGTCTTTCCATAAAAATAATAACCTCGAGTTTCTTAATATATCCTTTTATATATTTTTTTATATATATTCTTCTAAAAATGTATATGGTTTTATAAAAGTATTAATGATTTTAAGTGATGTTCCCTGGAAGAGATTCTGCCGGCCGGGAGGGGGCATGCCTCTTCGACAATGGTTTAAATTTAAAAAAATAATGAAAGCGGCGGGGGCAGAAAGCATGATCAGGTTCCCAGGACGCAGGTGAAAGTGATGATGCCGTCTTTCCAGGAAACCCGGATGGTTCCCTTGTACTGGGTGCAGATGCTCTCCGCAATGGAAAGGCCTATGCCGTAGCCTCCCTTGCCTTTGCTGTTTGTGCTGTGGGAGGAATCGCGGCGGTAAAACCTGTCAAAAAAACGGGTGTAGTCCATCCCTTTTCCTTCCGCATAGGAATTGTAGACAGACAGCCGGACCTGCCGCCCGATTCGGACTTTGGTAAAAGAGACCCCGACAGCACCTTTGTCATCGCAGTACTTGAAGGCGTTGTCGATCAGGATCATGGCCAGCTGCCGGATCCGGCTTTCATCGGCGTTCATATGGATATCGGGCACGATATTCAGAGAGAGTGTTTTTTCCTGTTTGAGCGCAAGGGATTCGTAGGGTTCAACGGTCTCGCGAATAGCAGAAGAGGCGTCAAAATCAATCCTGCTGCCCGGATCTTCCGTCTCCTGGGCGCGGGCGATCATGACAAGGTTCTGAATGAGCCCGTTCAGCCGGTCTATCTGACGGAGAGTGGACTGTGTCCACTCGGTTTCTCCGTTCATGAGCTCCTCCAGCTCTGTGTTGGCCTGGATGACTGCGAGAGGGGTCTTCAGTTCATGGCTGGCATTAGTGATAAACATTTTCTGCCTGCGCGCGTTTTCGAGTTCAGGACGAATCATTCTGCCGGACAGAGCGAGAACGGCAATGAAAGTAATGAGGAGCCCGATTCCGCATATGAGAATGGTGGATTTGAAGATCCCGTTATTCAGGGTGATGATAGTGGACGTATCCAGAACCACGACGATTTTGCGGCCATGATCCAGTTCTCCGGTTTTGTAAAAGTAATAGTTTTCGTAATATCCGAAAGAACTGTGGGAATCCAGAATAGTGCTCGCTCCACGTATGGCGTCCGACTTTTGTACAGAGTAAATGTGATTGAGTTTCACATCGTCCACATGATTGTATTTGTCAAAGATCACTGCATAGTACCGGGTCGTGTAGAGGAATTCGGGTGTAGCAGTAAAGAGCACCGGGCCGGAGCCTAAAAAGGAGGAAGAACTTTCCGGTGACTGGGCGGAAGGCACAGGCAGATCGCCCTCGTGCTCGATGATGTAATCCAGCATATTGCTGACATTGTCCCGGATCCGAAGATTATTGACAATGTTGATCAGTCCTCCGGTGAACAGCATCACTGTCATGAAGGACAACATGGAGATAATGATGAAGTTTTGCCGGATTTTTCTGATGGATTGTGCATTCATGAATTTCTACCGTGTTTCTTTTCGTTCCGGTGGTTAAGAGCATGGTGAGCATGGATTATAAACATGGCTGGCAGAGTCATGCCGGAGACAGCGTATTCTGCAGCATATTCTGCAAGGTATTCCGGTTTTTAACCCTTTTCGGATGCAGAAAGGACAAAAGGTCCTCCCCGCTCGCCCTCCAGAGAGACATTGGCAGCTACTGCGGTCAGCTTGCTGCGCAGGTAGCAGATATACAGCCACACGGTGCCTCCATCTGCTTTCTCGTCCGCCGGCCAAATGTGTTTGAGGAGAAAAGTAGTGTCAAGAGGCCGACCGCTGTTTTTCATCAGGAGCTGCAGGAGCTCAAACTCCTTGATCGACAGGCGTACGGCATTCTCGCCGCGAAGTTCAAGACGATCCGCATTGAGAGTGATATTACCGACACGCAGCTCCTCGCTGCTGTACAGTGTACGCCGCCGGGTAAGTGACCGGATGCGCGCCAGCAGTTCTTTCATGGCAAAGGGTTTGGTCAGATAATCATCGGCTCCTGCGTCGAGACCGGCGACACGGTCATCGACTTCGGCTTTCGCTGTCAGAAGGAGGACCGGGGCAGTGTTGCCTTCTGACCGCATTCCGGCCAGGACCTCCATACCATTTTTTTTCGGCATCATGATATCCAGGATGACAGCGTCGTAGGCGTCACCGTGAAGATGATCGAGAGCCATTTCTCCGTCAAGAACAGAGTCGACAAAATATCCTTCGTGTGTGAGGATCATGGTCAGGGCCCGGTTCAGATCCGGCGTGTCTTCCGCCAGTAATATTTTCAGCATAGTATTCTCCCTGTTTTCTTTTCTGTTTTCTTTTTTTTCTCCATACAAAATCAGGACGCCCGCGGAATCAGGATTCCTGCCATACAAAATCGGGACGCCCGCAGAATCAGGATTCCTGCCATACCAAATCAGGACGCCCGCGGAATCAGGATTCCTGCCACACCAAATCGGGACGCCCGCGGAATCAGGATTTCTGCCAAATCAGGACACTCGCGATCCCCGCGAAGTCTGTTCACAGAGGCTGTTCCGCACGGATCATGTCGCGCAGTGTCTGCATGGAGAGATCTGTGGATGCAAGTTCATCCGCGCATCGCTTAAGCTCCTCCACCAGAAGCTCAGTATTGCCTGAGACCTGCTTTTTGTATTTCATATGGTGCTCCAGAGCTGCCCAGGTGTCCATGGAGATGGTGCGCAGCTGGATCTCTGCCAGATATCTGCCTTCAACACGCACGATCAGATGGAGACTTCGATAGCCGTTTGGCTTTGCACGCTTGATATAATCTTTTTCCTGTATTAGTTCAATGTCATCAAAACCCAGAATATAATCGCGCATCATGTAGACATCGTTCAGAAATGCACAGACAACGCGAAGCCCGATCGCGTCATGGAGCTCTTGAAGGGCGGAGGCTTTTGTCTCCGGCAGCCCCCGGAGGCGGCACTTTTCCCGTATGCTCTGCTCGCTTTTAATCCTTCCGAGACAGTGCTCGACAGGATCGCTGTCGTTATCGCGATACTTTTCGCGCAGTGCTTCTACACGAGATTCAAGCACATGCAGAATACGCTCCATTTCCGGCAGATCTGCTCCGTAAATGCTCTCTTCTGGCAGAATTCTGCTTTCCATTTTTTCGTTCATAATCTATTCCTTAATTGATTTATCCTTAAATTGATTTATTTCTTAATAGATTTATCCTTTAATAGATTTATCCTTTAACTGATCTGTCCTGAATATTTTATCCGCTCTGACGGGCGGCGCAGCATTATATCAGGGTCTTATAATAACGACGAGACGGATTTGCCCTTACTGTCATTCGCTCCCGACATCATAATAATGACAGGTCAGGTATTAAGTATAATTGCTTTTTTGAACGGAAAAAAGAGACGGGTGGATTATTTCACGAAACTTTCAGTATTATAAAGAGGATAAAGAATATAAAAATTGTATAGAATAAGACATGACAACTTTTTTAATATAGAACAGGGAAGATAATAGATACGAACATGAAAAATATAAAGAGAAGGGGAGATTGACAAATGATTCAACATCCGTTTCCGCCCTTATATGACAAAAATTCCGGGATCCTGATCCTGGGGAGTTTTCCTTCGGTGAAGTCCCGGGAGACGGCCTTTTTTTACGGACATCCGCAGAATCGGTTCTGGAAGGTGCTCAGCAGAGTGCTGGAAGCGCCCCTGCCGGAGACAATAGCTGAAAAAAGGGAGTTTCTGCTCTCCCACGGGGTGGCGTTGTGGGACGTGATTGCGTCCTGTGAGATCAGAGGATCTTCAGACGCCAGTATCCGCAATGCGATTCCCAATGATTTGACGAAAATACTGGACATCGGGAAAATCCGGCAGGTATATGTCAATGGCCAGACCGCGGGCAGACTCTATCGCAAGTACCAGGAGGAGCCGCTCTGCTCAGTCTATGGAGAATGCGCCAGGGCAATCGTCCTTCCTTCCACGAGCCCTGCAAATGCTGCCTGGACACTGGACAGACTCTGCGATGCATGGAGTATCATCCGCGCATGATGCTGCTTATCTTCGCCGCAGACGTTTTGTGATATACTGAATAAGGAACTCAGCTCCCCGCCATGCGGGAAGCTCTTAAAAATATTTTTCCATTTGTATTTAATACAAAGAATTTGAGCAGGGAAGCCGCTCTTTGCGTGCGGAAAAAGAGGCCGTATATCCAGAGAGAATAAAAAACTGTAAGGTCCCGATCTGTGCGCGCGGGAAAGAATATGCCCGGCCTCAGCCCTGCGGATACTGTTTACGAGGAACGAAAATGAATGAAAAAACACAGAAACTGACATTTGGAGCGCTTCTGGTCGCTGTTTTCGGCGTGCTGCTCCTTTTGAACCGCCAGACAGGAGGAATGCTGGAGGAGACCTTTATTTTTCTCTTTCCGATTCCTATGGTGGCTTTCTCCGCCAAGTACGGATGGAAGGACAGCCTTCCGGTTTTTGTCTGTACCGTGCTGATCTCAATCTTCTGCGGAATCTTTACTTCCGCTTTTTATGCGATCACGCAGTCTTTCATAGGAATGGTCTATGGATGCTGTCTGCACGCGAAAAGGGACACGACCCGCACGATGATCCTGGTGATGGCCCTCAGTGTGATCTCAAATATTCTGAGTACCTTTGTACTGGCCTCGCTCTTCGGCATTAATATGCAGGAAGATATTCAGCTCATGCAGACATCTATGCAGGAGGCCATAGAAAAGTTCGGAGGGAATCTGACCCCACAGCAGCTGCAGGCCTTCGACCTGATCCTGAGGCCGGACTTCCTGCTCAGGATGTTCATTATCTCCATGATTTTCATGGGGATCATGCAGGGATTTATTGTCTGCCAGCTGAGCCTTCTGATCCTGCGCAGGCTGCGGTACCCGATTAAGAAGCCGGCTCCGATCACAGCCTGGTACCCTCCCCGCTGGACCGGAGTCGTGGCGATTATGCTGTATCTGCTGGGAAGCAGATATATGGTTATGCCGCAGACGACAGGAAGGGAGGAAATGATCCGGGTTGTCGGCCAGGTGGGAAGTCTGTGTGCCTACATGTATCTGATGGTCGTCGGTTACATAGCAGTCGTGCTTTTGCTGCGGGCCTACGGACCATCGTCGAGACTTCTCAATGTTGTGCTCGCTATTTTATTGTTCCTGATATTGTCACAGCTTTTCATGTTTGTCGGATTCGCCTATATCTCCCTCGGGCTGCACGAGAAGCTGAATGAAAAACTGGCGCAGCGGTTTGCGGGCGAACAAGCCCGGCGGCAGCAGATGTGAGCAGCCAAAAGGGCGAACAGGCCCGGCGGCAGCAGATATGAGCTGCCTGCCGGAGAAGAGCGAACAGACCCGGCGGCAACAGATGTGAGCAGCCTGTCGGAGAAGAGCTGACAAGCCCGGCGGCAGCAGATGTGAAATCAAGACCCTTCGAAAGGGAATTCAGACAGGAGGTGCTATTCCTGAAATGAAAATGAAAGCAGCGATCCTGCAGACAAAAGTCTTCCCGGATAAAGAAAAAAATATCCGGCAGCTGGAGTATATTCTCGCCTCCGGAAAAACGGAGGGCGCGGATCTGGTCACACTTCCGGAAATGTTCGCCTGCCCCTATGAGACAGGTAACTTCCCTCTTTATGCCGAACCGGAGGGCGGACCTTCCTGGCAGCAGCTGTCAGCCCTCGCGAAAAAATACGGAGTATATCTCTCCGCGGGAAGCATGCCGGAATCAGAGATCGATTTCCCGCAGGGATTATCGCCGGTGCCTGCGTCCGTTGGGGAGGGCGGGGACGCTCCCGGCATTCGTGTCTATAATACAGCTTATGTTTTCGACAGGGAGGGAAAGCAGATCGGCAAACACCGCAAAGCACATCTCTTCGACATCAATGTATCCGGAGGTCAGTGTTTTAAGGAATCGGATACCCTTTCTCCCGGAAGCAGAATCGGATGTTTTGAGACTGAATTCGGAAAAATCGGGCTCTGCGTGTGCTATGATTTCCGCTTTCCGGAGACTGCCCGCCTGATGGCGCAGGAAGGAGCGAAAGTCATTCTGGTGCCTGCCGCTTTCAACATGACGACCGGTCCGGCTCACTGGGAGCTCATGTTCCGCCAGCGGGCTGTCGAGAGCCAGTGCTTTGTGATCGGCACAGCCCCTGCCCGGGATAAGAACAGCTCTTATGTCTCGTGGGGCCATTCCATTGCCGTTGATCCCTGGGGAACAATCCTGACGCAGATGGATGAAAAAGAAGGAGTCCGGGTAGTCACGCTGGACTTTGACTATCTGGAGAAGGTGCGCAGTGAACTTCCTCTCCTCAGACACCGCAGGACAGACCTCTACGAACTGGTCAGAAAATAAAGTCTGATTAAAGCAGCGAGGAAAACACGATGACTGAAAAAGAACGGCGACAATATGAAAAGCTGGTTTTGACGCCGGTGGAAAAACTGATCCCCGCCCTGGCAGTGCCCACGGTGATCAGTATGATGGTCACCATGATCTATAATCTGGTAGACGCTTTTTTCGTCGGAAAGCTGGGGACCAGCGCCAGTGCGGCAATCGGAATCGTCCTGGGAGTACAGTCTATTATCCAGGCCTTCGGATTCATGCTGGGTCACGGATCAGGCAGCCTGATCAGCTTTCACCTGGGAAAAGGAAACCGGGAACACGCCGATATGCTTCTGGCGACCTCCTTTTTTACAGCCATGGGTTTCAGTGTGCTGTTGTCATTGTTCTGTTTTGCCTTTCTGACGCCCCTGATGCGCCTGATGGGCAGCACCGACACTATACTGCCTTTTTCCCGCAACTATGCCACGTATATTCTGATCTCAGGTCCGGCATTGATGTGCAGCTGCGTCCTGAACAATGTCATGCGCTATGAGGGCAAAGCGGTCCTGGCCATGGTCGGTCTGGTCTCAGGCGGTGTCCTCAATATGATTGGGGATCCCATCCTTATGTTCGGCCTGGGACTGGGGATCGACGGCGCCGGCCTGTCGACAGCGATTTCCCAGTACATCAGCTTCGGGATCCTGCTCTACATGTTTCTGAGCAAAAAGACGATCACACAGATTTCCATCCGCAATTACACCAGAGATATCAGAGAACTGATCAACATTCTGAAAGTGGGCTTTCCCAGCCTGATCCGCCAGATGCTCAACAGCGTCTCGACCATGACACTCAACAACTGCGCCATGCCATACGGGGACGCTGCCATCGCGGCCATGTCTATCGTGGGACGTATCACTATGTTCATCGGATCCGCCATGATTGGCATAGGACAGGGATTCCAGCCGGTTTCCGCCTATAATTACGGCGGGGAAAAATATGCGCGCCTTCGCAGAGCCTTTTATTTTACTTTCCGCCTGGGCATGGTATTTCTGGGAATACTGGGTATTCTGGGAATGATTGCTCCGGGACCTGTGGTGCATGTCTTCCGGGATGATCCAAAAGTCGTAGAGATTGGAGCCACAGCTCTCCGGTTCCAGTGCGTTGCCGTCCTCTTCCAGCCCTTTACCGTGACTGCCAACATGATGTTTCAGGCAGTCGGAAGAAGCCGTGTGGCATCTTTTCTCGCGACGCTCAGGAGCGGGCTGTGCTATATCCCTATTCTGCTGATTCTGCCCCGTTTTACAGGCCTTCTGGGAATCCAGAGCGCTCAGATGTGGTCGGACTTTCTCACCATGCTGATCAGTGTACCCTTTGTAGTGCGCTTCTTCCGGGAAATACCGGAGGAGGACTATGAAACTGCACAGGATCTCCACTACAGAGAATCAGCGGCCGGACAGAAGTGAGAAAAAGCTGTCGAGAATCTTTCAGAAAAACTTTCAAAAATCCCTTTTTGAAAAATGCTTTCCAAACCAGAAAAATCCGGCCGAAGCCGGATTTTTTCTGATTTGGAAGGGGCGCTCGTCCATGACAAGTATGTGTGTCATTTTTGCTTAATACAAGAGTCCCTCTGACTGTTTTTTTATAAATTCAGAATCCGCGGCGGCAGATTCTTTTTTTGCCTGTTCTGCAGCCTTTTATTACTTATTCCGCGGTCTTTTTTTCTCTGACCCAGAGGTTCAGATCGACCCGTCCCTCGATACCGGGCACATGTCCCTCATTGGTGTACTGCCACCAGACGAAATGATAGGGAGTCTGAGGGAGTTTTTCGTAGTCCGCGTACCAGATTTGATACTGGTTCATGGTGGCGGCGTCAAAATAATTGTGTTCCCAGGGAAGGTTGGAGTAGATATCGACCTTCAGGTCCGAGGTGTTCTCCACCTGGTCTTTGAAGGCGGCGGTATTCAGGCTGACCTGTTCCCTGGTGATCTCATTGGCCCGTCCCCAGTCGTCTTTGATGAGCTCAGGGTCATACATCACGGGTAGGTCTGTCTCCACGCCGGCTTCTGTGATCACGCGAACGGCAAGAGCTCCCTCCTCGCGGGCTTCTTTTTTATTCAGGGCTTGCGAAAAGATATAAGTTCCGACTTGCAGTCCCGCAGCCTTGGCGGCACGGAGGTTGTCAACGGCTGTGGCATCCTCGTAGAGGTTTCCGGCTTCTCCGTACCCCCGGTATCCGACGCGGATAAAGGCGAAGCGAAAACCTGCCTCAGCCACTTTGTTCCAATCGATGTAGCCCTGATGTTCCGAGACGTCAACACCCTGCAGGACCTCGTATCGGTCGTCTTCCAGAGTTGTCAGGCCATCGTTTTCCGTCCACTTACCGGGATCATAGATATTCTCAGTAACTGTCGGATCGACATCCATGACGTGCCATTCATTCCAGGCGTCGATATATTTCAGCTTGCGGGGTTCTTCGGCAGTTTGTGCGTCCGTTGAACCGACGGCCGCCCCGGCAGCAGGCTCTGATGTCAGGCCCGTATCTGCTGATTTTCCTGCCTTTTCTTCGGAAACATTGCTCTGGGTACCGGAATCTTTGCCTGCGGAAGAATTGCTGCCGCCTGCGGGTGCAGCTTCAAGGTCTTCATCGTTTTTGCTGCCGGAGCTGCTGTCAGCCTTGTCATCGCTTTTACTGCCGGCAGTCTTGTCGTCATCTTTGCTGCCTGCAGTCGACTCATCAGCATCGGACGGATTTTTGCTTTCCGACCCGGAAACAGTGCCCGTATCGGGGCTGCCGGCTTTTCCGTTGCCGGGAGCGGATCCGGAAGAGGAGCCGCATCCGGCGGTCAGCAGAGCCAGACATGTTAAGAGGACTAAAACACTCTGCAGACGGTGATGTCTTACAAATCTGAAAAAACGCATATCAACATCCCTTCCTGAAAAAAGCATGAATAAATAGCGAGCAAGCGGCCGTAAGAGCGGAGCAGCGCTTAGTTTATTCATACATGTTTGTGAACATAAGATCATGGCCACAAGTATGTGAACATCCGTGACTATCGCTGTAAAGTGCAGGACTTACCTGCAAGTCCTGCACTTTACAGGGCGGGTATCAGGGCTTCGATTATTATTGTTCTTTGAGAAATTCGGAGTAAGACCGGGGCGCTTCGGCTGTCTCGCTGGCAAAACCGCAATAACGGTACAGGCACTCCTGTACATAGCGCTTCTCCATCGTGTCTTTGTCACTGACGTAGTCAGGGCATTCAATCCGCATTTCCATGACATAGGAAGGCGTTATCTTGACAAGTTTGTAGATGATATCGCCATATTCGCTAAAGCCGGTTACAACAAACCTGGAAATGCCCTGTTTTTTCTCATACTGTTCCACAAGATTTTTATTCTCAAAAGTGATCACAGCGATCTCGGAGGTTTCCTGCGCGTAAATCCGGTCTGTGACAGCATTAATGTTCAGATTGTCTGTTCTTCCAAGCAGGCTGTATGTGACAGTGGAGCCCTTGCTTCCGCTCAGATAATGTGTCTCAATGTTGTTTCCCAGAGGGGTTCTGTAATCATCGTAGTCACTGTAGGCATCGCAGTAGAGGGAGGGCGGATAGCTGAAATAAAAATCACTTACATCTGAATAATAGGAGAGGTAGAGATCAGGATCCAGATTGCGCCCGTAGTTCTCGATTGTGTTCTGATTCACCTCCAGAGGCGACATCCGGGTTGTGGTAGTAGTCGGCGGCTCCGTAGTGGTAGTGGTCGTTGTCCGGGTTGTAGTAGTAGTCGGCGGCTCTGCAGTGGTAGTGGTCGGAGCCTGGGTTGTAGTAGTGGTCGGCGGCTCCGTAGTGGTAGTGGTCGGAGCCTGGGTTGTGGTAGTGGTCGGCGGCTCCGTTGTAGTGATGGTCGGCGGTTCCTGAGTGCTGGTTTCCGAATTTACAGCCACTGCGTAATCAAGGCGAAACGAGTTGCTGATCTCCAAGGTTTCCTCCGGCGTCACGGTATAGGTGTCTGTGGATTGGTAAGGAGCATAACCGGCCGCGTTCAGATGGAGCGTGTAATCGCCCGGGGGCAGCTCCAGTCTGAAAGAACCGTCCTGACGGGTCGCGTCCGTGTTTTCGCGCTTATCATAGCTGATTCCGGCGCTGTCGACAGCCAGGACATCTACCCCGGGGACGGCTTCCCCGGTCTGTGCGTCAACGACGCTGCCTTCGATGAATCCATTTGGCTTGGAAGGACCTACCAGAAGGATAAAAATAAGGCCGGCAAGAAAAACGGCAGCCAGTGCCAGAACAATGAGTACAGGAGATATCTTTTTTTTCATGTTTCAAACCTCTTTTCTTCTGAGCCATCAGAATAATCTGACACCGGTTTCCGTCTGTGGCGCGCAGCACTGACGACAGAAACAATAAAGCAGGGTATAAGCTCTTGTAAGAAGCTATACTTTGAATAATAATATTTAAGAAGAACGGCCAGCCATTTCTGAAAGACGAAAGCGCAGGCTGGGACCCTTCCTGCAATCTGCATTTCCAATTATAACACGGGAAAACAAAAATTTTTATTTTGGAAGATAATTTTAGGACGGACAAAACTACCAGAGTATTCGAACGGAAGTACCTGAGGGGAAAAAATGGAAAAAGTAATATTCGGAAAAACAGGAATTGCGGTCTCACCGATTACACTGGGAACATGGGGAATCGGGGGTGCCGGATGGGATGAGTATCCGGACGATGTCAGGCTGGATACTATTAAGGCGGCAGTCGAGTCGGGCATCAATCTGATCGATACAGCCCCGGCCTACAACGGGGGGAAAGCCGAACAATATATCGGAAAAGCCCTGGAGGAGATCGGGGCACGCGATGATGTCGTTATCGTGACCAAGACGGGCAATGACTATATTGACGGGCAGTATGTGCGCAATGGAAAGGCAGACAATATTTTTGCTCTGTGCGAGCGGTCGCTGAAGAATCTGCGGACGGACAGGATAGATATATTGCTTCTGCACTGGCCGGATCCCGGGGTGCCGCTCGAAGAGACCTTCGGGGCAATGAACCGCCTGAAGGAGCAGGGGATCATTGGTCATATCGGCGCTTCAAACCTGACAAAAGAGCAGATTGAAGAGGCGGAGCAGTGTACGGAATTCGAAGTATATCAGCCCCAATTTTCCATGCTGGCCAGGGAAAATGAGGAGACGATCCGCTGGGCTCATGAAAAAGGAATCGGAGTCATGGCTTACGGGTCTCTCAGCGGAGGACTTTTGACCGGCAGATACCGCACTGTGGAGAAGTATGAGACCATGGACAACAGGAACCGTTTTTACGGACGTTTTTTCCAGGAACCTGTCTTCTCGCGCGTCATGCAGCTGCTGGAGGTTATGCAGACGATCGCGGACAGGCACGATGCGGAGATCGCGGAAGTTGCCCTGAACTGGTCCCGTCAGAAACCATTTATTGACACCTGCATCGTCGGGGCGCAGAAGAGATCACGTGTCGAGGGCAATTTGAAATGCCTGAATTGGGAACTTACGGAAGAGGAGATGGGAATCCTGGATGCCGCGATCAGGGAGAAGATCGGCAGGTAAAGGAAAAGGCAGATTGCAGATGCGCATATCCCGGGACTGAGATTGCGGGATACGCGCGATTTAGAAAGTTTTCCTTTTTTGCGCATGCATACTACGGCTGTTATGATGTCACGGGTATTACGCGATTTAGAAAGTTTCCGTTTTTTGCGCATGCATACCGCGGCTTTTATGAAGCCGCAGGCGGTGCGCGATGAAGGATAAAGAGCATTGTTTTAGCTTAAGAATAACGGAGAAAAGATGAGAATTATCCATTGTGCGGATCTGCATCTCGATTCAGGACTGCAGACTCATCTGAGCAGAGAGAAGGCAAGGATTCGTCGTGACGAACTGCTGAGCAATTTCGGACGTCTGGCAGATTATGCTTCGGAAAACGGAGTGGAGATTGTATTGATTGCCGGAGACTTGTTTGACAGAGACAGAGTCTCTGCTCTTACGGGAAATATGGTTCTCTCGGTGATTGCCGCTCATCCCGGGATCAGATTCTACTACCTGAGGGGCAACCATGATAAAGGCGATTGTCTGGGGAGGCAGACCGGCGGGCAGAGTCCTGACAGCAAAGCCGGTTTTCCGGAGAACCTTTTTCTTTTCGGTTCCCGATGGAAGACCTATGCGGAAGGAAAAGACGGGAGGATCGCGATTGCGGGGATCGAGCTCACAAGAGAAAACAGCGCCGCCGCGCATGCCTCTCTCCGTCTGGATCCGGAATGCTTTAATATCGTGATGATGCACGGGCAGCTCTATGCGGGAGGTGGCGTGTCCGGGCATCCGGACAGGCCGGACGGAGGACTTCTGCAGAAAGGCGGATCCGTGGGAGACCCGGGCAATGCCGGAAATGCGGGTACCATCAGCCTGCGCGCCCTGCGCGGAAAGGAAATCGATTATCTGGCGCTGGGACATATCCACAGATGGAAAAAAGACAGGCTGGACGGAAGGGGGATTTACTGTTATCCGGGCTGTCTGGAGGGCAGAGGATTTGATGAGTGCGGCGAGCATGGCTTCGCGCTGCTGGAAATTGACGAGTGGAACCGGCTGCGCAGCCATCGATTTATTCCGTTTGCCAGACGCACACTCTATGACCTGGAGGTTGATGTGTCCGGGTGCGCCACGACTGCCGGGATGACAGAGAAGATTAAAGAAAGAATCCGCAGAGAAGGCTGTTCCGCTCAGGATATGGCGGACATCACCCTCCTGGGGGAACTGGATGTGGAATGTGAGAAGGACACGGGCTATATCACATCTGTTCTCTCCGGAATGTTCTTCTTCGCAAGACTGCGGGACAGGACAAAACTGCGGATCGACACGGAGGCTTACCTTCATGATAAATCGCTTCGCGGAGAATATGTCAGGAAGGTTCTGGGGGACATGTCTGTCCCGGAAGAGGAAAAAACCGAAGTGATCCGTCTGGGCTTTATGGCCATGGACGGGGAGGAACTTCAGTGATGCACTTGCTTCCGCTCTCTTCAGATAATAGATCTAAAGGAAAGAATTAAAAAAAGAATTGAAGATAAGAATTAAAGATAGTCTGCGGTAAGGCTCTGGGGGCGACTCCTGAAGAGAGCCTGCGGTAAGGCTCTGCGGGCGTCTCCTGAAGAGAGCCTGCGGTAAGGCTCTGCGGGCATCTCCCGAAGAGAGCCTGCGGTAAGGCTCTGCGGGCATCTCCTGAAGAGAGCCTGCGGTAAGGCTCTGCGGGCGTCTCCCGAAGAGAGCCTATGGTAAGAACATATGAAACTGATTTTTTGTCACGTTGAAAATTTCGGACGCCTCAGGAACTTCGATTACAGGTTTGAAGAAGGACTGAATGTCATCTGCCGGGAGAACGGCTGGGGAAAGAGTACATTTTCAGCCTTTCTGAGGGCCATGTTTTATGGATTTTCCGGGAGCCGGCGAAAAAAGGCGGAAGAAAACGAGCGGGAGAGATACAGGCCCTGGCAGGGCGGTATCTACGGAGGCCTGCTCGTCTTTGAAGCGGGAGGAAAGACCTATGAGATGACCCGCGTTTTCGGAAGACGGGAGTCGGAGGATGAATATGAGCTCCGCGATCTGGAGACAAATCTGTTGTGCCCGGACTATTCCGCCAGGACAGGGGAGGAACTGTTCTGTATCGACCGGGAGTCTTTTTCCCGGACTGTATTTACAGGGCAGCAGGACTGTCCGGCAGCTGCAACAGATGATATAAACGCTCTTGTCGCGGATTTGACCGGACGCACGGGAGATATGGGAGACTATGAAGCCGCGATGAAGCGCCTGGCGGAAGCTGCCAACCGCCTGACTCCCAAACGCCGCACAGGGTCGCTCTACCGCCGCGCGGAGGAAATCAGAAGACTGGAACGCGAAAAAACTTCGGGAACTGAGCTTGCGGAGAAAATAAAGACCTGCGAGCAGAGGGGGCGGGAAGCTGCCCGAGAAGAGGAAAGGCTGACCGCAAGGCTGCAGGCAATGGAGTCACAGATCAGACTGGCAGCCGAGGAAGAGGAGGGGGCGCGCCGTGCCCTGGAAAGAGAAACTCTTACTGCCGGAAACCGGGAGGTGTACCGCAGGCTCTGTGCTGCAAGGGATCATCGGAAAACAGAATTTGAGAAGGCATCTTCCTTTTTTCCCGGGAGAGTACCGGCCCTTGCGGAGATTGAACAGCATCTGTCCGCGTGCAGGGACATGGAGCGCATAGAAGCCAGGATTCAGGCTTCTGCCCTCGATGAAGATGAACAGCGCAGACTCAGTGAGCTGGAGGAAGAATTCCGCAGGACGGGCGATTCTCCGGACGAAGAAATCCTTGTGGGGGAGGAAGGGCCTGAGAGAAAATCGGCCGTAAAGGAAGGATCATCGGAGCAAGAACCTGCCGCGAGGGGAAAATCACAGGACGAAGAACTCCTTATGAAGGAAGAACGACTGGAGAGAGAATCCGGCAGGATGGAAGCTTCCCGGGGACAGGGGCTTTTATATCTGGTATTCTGCCTTGCCGGAGCTGTTCTTTTCGCTGCCGGTCTGACCGGAGCGATTCTGATCCATGAAGCTCTGTTTGCGGTCGTTTCCGCTGCGGGTGCGCTGACAACGGCTGCCGGATTATTTTTTTATTTCATTAATATAAATAATATAAGTATAAAGAATGCAAATATAGAATCAGATCCGGAAAAAGAGCCGGCAAGGAAGTCAGGTGACGGGGAGACGGATGACTATTCCGGCTCCGCCGCGCTTGCAGGGACTCAGAATCATAGAGAAGCCAGAAGAGAGTACCTGAACCTGGTGGAAAAAGAAAGACGGACTGACGAACTGTACGGAGAATGGTCCGGCGTGCGGAAACCCATACTCGATTTTTTGAAAGAACTGGGCTTTACCCCGCAGGAGGATCTCCGGGAACAGCTGGAGATACTGCGCGACGCGGCTGATGACTGCGAAGACGCGGGAAAACTGTTGAGAGAAGCAGAAAATGAAGTCCGCCTCTATGAATCCGAAATGAATGCCAAAGGCATCGGCCTCTCTGTGGAAAAAAACAGGTCAGAGAATATGCCCGCGGATGTGGGAAAAGGATATGGAAGACGTGGCGCAGGACAGGAGAAAAACGGGAAGGAGACAACGGCTTCAGGAACCCGGATGCGAAACTACCGCCGTCAGGCGGACGAGATTCATGCGGCTCTTATGAGGTGCCGGGAAAAAAGAGCGGACTGCGGGCGCGAAATGGAAGAACTGCGCGAAGAATATGAGGAATGGGAATACTCAATGCAGTGCCTTAAAACGATGAAGACACAGCAGGAGGCGGAATCGGTCAGATATGGCAGGATCGTCGCTGCGGCAGCCTGCCTCAGTCAGGCAAAAGAGGCGATGACAGCCCGATACGCAGACCCGATCGCCTCTCATTTCCGCAGGTACTGGGAAATGATAACAGGCTATTCGGCAGCCGGGATCCGTGTAGACGCAGAATCAAAGGTGACGATTGAGGAGAGAGGAAAACAGAGAGAGACATTTCTCCTGAGTGCAGGTTACAGAGATCTGGCAGGCATCTGCCTCAGGGTCGCCCTGGCTGACGCAATGTATCCGCCCGGAAGAAGAGAGCGTCCTCCTCTGATCATGGATGATCCCTTCACCGGACTGGATGACGAGAAGATGGACGGGGCGATACGCTTCCTGCGCGAGACAGGGAAAACATACCAGATTCTTTATTTTACCTGCAGCGCTTCCCGGTGCTGAGAGGAAAACAGCAAAGGAAGTGCGGGACAGATTAAAGAGTACTCTTTAAAAAGAACCCCTTAAAAAGACATGCTTAAAAGACATGCTTAAAAAGAACTGCTTAGAAAGAACTGCCTGGAAAAACTGCCTGGAAAAAATTGCCTGGAAAGAACCTCGCGAAGCAATAAGGAGGATGCCGGTTGGCGCAAAAAAAAGGCTGCTGTTCCGCTTTAAAGCGGACAGCAGCCTTATCGATGTCAGCAGTATTTAATTAATTCCAGGCGGTCAATGACTTGCAGCCTGAACCCTGCCTGATCAATGCTCGATCTTGATATAACCTGTGCGGTTGACACCTCCAATGATGTAGGAGATTGCATACCAGTGATCTTCCAGGCGCTCATTGATCAGCAGCTGATAATCGGGATATACATAGTCGATTACGGGAGTGTTCTCATCGGGAGAACCATAGACATTTCCGCCCCACTGAACAGTGTAGTAAGTGCCGGGCTCGGCAACGAATTCCTCAACCTTCTCAGCAACATCTTCAACAGCAGCCTTGGCAGCAGTTGCAGCATCGGTAATCACTTCATCATCCACATATTCTTCAGCAGCTTCAGCAGCGGTGTCAGCGACAGCAGCTACAGCATCGCCTGTATCAGCGACAGCAGCAGCTTCCTCGATTGCAGCGGTGAGTGCAGCACTGGCATCATCTTCTTCTACGAATGCGTCTTCTTCAACAGCAGCTTCGCCTGTTGCAGCATCAGCAGCAGCATCACCGGCGGCGTCGCCCTTGCTGCCGCAGCCTGCAAGAACGGTTACTGCAAGCGCAGAGACCATCAGATATGCAACCAGTCTTTTCTTCATAACATAACCTCCAAAAATAAATTAACAACTTTTTTGATCTGTTGAACATAATGGCCATCTATCCTTAAAAATGAACCTCGGTTCAGACGGAAAGGAATACGGGAAATGCTCAACATTATCAGTGTAACATTATTGCCGAAATATAGTAGTTCCGCTTCATAATATTTATAGCGGATTCAAAGGAAGAATGCAAGGGAATATTTGTGAAGAATATGTTTGGAATAATTTTTAAGAATGGAAGCCGCTGGGAATGATTT
>CACYTU010000057.1:16711-34425 GCA_902777355.1 uncultured Lachnospiraceae bacterium | reverse complement strand
CTGCATCATCGGCAGCTTTGTCGCCATCGTTGTTGTCAAACAGCTCTTCGGCGGCATGGGAAGGAACTTCGCGAACCCGGCGATCGTCGGCCGTATCACCCTGTTCCTGTCCTTTACCTCTTATATGTCCACATGGCCTCTGACCAGATTCCAGAAGGCGGGCATTGACGCTGTGACCGGCGCCACACCCCTTGGATATCTGGCGGACGGAGACCTGACAGGCTGCCCTTCACTGAAGAACATGTTCCTGGGAAATATCGGCGGCGCCATGGGTGAGACCTGTGTCATCGCGATCCTGATCGGCGCGATCTTCCTGATTGCCATGAAGATCATTTCTCCGATCATCCCGGTCTTCTTTGTCGGAACCGTCTTCATCTTTGCCTTCCTGTACTACGCGATCAGCGGAAATACTCCCGAAGGCATGTCCGCTCTCTACATGGCATGCTTCCATGTCTGCGCGGGCGGCGTCATGTTCGGCGCGGTATTCTGTGCAACGGACTATGTCACATCACCGATCATGCCGCTGGGCAAGGTTCTGTTCGGTATCGGCTGCGGTCTTGTGACCATGATCATCCGTCTGTTCTGCTCCTATCCCGAAGGTGTTTCCTTTGCGATCCTGTTCATGAATATCATGACACCTCTTCTGAATTCCTTCGCGGAGGACCGCTTCTACGGTATCAGCAAACGCAAAAAGGAAGCGGCAAAGGCGGCTGCAGCAGAAGCAAAGAAAGCATAAGGAGGGTGTGAAATGAACAAGTCAAAAGAAAGTTTTGCAGCACCCGTTGTGGTGCTCAGCGCCATCTGTCTTGTCGTCTCGCTTGCTCTGGCATTTACCTACAAGATCGCCAATCCGATCATTGTCCGCAACACCGAGGCTGCAGCAGTCGCCGCCAGAAAACAGCTTCTTCCCGAAGCTGATCAATTCACTCTGGTGGAGGATGCCGAGGCGCAGTCGTCCGAGGACGGCAAGGCCACAGTTCAGGAAATCTATCAGGCTGAAAACGGCACCGGCTATGTCATGACTGTAGAGACCAAATCCTTCGGCGGATCGCTGATCATGATGGTCGGCCTCAACAGCGAAGGCTCGGTCACAGGCGTTAAGGTCACAGAACACGCGGACACCCCCGGTGTCGGCACCAAGAATATGGATGCTGTCTATCTCAGCCAGTACAATGGACTGACGGCTCTGACGAGCGCAGGCAATATCAAAAAGGAAGCCGCCCAGCTTGCTTCCGGCGGAACCTTTGAATTCATCTCCGGCGCGTCCGTTTCCGGACAGGCGATCCACTCCGGTGTGGCTGCTGCTCTGAGTCAATATGCAGCGATTGGAGGTGCACAGTAATGGGAAAAAAGAATAAACTTGCTATACTGGCAAACGGCCTGATCAAGGAGAATCCAGTGCTCGTACTGGTTCTGGGAACCTGCCCGACCCTTGCAACATCCACTTCTGTTGTCAACGGCTTCGGCATGGGCCTTTCCGCTACAGCGGTTCTGATCTGCTCCAATATCGTTATTTCGATTCTGCGTAAAATCATTCCGGACAGCGTGCGTATCCCCTGCTATATCACAGTCATTGCGGGTTTCGTCACGATCGTCCAGCTGGTCGTCAAGGCATTTGCTCCGGCCCTCGACAAGTCGCTCGGCCTGTATCTGCCTCTGATCGTCGTTAACTGCATCATCCTCGGCCGTGCCGAGATGTTTGCCAACAAGAACAGCATCATTGATTCCGCCCTCGACGGAATCGGCATGGGCATCGGCTTCACGCTTACTCTGGTCATCATGGGTTCTATCCGTGAGCTGCTCGGCGCCGGCACATGGTGCGGTATTCCCGTTCTTTCCAGAGTTATGCCCGGCATGAGCATCATGACTCTGGTTCCCGGCGGATTCGCTGTCTACGCGATTGTCATGGCCTTTGTCCATTACATCACAGAAGACAAGAGCAAGATCAAGGAAAGCTTCGGATGCGATGGATGCGCCAACGCTGAGGAATGCGTTGACGGCTCCGGCTGTGCAAAAGAGGAGGTGGCATAATTTATGGCTAAATATGTGATCATCATCATCAGCATGGTCCTCGTCAATAACTACCCTCTGGCGCAGTTCCTGGGCATCTGCCCCTTCCTGGGCGTCTCCAAAGACCCCGACAGTGCCAAGGGCATGGGCATCGCCGTTACCTTCGTCATGGTTCTGGCGACATTAGTTACATGGCCGATTCAGCAGATTTTGAACAAATATGGCATCGGTTATCTGCAGACAGTCGTCTTCATCCTCGTCATCGCTGCCCTCGTACAGCTGATCGAGATGTTCATGAAGAAGAACATGGTCGGACTTTACAAGTCTCTGGGTGTTTTCCTTCCTCTGATCACGACCAACTGCGCCGTCCTCGGTGTCTGCATCAGCAACATCGACAGCGGCTACAACTATCCTCAGTCCCTTTTCAACGCTTTCGGCGCCGGCCTCGGTTTCCTCTTCGCCATGATCCTCATGGCAGGAGTCCGCGGAAAGCTTGTTGATCAGAGCCGTATCCCGAAGTCCTTCCAGGGCGTTCCGATCGTCCTGCTCACAGCTGCCATCATGTCCCTGAGCTTTATGGGATTCGGCGGAATGTTCTCGTAAGGAAGGAGGTAACTGATGAGCCAGATCATTATTCCGGTCGCACTCGTTTTCGTCGTCGGCCTGGTCGCTTCCGTCGGTCTTGCGATTGCTTCAAGAGCATTTCACGTGCAGGAAGATGAGAAATTCATTGCCATGCGTGCGGAGCTTCCCGGCGCCAACTGCGGCGGCTGCGGATACGCGGGCTGCGATGACTATGCCCATGCTCTCGTGGAAGACCCCGACGGAGTTCCCTGCACCAAGTGTGCGGTCGGCGGACCTGCCTGCGCGGAGAAACTCGCCGCGATCCTGGGCAAAAGCGCTGACGGCATGGAAAAGCAGGTCGCCTATGTCATGTGCAACGGTACGACCAACAATGCGAAGAAACTCTATGAATATGCCGATATCCCGACCTGTAAGGCTGCCAAGCAGCTCTTCGGCGGCAGCAAGGCCTGCCCCAACGGATGTCTGGGACTGGGCGACTGCGAAGCTGCCTGCGAATTTGATGCCATCCACGTCATCAAGGGCGTGGCTGTCGTAAACCGCGACAAGTGCACCAGCTGCAGCGCCTGCGTCAAGGCCTGCCCCAACCACCTGATCAAGATCGTTCCTGACAACAAGGCTAAGGTCATCGTCCGCTGCCACAACACCCAGAAGGGCGCGGATGCCCGCAAGGGCTGTAATGTCGCCTGCATCGGCTGCGGCATGTGCCAGAGAACCTGCAAATTTGACGCGATCCACGTCGAAAACAATCTTGCCTCCATCGACCACGACAAGTGCAAGAAGTGCGGTATGTGCGTTGTCAAGTGCCCTACCGGCGCGATCCAGGATATCCTCCATTCTCCCGAGCAGCTTGAGAAGATCAAGACCAGCCTGGCGGCAATGGAAGCCAAGGAAGCTGAGAAGAAAAAGAAGGCTGCTCTTGAGGCGGCAGAAGCCAAGAAGGCAGCTGCGGCAAAAGCATAAGCCGGAAGTCCGCTTCCAGTTCTGATTTCCAGTTCTGATCAGTAGTGTTTGTGAACACGGGATCATGGATTCAAGCGGAACTATTCAAAAAACAATTAAAAACCGCCTGTATTCACCACACATCAAATCATTGGTGAATACAGGCGGTTTTCTTTTTTTGGGACACGGCCTGTGTGATATTTTTTTTGCCTTGGGGCGGACAAGGGGCGGTCGGGGGCAGAGGACGGTGAAGAGGCATCTGCGTTATTAACACATCGTGTGTGATAAAACATTTTTGCACAGTTCAGGAGCCTGGATCATGCAGGAAAATGCATGCCATGCAGTGCCTGATTTCTGCCGGGATTATTCCCGGAAAAGTTTTACCGGGATCCGGTCGAGAAGGACCGCGGCACCGATTCCTACGATAATTCCGGCAATCATCCCCGAGATGATCAGTACAGGCAGGTAATGGATCAGCTGCGGACCGGAGACTGCGAGAATTGCGACGCACAGCTGGCCGACATTGTGAAATACACCGCCTGCTGTGCTGACACCTATGACTGAGAACAGGTTCGTCTTTTTCAGGAGGTACATGACAAAAAAGCTTGTCACGCTTCCGGCGAGAGAGTAGAGAGCTGCGAACATTCCGCTGAACAGAAGTCCCGCCAGGAAAACACGTATCAGGTTTGCGGCAAAAGCGTACCTGGCATCCAGGCGGTAGAGGATAATAAGGGGGACCAGATTTGCCAGTCCAAGCTTGATTCCGGGGATACCTGCATTAAATGGTACCAGGGCCTCGACATAAGAGAATATAAGAGCGAGGGCGGCCAAAAGGCCGGTCAGAGCCACTCTGCGGGCACTGACCTGTGTGCCGATCTCTGTGGAAGATCCTGAAGGGAATCCTGAAGAGGGCCCCGAAGAAGACCCCGAAGAGGATCCGGAAGAGGATTCTGAAGGCTGGGAAGGATTGAACCCCTGCTGCTTATCTTCTTTATTTGACAATTGCATCGATGGCTTCATCATCCTCACCTCCCTCTCCGGTTCCTATTATTTCAACGATTACGTGGTTTGGCAGGCAGACAATCGTCGCTCCCTTGTCAGCGATCTTTCCTGTGTTGACGCAGATCTGGTTTTTGCAGTTGGAATAGTCCATATGTACGGTATCATCCTCAATGATTACGACGTTGCGGTGCCCATCCCGTACAATTTCTATTTCCGCGTCTTTTCTCAGAGGATATGTGCCAAATTCCTCACCGTTGGAAATGATTCTGACCATCTCTTCGCCCTCTGCGGGGCGCGGAAAGGAGACAGCTGAGACCAGAGCAACAGCTGCGAATATGAAAAAGAGTAAAAAATCCGCTTTTCGGAGAGAAAGGTTCATGAATAGTATCCTCATGCCGCGGGGTGCGGGGCGGGCAGGCTCGACGCGTCTCACTGTTGATTTGTCTGTGCATGGCTCATTGCTGACGCGCAAAGAAAATCAGGGAGGAAAACTCCTCCCTGATTATAGCAGAATCCCGGGAAAGTGAAACTCCAACCGGACAGGTCTCTTAACATTCACGGATTAACATTTCCGGCTTTGTCACAGTTCTCTTCCATGATGCCGGCAGGTTCTTTATGGCTCTCTTTCGCTGCGGAATAAATATCCGGCGTATTGGAACCAACGAAATCCTTTATTTACAAAGAAAGAGTGGCGAACATATAGTAATCAATTGCCAGGACCAGGAAAGCACTGACGGCGCCCATAAAGAGCAGGCTGGCGAGGCCGCTTCTGTCAAATAGTTTTTTCATAGTGCTTATAATTTCCCCTTTCTGAAAAGACCAGACAGTCATTTATAACTGTCCATTTGCATTATTGACAATATTTTCTGCAAGTAATCAAAGACAAGATCAAGATCAGATGGTGTGAAAAGAAACTGACATAATGACTGCAGGAAAACTTTTTCACAGATTGAACAGTTACTTTGATCGCACATTTGGATAATCTGCAAATGATGATGCAATAATGACATTTGCTGCAGTTCGTCCGGCAATTAAGTTATATAAATTATCTCAAAACGTCTATATAGTGTCAATAATCAGAGCATTTCAGATTCTTTTCAAGTGCTTTTTTCTGTAACTGTACACGCCCCCGACAGGGCGTGTAACGATGTGACATAATAGAACAAGCACACCTGATTTTGGGGACGCCTTTTGTACATCGCTGTAAAGGAGGGCCTTGAAAAACGCCGGTACTTGCTTTTTGCAAGACATGGCGCAGCAAAAAGCATAGTATCCGCTGCGTTTTTCACGGAGCGGGAGCGTCCCGACGAAACAGCGATGTACAAAAGGCGCGCTGTTTTCAGCAGGCTGTAACGATGTGACATCTGCAGATGTGACTTGCCCGGAAGGCACTTCTTATCTTTTCGAATTTGTAGTATGATTAAAGCAGCGCGTGCTTTAATCATATATTATTGTGAACAGGAGGTCATAGCCGCAAGTATGTATTACCAGTTCGACAGCAGGCTGAATATGCCGGCGATTCTGTTTGATGACGACAGGATCGTTGTGGCGGGAAAAGAATACGATTACACAGAGCTTAATGATATTGAGATCACCAAAGCGCCTTTTATCGCTACCTACGGGATCATGGAGCTGAGGATGGACGGAAGGACAGTCCCGGTTCCCTTCGCCAAGGGTGATCTTCACAGACTGCGCACGGCGGTACAGGAGACAAAGCATATCATCAGTACACTGAAAAAAGCGAAAGAAGCAGAGATGGCCGGGCAGGATGGAAGAGGTGCCGTGCAGGAATCTGCCCCTGGCTCTGCCGGAGCTGTCTCCGACAGTCAGTCCGGCGGACAGCCTGAGGCTGCAGTTCAGACAAACGCAGCAGCGGGGCAGGAGCCTGTAGTGGCCAATATGGTAAAAATGGATCCCTACGAGGAGATGAAAAAGCTCAAGGAGCTCCTGGATCTGGATATTATCACGCAGGAGGAGTTCGCCCGCAAGAAAAAAGAGCTTCTGGGCTTGTAATTGACTGACAATCATCTGGGATGACTGCTATAATTTGACGATTTACGGGTTCAGCAGCCAGCGGAAAAAAAGCTGAAAAAATATTAAAAAAAGGGCTTGCATTACAGGAAGTTGTCCTATATAATGACTTTTGTTGGCGGCAAGCAAAAAGCCGAAAGCCAGCGGATGGAACCGTAGCTCAGCTGGGATGAGCGTCCGCTTGACGTGCGGGAGGTCATGGGTTCGAGCCCCGTCGGTTCCACTATCCGGAGCATGATGAGTCGTTAGAGACGGCATCGGCATTCCGGGAATTACAATTTCATTTGTGCGCAGGAGTGGCGGAATGGCAGACGCGCAGGCTTCAGGTGCCTGTTATGGCAACATAGTGTGGGTTCAAGTCCCATCTCCTGCATCTTCCTTTTTTGGAAGCGCATGCGGAAGTGTCGGAATTGGCAGACGAGCAAGACTAAGGATCTTGTGCTGGCTACAGCGTGTGGGTTCAAGTCCCATCTTCCGCACGGAAAAAGGGGATCGGAAGATTCCCTTTTTTCTATAAACAAAATTTTTCCGGGATTGTTTTCCCGTCTGTACAGCCAGACGCGGCGAAGATGAGACCGGCGGAATATGGAACGGTAGCTCAGCCGGGATGAGCGTTCGCCTCACACGCGAGAGGTCATGGGTTCGAACCCCATCCGTTCCACTGGTGGAAAAGACTGTATCGATTTTTTGATACAGTCTTTTTGTGTCAATATCTGTCCTGTAATATCTTTCTGACATTTTCTGACAATATTTTTTCTGCCAGACCAGGTGACAGCGTCAGCAGCCGGAGTCCGCGGACGGCGGCAATGGCTGTGAACGCCCTGAAACGACGGTCTGTGCCACGGAGATCTGTTTCTGTATCAAATCTACCAGGCCGGAAGGCATTGATCCGCTGGATTCTGCCGGTTTTTTACATCTAATTTATTAATTTATAAAAAGTTCATTCTTTTTTTGCAATCTAAAAAAAGGAATGAGGATTTTTTTGCAGAATATAATTATTGCTACGGTTTTTTACCTGGGTGAAGATACCTGCGAGCGTGACTTGAATCAGCCCGGAATCGGGCGGCAGGGGGGTGCTTATGACAATCCGGGAAGAACTTGAGATAAGAGAGAAGGAAATCCTGGCGCCCTGGGCATGCTTTTCCAGGGAGAGCAGGGGCCGGGAAAAACCTGAGATACCCTGTGATATACGTCCCTGCTTTCAGCGGGACCGCGACAGAATCCTGCACAGCAAGTCTTTCAGAAGACTCAAGGATAAGACGCAGGTGTTTCTGGCACCGGCCGGAGACCACTACAGGACGCGGCTGACGCATACGCTGGAAGTATCGCAGAATGCCCGGACGATCGCCAAGGCCCTGTGCCTGAACGAGGATCTGGTGGAGGCGATCGCGCTGGGACATGATCTGGGACACACCCCGTTCGGTCATGCGGGCGAACGCGCGCTCAACCGGATCTGCCCGCTGGGATTCAGGCACAACGAGCAGAGCCTGCGGCTGGTGGATGTCCTGGAGCGAGGAGGCCGGGGACTCAACCTGTGCTGGGAAGTCAGGGACGGGATACTCAATCATCAGACGAGCGGCTCTCCGGCTACTCTGGAAGGGCAGATCGTGAGAATTTCAGACAAAATCGCCTATTTCCACCATGACATGGATGACGCGATGAGGGCAGGAATCCTCACGGAGGAGGAAGTACCTGCGGAGATCACAGATGTGGCCGGAAAGACAACCGGCGAAAGGCTGGATTATTTTATCCACGATATGATCCGCAACAGTCAGAACAAGCCTGTAATATCCATGTCGGAACCTGCCGCGAAGGCTATGAAGGACATGAGGGCTTTCATGTTCAGACGAGTCTACTCCGACCCGGTGGCAAAGGCGGAAGAGAAGAGGGCTGAGCAGCTGGTGGAAGTGCTCTATGAGTATTTCTGTACGCATTTGAATGAGCTGCCTGATTTTTATGAGCACATGATCGTAGATGAGACATCAAAGATGAGGGCTGTCTGTGATTATATCAGCGCCATGTCCGATCATTTCGCTATCGCCAAATATGAGGAACTCTTCGTGCCCAAGGCCTGGTCCGTCCTTTAAACTGATACAGCCCGGCGCACAGGCCCTGCGGCTGCTTACAATAATGAAAAAGAAAAACAGAAGGAGCGGCACAGGACAGGAAAGAGCAGGAAGAGCGCACGGATTAAAAGAGTTGTAAAAGCGGCGTAAGGCCGGAAAGAAAATACGGCATAAAGCCGGAAAGAAAATACGGCATAAGGCCGGAAAGAAAAGAAAATACGGCATAAAGCCGGAAATCCCGGATTTCACGGGAATTGGAACGACTCGGAACAAGGCAATGACCAGGAGGGAAAGTATCCGGGATGTATTATCCTCAGGAGGTTGTGGACGAGGTCCTCGCGAATACGGATATCGCGGACGTGATCTCCGCCCATGTGCATCTGAAAAAAAGAGGCAGGGACTATGTCGGCCTGTGCCCCTTTCATAATGAGAAAACGCCTTCATTCACTGTGTCCCCCGGCAAAAATATGTTTTACTGCTTCGGGTGCGGGGCGGGCGGAAACGCTGTCACCTTCCTGATGAAGTACAATAACAGCACTTTTACGGAAGCACTGCAGGAACTGGCGGACCGGGCAAATATCACACTGCCGGCGCCGGAAATGAGTGAAGAGACCCAAAAGCGCGAGAAACACAGACAGGACCTGCTTGCGATCAACAAGGAGACGGCGACCTATTATTACAGGCTGCTCCGCTCCCGCAGGGGAGAACGCGGCATGCGGTACTTTACCGGACGTCACCTGTCTCCGGAGATCATGAACAGATTCGGCCTGGGATTCGCGGACGGATCCGGAAATGATCTGACTGCCTATCTGCGGAAAAAAGGATTTTCGGATGAACTGATACTGGAGTCGGATGTGGCTCTCTTCAATGAGAAGCAGGGACTGCACGACAGGTTCTGGAACCGCGTTATGTTTCCCATTCAGGATACCAGGGGCAGGGTGATCGGTTTCGGCGGAAGAGTTCTCGGCGACAGCAAGCCCAAATACATCAATTCTTCGGATACGAAGATCTTCGACAAGGGGAGGAATCTGTACGCCCTGAATCTGGCCCGCCGCAGCAAGAAGGATTACCTGATCCTCTGTGAGGGCTACATGGACGTCATTGCCATGCACCAGGCCGGCTTTATCGAGGCGGTCGCATCGCTGGGAACGGCTTTTACAGCCGGACAGGCCGCATTGCTCCACCGCTATACGGGCAGGGTGCTGCTCGCTTACGACAGCGACGGAGCCGGGGTTCGCGCAGCTCTGAGGAATATAGGAATCCTGCGGAACGGCGGACTTGAGACAGCTGTCATCGACCTGCGCCCGCACAAGGATCCCGATGAATTTATTAAAGCAGAGGGCAAAGAGGCCTTTCAGGCCAGGATCGACAGCGCGGAGAACAGCTTTTTTTATGAACTCAGGATTCTCTCCCGTTCGTATTCCATGGATGATCCCTCGTCCAGGACCGCTTTTCACCGCGAGATTGCAAAGAAACTCTGCACTTTCACCGATGAGATCGAGCGGGACAATTACATTGCCGCTGCCGCGGACAAATATTTTATCAAGACGGACAGCCTGAGAAGGCTTGTTGCAAGCTATGGGGAGACGACCGGCTACGGCGCGAAGGACACAGGCGCTGCATCGTCTTACAGAGGCAGAGGAAGGCGGGGACCGGCCGTTTTCAAACCCGCCTTTTATACTGACTCCCGCAGCGGAGGCACCGGAGGCGGACAGTCTTCAGGAAAAGCGCCGTCACAGAGGGGGGACGACAGTTCCGGCCCTGCGGACCGCGTAACGGATACCGGCAGCGACGGACAGACGAAAAAGGAACTGCCCGCCGGGAATCAGGCAAAGCAGGCAGCTGCCCGCAGCGGTCCTGCAGTGTCCGCCCGGACATCTTCAAGGCCTTCATCCGCTGCCCGGGCGGAGAATGCCCTGCTGACCAAACAGAGCTTACTGCTGACTATGATAGTCGATGAGCCATCGGTTTTTCCGCTTGTGAAAAAATACCTGACGCCATCTGACTTTACGGATGCCCTCTTCAGGACGACTGCAGCCGCTCTGTGGGAGCAGATGGAACATGGAGGCAGCCCCGCTTCCGCGGCATTGGTGATCGCCGCATTTGAGACGCCGGAAGAACAGGAGAAAGCAGCCGCTGTACTGAGCACCCGCGCGGAGGGTGTCAACAGCGGAGCCGAACCCGATCCGGGAGGCCTGAGCAGGACCCTGCGGGAACTGGTCATAGCTGTCAAGGAAGCATCTATAGAGAGAATGTCCCGGCCTGACGGGGAGAAACAGGTCTCTCTGGGGGAACTGCTCGAAGCCAAGAAACAGCTTCAGAATATTCGCGGCGCCAGATTCAATATCTGACCTATGCTATCGTACGCGGCGCCAGATTCAATATATGAGCTGTATTCCTGTTTATACGCAGCGTCGATGCAGCATAGGACTGTACAAATGATACGCAGCGGCGGATCCAATATCCGGCCTGTGCATATTTCATATCAGATCTACCAATTAATATACCGGAGGAAAACCATACATGAGCATACAGCAATTCGATGAAAAGAGCAGAGAGGAATTCAAAAAGAAACTCGATGAGCTGATCGAACGCGGAAAGAACAAAAAGAATGTTCTGGAGTATCAGGAGATTATCGATACTTTTCAGGATCTGAAGCTTGATGAGGAGCAGTATGATCTGATCATGCAGATCCTGGAGAAGAGCGATATTGATATCATCCGTACTCAGGAAGAAGAGGAAGTCCCCGAGGAGGAACTGGCGGATATCGAAGAAGAAAACGCGGAAGAGCCTGATCTGGCCAATCTCGACCTGACTGTGTCCGACAGTGTCAATATCGAAGATCCCGTGCGCATGTATCTGAAGGAAATCGGAAAAGTGCCGCTTCTGACCGCAGAGGACGAGGTTGAGCTCGCCAAGCGCATGGAGCAGGGCGACGAGGAGGCCAAGAAACGTCTGGCAGAAGCCAACCTCCGTCTGGTCGTCAGTATCGCCAAGCGCTATGTGGGAAGAGGAATGCTGTTTCTGGATCTGATTCAGGAAGGCAATCTGGGTCTGATCAAGGCAGTTGAGAAATTCGATTACAACAAGGGGTTCAAGTTTTCCACATATGCGACATGGTGGATCCGCCAGGCGATTACAAGAGCCATTGCCGACCAGGCACGTACGATCCGCATCCCCGTCCATATGGTCGAGACGATCAACAAGCTGGTCCGTGTAAGCAGACAGCTCCTGCAGGAGCTGGGCCGTGAACCTACTCCCGAGGAAATCGCTGAAAAGATGGACATTCCCGTTGAAAGAGTGCGCGAGATCATCAAGATCTCCCAGGAACCTGTATCTCTGGAAACACCTATCGGCGAGGAGGAGGACAGCCACCTGGGCGACTTCATCCAGGACGACAATGTTCCGGTACCTGCCGAGCAGGCAGCTTTTACGCTGCTCAAGGAACAGCTCCATGAGGTGCTGGGCACCCTGACTGAACGTGAGCAGAAAGTTCTCCGCCTGCGCTTCGGCCTGGATGACGGAAGGGCCAGAACTCTGGAAGAAGTCGGCAAGGAGTTCAACGTCACCAGAGAGAGAATCCGCCAGATCGAGGCAAAGGCTCTGCGCAAGCTGCGCCACCCTTCCAGAAGCCGCAAGCTCAAGGACTATCTTGACTGAGCGGAGCGGGAGAGACTGCTCATGCGGAGGGCAGGAACACGCCGACCCGGAGCTGGAAAAACTGCTCATGCGGAGGGCAGGAACCTGCCGACCCGGAGCGGGAAAGACTGCTCATGCGGAGCGCGGGCAGGCGCAGGGGATTATCCTGACTGACGCGGAGCGCAGTGAGCCCGCAGAGGGTTATAATAATGAATTTTGAAATTGTGTAACATAACAATTAATCATGGAGGTCATGTCACACAGGTATGAGAGATAAAAGCCTTCAGATTGTCAGCCTGTCGAAGCGGCTCGAAAGCATTGTCGAACTGGCAGGACATGGAGACACGCTGTGCGATGTGGGCTGCGATCATGCCCATGTCCCCATCCGCCTTTTGCAGAACGGACAGTTCCGAAAGGCGATCGGCATGGATGTCATAGAGGGACCGCTGGGAAAGGCGAGGGGAAACCTGGAGCTCTATGGTATGACCGATGATGTGGAGCTGAGGCTTTCCGATGGACTGGATGCCTTTCAGGAGGGAGAAGCAGACACTCTGGTGGTCACCGGAATGGGCGGAACTCTGATGAGAGGAATCCTTCTGAGGGAACCGGACAAGACCCGCTCATTCAATGCACTGGTGCTGGGACCTCAGTCAGATCCTGACAAGGTTCGGGCCGCTGTCAGAGAGCTGGGCTTTTCGCTCGAAGACGAACGCCTGATTTATGAAGACGGAAAATACTATCCTGTGCTGCGCGCCGTAGTGGCTGCGCAGCACAGCATCGATCCTCAGCAGAGGAGAGAGCCGGATCTGCAGGGCTCCAGATCCGCTGGGCCGGCCCTTTTCCCTCCTGAAATTCCTGAGAAACTCTGCCGGGAGGCGGAGGATCTCTTCGGACCCGTTCTGCTCAGACGCAGGGATCCTGTCCTTCGCGAGTTTCTGGTACGCCGTATCGCGGTCCTGGAAAAAATAATGAATTCGGTATCCCTCGCTGCAGAGGGACAGAGGACGAAGGAAAAGGCAGGGGACTTTCCACCGCCCACAGGGCAGAAAGTCTTTGGGTTCACCCGGGAAGAAGAGGAATCCGAAGAGAGTTTAATGGAAGAGGATAACAGGCTGCAGGATAAAAGGCAGTCTGAAAAAAGACAGCCCGGAAAAGAGTATTCGGACAAGGAATATCCGGAAAAAAAGCATTTGGAAAAAAAGCACCTGGAAAAAAAGCACCTGGAAAAAAAGCACCTGGAAAAAAAGCGTGAGATTGAGCACAGTCTGGAAGTCTATCGGGCTGCGCTCAGGGTCTTTTTGCAGATGGAGGCAATAGCCGGAAAATGACGTTAGAGGATATTATTATCAGACTCGAGGAACTTTGTCCCCCGCAGTTCGCGGTCTCATGGGACAACTCAGGGCTGCAGGTCGGCCGGTATGACCAGGACATAAAAACAGTTTGCCTGGCAGTGGACGCGACCTCTCCGGTCATCAGTTTCGCCTCTCTGCAAGGGGCGGACCTTCTGGTCACACATCATCCCCTTCTTTTCTCCGGGATCAAGAGGATCCATGACCGCGATTATATCGGGAAAAGAGTGATGGAACTGATCAGAAATGATATTTCCTGCTATGCCATGCACACCAATTTTGATGTGATGGGTATGGCGGATGCTGCAGCTGATCTGCTTCGTCTGACCGACAGAGAGGTGCTCGAGGTCACTTATGAAGACGAGGTCTCCAAGGAAGGGATCGGCAGGATCGGAAGACTTCAGGAACACATGAGCCTGGATGAATTCGCGGCTCTTGTCAGAGATGTCTTTGGACTGGAACAGGTGCGGGTCTACGGTGATCCCAACGATACGATCATCACTTGCGCTGTACTTCCCGGTTCCGGAAAAGAGGAGATAGGCCTTGCGGCAGCCAGGGGAGCCGATGTCATGGTGACGGGAGATGTCAATCATCATGCAGGCCTGGATGCAGTGGAGAAGGGGATCGCAGTGATCGATGCCGGGCACTACGGAGTGGAAAAATTATTCGTGCCCTACATGGAAGACTACCTGCGGCGCAACCTTCCGGGACTTAAGATCCTGAGAGCACCGGAGAGAGAACCCTGCCATACGGTCTGAGCAAAAGGAAAAATGCCGTACACAGGCAGAGCGTTTTCCTTCATCGGGAATTATGGCCGCGATGAGGCAAGTATCCTTTAAGTGCGCCTGCCCGCCGTCAAATCTGCGGGGATCGCGCGATGAAGCAAGTATCCTTTTAGCGCGCCTGCCCCTTTATTTAAACCGGGGATATGGCACGATCATTAATAGATAATTGATAGAACATATTATTTACTTAAAACAGGAGGAAAAGGGATGCCGACAGTCATGATCAATGGGGCTATTCGCCAATATGACAAGGGAACGACCTACGAATCCATCGTTAAAGAATATCAGCCCAAATATAATTACTCAATTGCCCTCATATATTTTAACGGGAAGATGTGCGAACTATCAAAGCGCATAGAAAAGGACGGAGCCCTGTCTTTTATCACGACATCAGACCCTGCCGGTTACAACGCTTACGTTCGCACCGCACAGATGATGCTTGTGAAAGCGGTATCGGATATTCTCGGGGATAAAAGTAAGGAAGCCCGTGTCAAAATCGAGTTTTCTCTCGGGAATGCATGCTTCTGCAGCATTCTGGGAGGAATGAGGGCAACTCCCGAGCTGGCGGAAAAGATTGAGGCCAGGATGCGCTCTTTTGTAGAAAAAAATATTCCGATCGTCAAAAAGACTTATCCGATCGACGACGCTATTGAGCTTTTCAGGCGTCAGGGAATGAAGGACAAGGAGAAACTCTTCCATTACCGCAGAAGCTCTACTGTGAATGTGTACCGGATGGAAGGATATTCGGACTATTTTTACGGGTATATGCTCCCTGCGACAGGATATGTCCGGAATTTTAAAATTCAGGCCTATAAGGGCGGACTGCTGCTGATCCTTCCCACACTGGATGAACCGAATAAAATCAGGGATTTTAACGAACAGCCCAGCCTCTTTGACCAGCTCATGCTTGCCACCAAGTGGGGAGACCTGGTCAACATCAGCACGGTCGGAGATTTAAACGAGCAGATCTGCAACGGCAGCATCAGTGATATGGTCCTTGTGCAGGAAGCCCTTCAGGAGCGCCGGATCGGCGATATAGCGCAGAGGATTCACGATAACGGAAAGATCCGTTTTGTCCTGGTGGCAGGTCCCAGCTCATCCGGAAAAACGACCTTCTCCCACCGCCTTGCCATTCAGCTCAAGTCCTTTGGCCTGAGACCCCATATCATCAGCATGGATCATTATTTCGTCAACAGGGACCGGACTCCGGTCGATATTGACGGAAACTATAATTTCGATGTGATCGAGGCCCTTGATCTGGAGCTCTTTAACGGTGACATGGTCGACCTGCTCAATGGTGAGACCATCGAGATGCCTCACTTTGATTTCAAGACAGGAAGACGTGTCTATAAAGGCGATTTCCTTAAATTCGAGGAAAACGACATCCTGGTCATCGAGGGAATCCACGGGCTCAATCCGCTCACCACGGAACATATGCCGGAAGAAAATATATTCAAGATCTACATCAGCGCCCTGACCAGCCTCAATATCGACGAGCACAACCGCATTCCGTCCACGGATGCGCGCCTTCTCCGCAGGCTTGTCCGGGACCACAGGACCCGTTCCTATTCGGCGCAGGAGACCCTTCGTTCATGGAAAAAGGTGCGTGAGGGCGAGGAAGAGTATATTTATCCCTATCAGGAGAGCGCGGACGCAGTCTTCAACTCTGTGCTGATCTATGAACTGGCTGTCATCAAACAGTTCGCGGAGCCCCTTCTGCTGAACGTGCGCACCAATGAGCCCGAATATTACGAGGCCAAACGCCTGATCAAGTTCCTTGATTATTTTGTCGGGATCGATCCCACACCGGTTCCCGGAAATTCACTCTGCAGGGAATTCGTCGGCGGCGGAATTTTCCCGGTCTGACCGATTTCGCGCTGAAGGACTGCGTATTTCCGGTCCTGACTGTTTCAGGGGAAAGATGAATGTTTCCCGGTCTGACCGTCTCTGTGCGGAAAGATCTGACCTATTTCCGTGCGGAAGGTTCTGAACGTCTCCATGCGGAAGGATTGACATTTTTTTAAAACACTACTATATTTTGTGAGGATAAGCAGGGCGGGTGATCGCGGCTGTACTTGTCTCTACCATACCCTCCGGGGTCTGCGGCAGAGACTGATCCCGAAAGGGCGCAGCTGAGGAAAGTCCGGGCTTCGCAGGGCAGGATGCCGGATAACGTCCGGTGGAGGTGACTCCCAGGCCAGTGCAACAGAAATATACCGCCTGTCGGATACGCTCCGGTGTGTCCGCCGGGTAAGGGTGAAAAGGCAGTGTAAGAGACTACCGTCTTCATGGTAACATGGAGAGCCATGTAAACCCCATCCGAAGCAAGACCAGAACGAGGACCATGGGTCGGCCCGGCCCGTCTTCAGGTAGGTCGCTTGAGTCCGCCGGTGACGGCGGTCCCAGATAGATGATCATCCACGACAGAACCCGGCTTACAGCTCTGCTTATCTTTTTTTCTTATTATCTTGTTTTAAATACAGACTTCCGGTTATGAGCAGCAATTACTGACTCATATCATTTATATTAAGAAGCTGAGCTGTATTTGGAGGAATATTGTAATGACAAAAATTGACATTGTATCAGGCTTTCTGGGAGCAGGTAAAACAACATTGATCAAAAAGCTTCTGAAAGAAGCGCTTGCGGGCACGAAAGTAGTGCTGATTGAAAATGAATTCGGCGAAATCGGTATCGACGGCGGCTTCCTCAAGGAATCCGGCATCGAGATCCGCGAGATGAACGCAGGCTGTATCTGCTGCTCACTTGTCGGAGATTTCGGCACTTCCCTGAGGGAAGTCATGGAGACATACGCTCCCGAGCGCATCCTGATCGAGCCTTCCGGTGTCGGCAAGCTCTCAGACGTCATGCGCGCCATCAATGACGCGTCCGAGCATACCCAGATGCATCTGAACAGTGCTGTGGCGGTCGTGGATGCCGCAAAATGCAAAGTCTATCTCAAGAACTTCGGAGAATTCTTTGACAATCAGATCGCTTACGCCGGAACGATCATCCTGAGCAGGACTGACAAGATCAGCGCAGAGAAGATTGACGAGTGTGTGGAGCTGCTTCGTGCCATCAATAAAGACGCCACGATCATCACAACTCCTATCGCCCAGCTCGACGGCAGAATGATCCTCGATACTATCGAGGGAACGACGGACCTGCAGAAGCAGATTCTGGAAGAAGTCCTTGCAGCCGATTATGACGATGAGGATGAGGACGAAGAGCACGAGCATCACCACCATCACCATGGCGATGAGGATGAGGACGAGGAGCACGAGCACCACCACCATCACCATGGCGACGAG
>CACYTU010000057.1:0-16681 GCA_902777355.1 uncultured Lachnospiraceae bacterium | reverse complement strand
CGAAGAGCACGAGCATCACCACCATCACCATGGCGATGAGGATGAGGACGAGGAGCACGAGCACCACCACCATCACCATGGCGACGAGGATGAGGACGAGGAGCACGAGCATCACCATCATCACCACGACGAAGATGAGGACGACGGTGTCGATGAGGATGGAGACCGCATCTACCACACCCATGATTATCAGGAAAAGCACGGCGGACACCACCACCATCATCATCACCACCATCACCACGGACATGATGCTGACGAAGTGTTCGGCAGCTGGGGCATGGAGACACCTTCCAGATTTACCGCTGACGAGATTGCGGGCATTCTGAAGGAACTTGAGAATGAAGAGAAATACGGTTATGTCCTCAGGTCCAAGGGTATGGTCCAGGCTCCGGACGGCACATGGATCCACTTCGATTACGTGCCCGAGGAATCCGAGATCCGCACCGGAGCTGCAGATGTCACCGGCAAGATCTGTGTCATCGGAGCCAAGCTTGACGAGGAAGCGCTGGAGAAGCTTTTCAAGAGAAAAAAAGCCTGATGCCTTCCCATGCGGGTGAGACCTCATTGATGAAAGTATCTGTAAAGCATCTTTGTGACCTTTTCCTGTGATTTCCGGGGTTCAGTGAAATCGTGCGCCTTTAATCCCGGCAGCCAAAAGTTTTGACAATCGGGAAGGATGCTGCAGGACTTAACTGTGAATAAGAATGATCTGAATGATTTTAGACGGCGTGATCGTGCCGGGCTTTGTTCCCGGTACGATTATGCCGCACATTTTTAAATGATATGTTTGATTTTTTAAAGGGAAAGAAAAAAGTGGAGAAGAAACCTGTATATGTCATCAACGGTTTTCTCGACAGCGGGAAGACTTCTTTTATTGCTTACACGATCGGGCAGCCCTATTTTCAGACAAGGGGTACAACTCTTCTGATCCTCTGCGAGGAGGGAGAGGGCGAGTACCGCGAGGGGCTTCTGAAGGAGACCGGGACAGTACTGGAGATTATTGAGGATCTCGAGGATTTCACAACCTCCCATCTGATGGAACTGGAGAAAAAATACCGTCCGGAGCGTATCCTGATCGAGTGGAACGGCATGTGGGATTTCAGGGAGTTCAAGATTCCCAACGCCTGGAGACTGGAGCAGCAGATCACGACGATCGATGCCTCTACCTTTAATATGTATTTCACCAATATGCGCTCGCTGGTGGCAGAGCAGATCAGAAATTCCGAACTGATCATGCTCAACCGCTGTGACGATGTGGATGAAAAGCTTCTGATCAATTTCAAGAGAAATATCAAGGCGATCAACCAGAAGGCAGACCTTGTCTTTGAGGATTCCCAGGGTGAGATCGATATGACGACAGAAGAGGATCTTCCTTTCGATATTCATCAGGATCCCATCCCACTCGAGGGACTCGACTACGGAATCTGGTACATTGACGCGATGGAACATCCTGACAGGTATGTCGGAAAGAATGTCGTTTATACCGGGATGGTCATGCGCCCCAAGGACTTCCCCGAGGGGTATTTTGTCCCCGGCAGAATGGCTATGACCTGCTGCGCAAACGATATGTCATTCCTGGGGTATGCCTGCAGGGCTGAAAATGCGGACAGTTTCCGTGAGCGTCAGTGGGTTAAAGTCACTGCGACGATTAAGAAAGAGGTATTTGGCCCCTACAGTGGGGAAGGAGTAATCCTGGAGGCAACCGAGGTCCTGCCTGCCTCCCAGCCGGAAGAGCCGGTGATCAACTTCGCGGGCTGAGCAGTATCGTTCATTTATGACAATGTGACTATGGGCCGCGCATTTTTTTGCGCGGCCCATTATAGTAATGACACGGTCCGTGTAAAGGTTTTTTCTGTCTGGCGGCGGACCAGGGGCGGGTCGGGAGTAGAGGACGGAGGTGTGCAAAGCCTCCCTCTGCCTTGTTAAACGGCCTGATGTTTTGTCGGAGTAGATCATGAATAATAAAAAAGAACTTACACAGCTGCTGGAAGAAGTCGCCTCTGGAAAAACACCGGTCGAAGAGGCTGTTCTCCGGTTCAGGGAACTCCCTTTTGAGGATCTGGGATACGCAAAGACCGATCTTCACCGCGGAATGCGGCAGGGAGTCGCCGAGGTAATCTACGGAGCAGGAAAGACACCGGAGCAGATTCTGGGCATCGTGCAGTCTCTCTGGAAACACAGACAGAAGACAATTCTTATCACAAGGATGTCTGAAGATGCAAAGGAACTGGTCGCGGCTTCTTTTCCGCTGGAATATGAACCTGTCAGCAGGACCGGAATCGTCGGAGAGAAGGCGGAGCCTGACGGCAGAGGTACGATTGTCGTGGCTACCGGAGGGACCAGTGACATACCGGTCGCGGAGGAGGCCGCTCTGACTGCAGAGGCCTTCGGCAATCATGTCGTAAGAGTGTACGATGTCGGCGTCGCGGGGATCCACCGTCTTTTCGCGCACCAGAGAGATATCCTGTCCGCGCGCGTCATTATCGCGATCGCGGGAATGGAAGGTGCTCTGGCAAGCGTGATCGGAGGGATGGCGGACTGCCCGGTCATTGCGGTACCGACCAGTGTCGGCTACGGGGCGTCATTCGGAGGGCTTTCCGCCCTTCTTTCCATGCTGAATTCCTGTGCCAGCGGCGTCAGTGTGGTCAATATAGACAATGGATTCGGCGCCGGGTACCTGGCCAGCATGATCAATCATCTGGATTGACCGGTTTTCTCAAAGTGAACCGGTTGTGACATACCCGTCATACATGTTTGCGGGCACTCGCCCATGGCCATAAGTATGTCAGATATCCCATAACCAACTTGTTCCTCTGTGGAGTTGAAACGGAAAGGGGCTTGATTTTGAAGACATTATATCTCGAATGTAATATGGGGGCGGCAGGAGATATGCTCTCCGCGGCCCTGCTGGAATTATTTCCGGATCCTGACGCAGTCATCAACAGACTGAACAGTCTGGGAATACCGGAAGTCGTATTTGAGAAGGAACCTGTTTTCAAATGCGGAATACTCGGTACACATATGAAGGTGACAGTCCGGGGAGAAGAAGAGGAGAGCGCAGATGTGATGACTTCCGGTGTCAGCCATGACCATGAAGTCCACCATCATCACGATCATGATCACGGGCATGTGCACGGTCATGACTCTGACCATGACCATGGGGACCACCATGACCATGACCATGGCCACAGCCACGCCTATGACCACGACCACAGCCATGACCATGATCACGTCCATGACCACGGCCACAGCCATGACCATGATCACGCCCACGATCACGGCCATGACCACGCACACGGCCACAGTCATGACCATGGGGGTCATCACCACCATCACGGCAGCGGGCATGTCCACAGAAACCTGGCGGATATCCGCAGCATTGTTGCCGGCCTCGATATTCCTGACAAAGTCCGTCAGGACATTATGGAGGTTTATAGCCTGATCGCTGAGGCGGAAAGCCATGCCCACGGCAGATCGGTAGAAGAGATTCATTTCCATGAAGTTGGCGCTATGGATGCGGTGGCGGATATCACGGCAGTCTGCCTCATGATGAATGAACTCGCCCCTGAAAAAATCATCGCATCCCCTGTCAATGTTGGATTCGGAAATGTCAGGTGCGCCCATGGAATCCTCCCGGTGCCCGCACCTGCCACCGCGTGGATTCTTCGCGGAATTCCGGTTTACGCCGGACGCACAGAGGGGGAACTCTGCACGCCTACAGGAGCTGCTCTCTTGAAGCATTTTGCTACTGAGTTCGGCCCGCTTCCCCATATGAGGGTGCGGCAGATCGGCATTGGCTGTGGTAAAAAGGATTTTGAGCAGGCCAACTGCGTGCGCGCAATGCTCGGTGAGATTCCGGATTCTGAAGAGATTATCCTGGAGTTGTCCTGCAATCTGGATGATATGAGTCCGGAGGCGGTCGGCTTTGCCATGGAAGAAATGCTGGCGGCAGGAGCAGTGGACGTTTTTACAATCCCTGTGACTATGAAAAAAAGCAGACCCGGTCTGCTCCTGACCTGTATGTGCAGAGAACCTCTTCGCGAGACAATGCTGGCACTGCTTTTCCGTCATACCACAACGCTGGGCGTGCGTGAGCATGTCTGTAATCGCTATATACTGGACCGCCGCACAGAGACGATCGAGACACCTGAGGGAACTGTGCGTGTCAAAGAAGCCAGCGGCTGGGGCACATCCAGGGAAAAATATGAGTATGATGACCTTGCGCAAATTGCCAGAAAAAAAGGAATCAGCCTCGCGCAGGCTGCCCGGATCGCGGACAAAAGCAGGGATAAATGACCTTCTTCCAGATCCGGATTACCGAAGTGGCCGGTGAAACACTGAGCCTGGATTGCATGGGAAAAAATACAATTCCATGATTGACAGCCCAAAACCTGTTATGTATGATTTATTGGTATGTTTTGGCAGAAGTTCCGTGTCATCTTCTGTCCGTCCTGCATGAGAATCGATGTTTGCGCGGCTGCACAGAGATTTGAGAGCAGAGTATCAGAAATACACATTATTCAATTAATTATCATTTAATTTCGGAGGAAATAAAATGGCAAACATTAAATCTGCCAAGAAGAGAATTCTGACAAGTGAGAAGAGAGCAGCGGCTAACAAGGCCGTTAAGTCCGGTGTCAAGACTGCCGTCAAGAAGGTTCGCGTAGCTGTCGAAGCTAACGATGCAGCTGCAGCTGCAGCAGCATTCGAGAATGCCAAGTCCGTTATCGACAAGGCTGCTTCCAAGGGCGTTCTGCACAAAAACACAGCTGCCCGCAAGGTTTCCAGACTTGCAGCTGCTGTCAAGAAGGCTGAATAATCCGACTGCCTGATCATATATTAAAAAATCAACCCGTCAGTGAGCTGGTTCACTGACGGGTTTTATCGTGTGACGAATATGTACGCTGACGAGTGCATTAAAAAAAGATAAATTAGTGGTTGAATTAACAATGTGCTTATGTTAGAATAGCAAAGTCGATTGAGAAACCGGCATACACAATCCTGAATATAGGGGAATCATACAATGGCAGTATCACGGTCTCCAAAACCGTTCATGGGGGTTCGAATCCCTCTTCCCCTGCTATGATTTACAGACCGTTGTCAAATGCCGGCAACGGTCTTTTTCTATGCCGGAAAACCCTTATTTTATGCGGGTTTCGCCCCTTTTTCAGCCATGTCTGTGAGCGTGAAAACAGTATGAGATGTATTCTGATCTGATATGAAAAAATGGGGTAAATGGGGTAATAATTGGTGTCAAAACTGGTGTCAAAACTGGTTTAGAGAATTGCTGTGTGTAAAAAAACGATGCAGTGGTCTGCCTTTTTATGTTTATTTCCGATAGAGATTACGAATGATTCAGTGCTTGTTTTTAAAGAACGGTGAAGGAGAGGACTTTTTATGAAATTTGTGATTCAGGTTGTGGAAAACGCTTCTGTCCGTGTCGTGGAGGAGGCCGACGGCACGATTCCCGAGGGCGGAGGTTATATATCGGGAAGCATAGGAAAGGGATTTCTGGTCCTGGTCGGGATCAGCGGATCGGACACGAAGGCGATCGCGGACAGGATGGTAGAAAAGATGCGCAAGCTTCGTATTTTTGAAGATGAGAACGGTAAGACGAATCTTGACCTGACTGCCGTCGGGGGAGAGGTTCTGCTGGTTTCCCAGTTCACCCTTTACGCGGACTGCAAAAAAGGGAACCGTCCTTCTTTTGTACACGCCGGGCTTCCAGACATGGCAGAGCCCATGTTCGACTATATCGCGGACAAGTGCAGGGCGGCAGGCATGAAGGTTCAGACAGGTGTTTTCGGATCATTTATGAAAGTATCTCTGGTCAATGACGGCCCCTTTACACTAGTACTTGATTCGGACCAGATGGGATGGTCCTGAGCCATACTCTTTGCGCGGACAAATAAAACCATCACGCGTCGGTCCGGCTTTTCTGGCAGGCACCTGAAAGGACGCAGCCGGGTGATTGGTCGGAACCGGAGTTCTGTACGTCTGTAAAGTGTACTTTGTTACAAACGCACAAAAGGCAGACAGCACAGGGTGATGAATCAGTATAAAAGTACATATTCCTGGAAAACTTACATTGAAAAAGACAGCTCTTGACTATATAATATAACAAGATATGTTAATCTACTGTCAATGATGCTCTGCGGAACAGGAATTCAAAACACAGAGTGGTTTTGCCGCGTCTATAGGAAAAAGGCATTTCCGTAAGCATCGGCTTTTTCGAGGGAGCATTTCCGTAAGCATCGGCTTTTTCGAGGGAGGCGATTATGGGACAGATAGCATCTGATTTTTTTAAGAAATATGGATCTGCCTATTACATGGAAAATCCTTTTACCGTGGAAGAACTGCTTCGCATGGGATCACATGATATTCAGGAAGAATATGCAGGTCTGATGGATTCTGAAGAATCCTACATTCCTGCCGAAGTCATGATCAGTCTTCTGCGTGACCGCGCATTCTTTACCAATCTTATTGCCATGCGTGATTCTGCCGAGCAGGTCGTCATGAGCAATGTTTCCATTGCTATTACCTCCAATCATGTAGGCGTAGAGGGTGTCAGCCCTGAAGATGCCGCGGAGAATATTATCGCTTTCTTCGAAGATGAAGAGGAAGTCTCTCAGACCATCCGCAGTACGACGGTCGGAAGCGGCGAGCGTATCAGCAAACTGTATGTTTTTGCAAACGGCTGGTACGGCGTAGAGACAGAGAAGCTGATGGATCTGTCCTGGCAGGATAAGCTTGAGGGCGAAGAGGCAGAAGATCTTCCTTTGGATGATGATCTTTACGAGCCTTCTACCAGCTATCTCTTCTCTGATGACGGCGACCTGATCGCCACACCGGATTTCCATGACAATATCAATTCATGGATGCTCTTCGTCGAGATGTTCTCCGCTGTCCATGAGGAAGCTTCCGCGGCGGATGAAGATATGCTTCAGGATATCGAAATCGATGACTCTGCCAAGAACTATATCGTCTTCTCTGATGAAGTACAGCATGCGATCGATATGGGCAAACCCCTTGTCATCATGGAAAGCGCTGCTACCTTCGGCGGCATGATCTATCCCGGAATCTATGATTTCGCGAAGGCTATGCAGAAAACTGTCAGGGATAACGGCGCCTGCCCCGCGTTTGTTGCAATTATCAACGGCGTCATCCACATCGGTCTGACAGATGATGAGATTTTCTATCTCGAGAACAAGCGCGGCTCTATTTTTAAAGCATCTGTAAGAGATATCCCGATCCTTCTGGCCAAGAGGGCAGACGGCGTTATGACGATCGCGGCAGCGGTGTCGGCAGCAGCTATGGTCGGCTGTGTTGTCGCCTGTGGTTCCGGTATCGGCGGCGCTCAGATCGGCGCGGAGAAGTCCATGGATATTTCCACCGACCTTGAGTCCCTCGCCAGCAATGCCGTCATGGTCGTATGTTCCGGTACAAAGCCGATCCTGGATCTGAATCTGACCATGGAATACCTCGAGACAAAAGGTGTTCCGGTCATCGGCTACGGCACAGACCGTATGCCCGAGTACATGGTCCGCGGCAGCGGCTTCCGCCTCACCTATCGTATGGATACCCCCACTGAGCTGGCAGAGGTCATGAAGATCAAGGCAAAGATGGGCATCCCCGGCGGCGTTCTGGTCGTGAACCCCGTTCCCAAGGAGTATGAGCTGGATCCCGTCAAGACCCGCATGGCTGTCGGCGAAGCAATGCACGATGTTGAAAAGAACAACGTTCAGGGCAAAGCTATCACCGGTTACATGATGGGACGTATCAGGGAGTACCTGGGCAAAGAGAGTATGGAATCCCAGAAGGCATTCCTCCTCAACAACGCTGTCCTCGCCGCAAAGATTGCTGTTGCTCTTCGCGGAAAAAAGTAATATTTTATTAGAATATTTCAAGGATCAATAAGACTTATAATTGATAAGGCTTATTCTGATCAAATTAAACAGGGTGCCTGCCCGGAAAATGCCAGCAATGATTTCCTGACACTTTCTCTGCTGACCCTCAGTCAAATCAAAATATACTGTCAACCTGACGGGAAGCATGCGTTTCGACCCGAAAGAGCCTGGCAGAAACATATTACTGCATGTGAACGGATTAAGTTTTCAGAATAGAGGCCTGATTTCCGGGCGTCTGTTTCCTGCGGGTCCATGTACCAAACCGGATCCTGCAAGTCCCGATTCTGAAAGCAGACATCCTGTGCAGCAGTATGGCCGGATTTTTTCCGGAACTGGTTCAAAATGAAAGGCTCCTTTTGCGTCCCGTGCGCATAAAGGAGTCTTTTTTATGATAAAAATAGCTATTTACGGCAAAGGCGGAATCGGTAAATCCACAGTGACAAGCCATCTTGCAGCAGCTTTCGCGACACTCGGGAAACGAGTGATCCAGATCGGCTGTGATCCCAAGGCGGATTCCACTATCAATCTTCTGGGCGGGCAGCCCCTGCGGCCTGTCATGAACTATCTGCGCGAAGAAGACGAAGATCCCGAGACCCTGGAGGAAATCTCCCGTGTCGGATTCGGCGGAATTCTCTGTATTGAGACCGGAGGTCCCACGCCCGGCCTCGGCTGCGCAGGCAGAGGGATTATCGCGACCTTCCAGCTGCTGGAAGATCTGCGTCTGTTCGAAACGTGGAAGCCGGATGTTGTCCTCTACGATGTCCTGGGGGATGTGGTCTGCGGCGGATTTGCCGCGCCCATCCGGGAAGGATATGCGGAACAGGTCCTGATTGTTACGTCCGGCGAAAAAATGGCTCTCTATGCCGCTAATAACATCGCGAGCGCAGTAGAGAATTTCGAGGACAGGAGCTACGCCAGGATCAGGGGAATCATCCTCAACCACAGGAACGTTGTGGGAGAGGATGAAAAGGTGCGCGATTTCGCGGATTCCAGAGGCCTGGAAATCATCGGCGAGATTCCGCGGAGCGACGATATCACCCGGTACGAGGACAAGGGGATGACGACCATTGAGGGAGATCCCGACCTGCCGGTCAGCAGAACATTTCTGGAACTGGCACAAAAGCTATCTGTAAAGAAAAACCCTTAAAGAACAAAAGCACATGCCGGCGGTGACCGGCGGACAAGATAATTACCTGTTTAATATGGAGGTCATGATCACTGGTATGCAAAGGAATGAAGCGACATATTATACGGCAGCGCAGCTGGCTGCGCGCGGAAACAATGACATACCGCGTGAGCTTGTCTCCACCACACATCTGATCTACAGCTCGCCGGCGACACTGGCTTTCAACTCTCCCGGGGCGGAGGGTTACGGTGTCAAACGCGCGGGATTGTCGGTCCCTGATTCAGTCATGCTGATCGTCTCGCCCGGCTGCTGCGGAAGGAATACCTCCGCCATCAGCCGTATGCCGGGGTATGAGGATCGCTTTTTTTACCTGACCATGGATCAGACGGATCTGGTGACAGGACGGCACCTGAAAAAAATCCCCAGGGCGGTCTCGGAAATCTGCCGGGGTCTGGAGGAACTGGGACGTAGGCCCCGCGTCGTGATGATCTGCATCACCTGCGTGGATGCTCTGCTGGGAACGGATATGGAACGTATCTGCAGGCGGGCTGAGGAAAAGGTGCCTGACGTCCGTGTACAGCCCTGCTATATGTATGCCCTTACCCGGGAGGGAAGAAAGCCCCCCATGGTACATGTGCGGCAGTCGATCTATGAGCTTCTGGAACCCCGCAGGAAAAAGTCCACTTCTGTGAATATCCTTGGATTCTTTGCCCCTGTAGAGGAAGGAGACCGGGGAAGTGAGTTCTTTCCCCTTCTGAGACAGGCAGGGATCAAAAAGATCCGCCAGATCGGATCCTGTGGGGATTACAGCGAGTTCCAGGCCATGGCGGAGGCAAACTTCAACATTGTCCTGAACCCGGAAGCCAGGCCTGCAGCCTACGATCTGCAGGAACGCCTGGGTATTCCCTTTATTGAGCTGGGCAGATTCTATCAGATCGACAGGATCCGCGCCCAATATGCTGCTCTGGGAAGGGTGCTCAATACTTCTTTTGATGACGCTCAATGGGAAAAAGAGGCAGTGCAGGCGGTAGAGGACTTCCGCAGGAAGTATCCCGGGGCTGTTTTTTCCATCGGAGAGGCTATGAACGCCAGTCCGTTCGAACTGGCATGTGCCCTGGTCCGGGAGGGCTTTGCGGTCCGGGAGATTTTCGGGACAGTCGGAAAGGATACTTATGTCTGGATCAACCTGCTGGCACAGCTCAGTCCCGACACCAGGATCTATTCCAACCTGCACCCTTCCATGCTGCACTACGATGCCGCGCAGGCAGAGGGAAAGACTGGGTCAGAATCTGGAAATGGACCGGGAGCTGTCACGGTCTCAATCGGACGTGACGCCGGCTGGTATCATCCCGACCTGCCCAATGTTCAGTGGAATTCTGACGTTCAGCCCTTCGGCTACCGGGCTGTCTCCGGCCTGTTCCGTGCTCTCACAGAGGCTATGGAGACCGGCGGCAGAGGTTCCCACGCTTCGATGATCATGCTGAAAGGACGGGACGAGCAGGTTTCTTCAAACGAAGGTTCCGGCTTTGGCTCTGAGGATACTCCTGCGGTATCTGCGGGATCTGCGGTATCTGCGGGATCTGCAGTATCTGCGGGATCTGATGAGGGCGTTCTCAAATCACTGAGACCGGATATTGTCTCTGCGGAAAAGCTCCCGCGTGGGTTCAGGCGGGTCACGACTCCTTTTGCCCCTGACCAGTCAGGTGCCGTCTCTGTACTCTATGATATGGGAGGCATCTGTGTCATTTGTGACGCGGGAGGTTGTACCGGAAATATCTGCGGCTTTGATGAACCCCGCTGGTTTGGCGCCCAGAGCGCGGTTTTCAGCGCGGGACTCAGGGACATGGACGCAATCCTGGGACGTGACGACCGCCTGGTAGAAAAACTGGCCGATGCCGCGCACCGCATCCCTGCGGCTTTTGCCTCAATCGTTGGAACTCCGGTTCCCGCTGTGATCGGTACGGATTATCGTGCCCTCTGCAGGATGGCTGCCCGAAAGACAGGACTTCCTGTCCTGGGAGTCGACACCGACGGAATGGAATATTACGACAGAGGAATCGAAAAGACCTATCTGGCCCTTCTCGAGACATTCTGCAAGCCCGGGAAACCAGGCTCTGTCGGGAAAACGGACAGCCTTTTCCCGGATTTGATGAAAACAAACCGGGAAAAGACACCGGATACAGTTTCGCACTTACAGCACGACAGCAATACTGATGAGAAAAACTCAGGATCTGCTGCTGATTCGGAAGATAAAAACATAATCGCAGGCATCTGGGGCTTTTCACCTCTGGATTTTGCCGGCATCATTTCTGCGGAGTCACTGCGCCGGTCAGTTGCTTCGATGGGATATGGGGAGATGATCTGCTGCGGAGCGGGGACAGACATAGAATCCCTGAAGAAGATCGGGGAGGTCGGAAAGAATTTCGTTCTCTCGCCTGCCGGAGCTGCGGCTGCCAAATGGCTGGAGGAAAGATATGGAACGCCCTGGGAATACTGGATCCCCGATGCAGAGAGGATCCTGAACCGCTTCGATGGTGGCTTTTTCTCTTCCGGCGCCCAAACGCTGTCAGGTAAGAGAGTACTCATCATTCACCAGCAGGTTCTGGCAGACGCTATCCGGCAAAGCCTGAAGGGAAGAGGAATACTGGCTGATACAGCGGGATTTTTCCTTATGAACCGGGACATTCTGCAGCCCGGAGATGTCTCACTGCGCGAGGAGACAGACGTCCGGCAGCTGGTCACAGACAGAAAATACGATTATGTGATCTGTGACAAAGCACTGGAACCTATTTTGTCCGGCATGCCTGCGACATTGATTCATCTGCCCCACTTTGCAGTTTCGGGAGACCTGAACCAGGACTAAAAATCAAGATTCGGAAACGAAATAATGAAGCCGGATTCAGGGAGCAGAATCAGAAAGCGGGTTTGAGAAGCCGGATTCAGGGAGCAGAATCAGAAAGCGGGTTTGAGAAGCCGGATTCAGGGAACAGAATCAGAAAGCGGGTTTGAAAAGCCGGAACATGGAAGCAGGGTCAGGGAGCCGTGGCCGGGAAGCAGAACCGGGAAAGCAGGATTGAGGAAGCAGAAGCAAAGAAGCATTGTTTTAGACGCCCTGAAAGGATGTACGGAAATGGAAAAAATCACAACAGTGCGATTCCGTGTGTACGGGATCGTGCAGGGAGTCGGATTTCGCCCGACGGTCGACCGGCATGCCAGTACTTCCGGGATCAGGGGAAGTGTCTGCAACAAGGGTCCTTACGTGGAAATTTTCGCGCAGGGTACCGGGGAGCAGATTGGACAGTTTGAGACTCTGCTGAGAGAACAGCCTCCCAGAAGATCATCTATTTTGAAAATAGACAAAAAAGAGATTGCCGGCGCGGAAGAATACAGTTCTTTTTCAATCGTTGAGAGTGAAAAAACAGAGGGCGAGATATTTATTTCTCCGGATATCGCGATCTGCGAGGAGTGCACCCAGGAATTATATGACCCTGATAACCGCAGATATCTGCATCCATTTATTAATTGCACATGCTGCGGGCCGCGTCTGACCATACTCGACGCGCTTCCCTATGACCGGGAGCGCACCAGTATGAAAATGTTTCCTATGTGCAGAACCTGCGCGGAGGAATATTACAGTCCTCTTTCCAGAAGATATGACGCCCAGCCGGTCTGCTGCAACGAATGCGGACCCGAGGTCTACCTGCTGCCTGCTGCGGATAAAACGGGAAAGGCTCCGGGAGAGGAAAAGATCAGGGGCCGGGAGGCAATCACTGCCGCCAGGAAGGTCATCCTGGCCGGAGGAATCGTTGCGGTCAAGGGGATCGGCGGATTCCATCTGTGCTGCGATGCCACAAATGAAGAGGCAGTCCACAGGCTGCGCGAGCGTAAACGCCGCCCTGCCAAACCCTTCGCGGTTATGATGAAGGACGAGGAGACAGTGCGCCGGGAATGCCTGTTTAATGAAGAACAGCGGCAGATCCTGACGGGACATCAGAAACCGATCCTGCTTCTTGACCGGAATATAGAAACGGAGGAATCTGATCATAAGGGGGAAAACGGAGAAAAAAGGAATCCTCTTCTGAAAAACAAACTGGCGCCTTCCGTGGCGCCCGGCAATCCCAAGGTCGGTGTCATGCTTCCCTATGCGCCTCTTCAGCTGCTGCTCTTTGATTATGACGACGGTCTGCAGATGCCGGACTGCCTGATCATGACAAGCGGAAATGTATCGGGAGCTCCGATCTGCAGGGATGACCAGGATGCGCTGGCCGAATTGTCCGGCTTTTGCGATTGTATCCTGAGCCACGACCGCCTGATCAGAATCAGGGCTGATGATACCGTAATGGACTTCCACAGAGGACATCCATATATGATACGCCGTTCCCGCGGCTATGCTCCTCTTCCGGTGCTCTATTCGGGTGAAAACAACGGGACAGGCCGGAATCTGCGCGATGCGCCCGATGCGTCCGATGCCGCAGTCTTCAATGGCTGCGTTCTGGCAGTCGGAGGAGAACTGAAAAATACCTTCTGTATAGCCTCCGGGAATCTGCTGTACCTGTCTCCCTATGTAGGGGACCTTGAAGACCTTCGCACGGTGCGCGCGCTCGAAGAGACGATCGGGCGTATGGAAAAGCTTCTGGAGGTCACTCCCCAGGCTGTCGTCTGTGATCTGCACCCGAAATACAATTCCACGGAGATTGCGGAGGAAATTGCCTCCAGGCGCAATATCCCGCTGTTCAGGATCCAGCACCACTATGCCCATATCCTTTCCTGTATGGCAGAAAATGACCGCAGAGATCCGGTGATCGGTGTCTCTTTTGACGGAACCGGCTATGGACAGGACGGGACGATCTGGGGCGGCGAGATCATGATCGCCGACGCGCAGGGATATGAGAGAGTTCGGAGCATAGCGCCGTTTCTGCAGATTGGCGGAGACAGTGCCCCCAGACAGGGATGGCGAATCGCGGCGTCCATGATCCGGGAGCTCTGTAACAGGGGTTTCCTGCCATATGATGACCTGCAGGCCGCAAGAGCCACGGAACCGTCACCTGCAGGAGAAGAGAAATTCATTCAGAATCCTGCTCAGGTGCCTGTATCTGAGAAAAAAGGCCCTGCAGAGAATTATTTTGATATTATCGAGACTCTTTCAATCTGTGACCTGCAGAACGCCAGGGCTCAGCGCATGATGGCGGAGCGAGGCATTCAGGCTGTCACTTCCACCAGCGCCGGAAGACTATTTGACGCTGTGAGCGCCATGCTGGGAATCTGCCGCGAATCCACTTATGAGGGAGAGGCTTCAATCGAACTGGAATTTGCCGCGGAGCGCTATGCGGAAAAGAGATTTGGAGATCCCCTTGCCGCAGAGGACCGGATCTGTTGGGACGACAAAGGAGAAAAAGATCCGGCGGAGAGCGGCAGGAACAATGCGGGCGGGAAGAGAGAAGGCAGAGTAGAAAAACTTCTGCAAGAGGCATGCAGGGAACTTTGCCTCCCGGAAGGAACCACTGGATTCGGGAACCGCCAGGGAAAAGCGAAACAGGATACGGCAGGAAAAAAACAGGATGCATCTGAAAAAACGCTGCTTCATCTGCCCACAGACCACCTCTTTGAGGCGCTGCTGCGGCAGAAACTGAAGGGGGAGGATCCTGAAAAACTTGCATGGCTCTTCCACGCGGGACTGGCCCGGTTTATCACGGATTCCTGCATCGAAATCGCGGAAGCTTCGGGGATCAGGACTGCAGCCCTGACCGGCGGCTGCTTTCAGAACAGACTCCTGCTGTCGCTTGTCCAGGACAGCCTGACAGAGCGGGGGATGGAAGTTCTGATCCACCATCTGGTTCCTCCCAATGACGGAGGTATCGCCCTTGGCCAGGCGCTGGCAGGGATGTACAGGAAGGTGTTTGCGGAGACTTGAAAAGATTTAATGGAATTGTTTTATAGATAATATTGAACGCTTTGATAAATGACAATTTGAAAGGGAAAACAAAGAAAAGTTTTTCCGGAAAGAAGAGGACAACATGTGTGTAGGACTTTCGGCAAGAGTGGTGAAGCTCAGGGAAGACGGAACGGCGCTGGTTGACGCGTCCGGAGCGAAGAGAGAGGTCTCAGCTCAGCTTTTGAACGACCTGATGCCCGGCGATTATGTCATGGTGCACGCGGGTGCCGCGATTGCAAAGATCACGCAGGAAGATGAAGACGAGGCAGAGGATGTTCTCGGAGCACTTCTTTAATAGCTTTGCAATACCTTCCAGTGGATTTTTCAGTGGATTCTTCTGTGATTTTTTCTGAGATTTCTTTTTGTGATAATCACAGAAATTCGCAAAGATTTGGTTTTAATAAAGATGTGTAGAGGATGGAGGCGAACCCGCCATGGGCGACAATGCAAGAGAAAAGAAAAGCGTGATCTCACGTGCCAGGGAGATCATCGATAATTATCAGGGCAAGGAAATCCGGATCATGGAAGTGTGCGGGACTCACACGCATGAAATATTCCGCCTGGGTCTCAGGCAGATCCTGCCGCCCCCGATCAGGCTTATTTCAGGCCCGGGATGTCCGGTCTGCGTGACTCCGGTCAGTTTCATTGACGAAGCGGTCATTCTTGCGACAGACCACAACGTGACTATATGCACCTTCGGAGATCTGGTCCGCGTGCCGGGGTCAGGTCTGATCCCGACAGAAGCCGGAGACGGCACGTCCGGCGGAAAACCCGCCTTCAGAAAGATTCCGGCAAGCCTTGCGGCAGCCCGTGCCGCGGGCGCCCGCATTCAGGTGGTCTATGCCCCTCAGGATGCTGTCGCCTACGCGAAGGAACATCCGGAGGAAGCGGTCGTCTTTCTCTCGGTGGGCTTTGAGACCACTACACCGACCGCCTGTCTGGCGGTGCAGGAAGCACAGAGAGAGGGCCTGTCCAATTTTTCGATCCTGACAGCCAATAAGACCATGCCCGCGGCTTACGAGGCCATGCGGGGCAGCATGGACGCATTTCTTTATCCCGGACACGTTCATGCCATCACAGGCACTTCTATCTGCGAGCAGCTCGCCGCCCGGGGAACCAGCGGCGTGGTCGCCGGCTTTACTGCAAAGGAACTGCTGACAGCCATCGCTGTGATCGTGAAGCGCACGGAAGAGGGAAAACCGTTTTTTGAAAATTGTTATCCCCGCGTGGTGCGCCCGGAGGGATCCCCTGCCGCGCAGAAGCTGGTCGATGAGATGATGGAGCCCTGCGACGCCCGCTGGAGGGGGATCGGCGTTCTGCCTGCCTCCGGAATGAAGCTCCGGGAAAAATATGCAGCATATGATGCCAGGATTAAATATGCCCTGCCCCGCATCGAGGGAAGAGAGAATCCGGCCTGCCGCTGCGGTGAAGTACTACAGGGCAAATGCCTGCCTTCCGACTGCGGAGTGTTCGGCAGAGGATGCACGCCGGAGCACCCCGTGGGTGCCTGCATGGTGTCCGGAGAGGGTGCATGCTCGGCGTTTTATCTCTACGGAAAAGATTTGTAATAATTGAGAATTGAAGCCGGAATCCGGGATTCAGTGTACACAATAATTTAATGATGTAAAGGTCAAAAGCCAGGAAAAGGCTCTGAGTCTCGTCAATATGCACATACAACCGCAGGACCATTGCGAGCGGCCGGTACTTGGGCGCTGG
>CACYTU010000056.1 GCA_902777355.1 uncultured Lachnospiraceae bacterium | reverse complement strand
AACCCGAGTTGTACGGCGTTTGGCGGCGCGTAAGCGCATTGGAATCGCCAAACGCGTCGTTACATGTCCACGCCTTCGATAGGGCGTGGACAGTAACGAGCAGAGGACTGCCGTTCGCCGTCAGGCGAAAGATACCTTACGGCAGCCCTGCGATAAAAAAACAGTCCGGGATTCATTCACAGGCGAATCCCGGACTGCTTTCTTCTATCTTCGCTTTTCAGGCAGACTGGCTTTTTTAAGACAGATCAGCTTTCCGGCTGACAGCCTGTCTCATGACTGCCCGTCTCCGTCTGTAAATCAGACGTCATAGTTGTCCACTTTATCTGCGTAATTTACGTCCTCCGCGCCCACCACCTTGGCTGTCTCAGGAACGGACTTGTTTTTGCCGGCGATTTTGAAAATCATCATGACGGCAAACATGAGGATCAGTCCGCAGATCAGTCCGATCGCCGGGTTCCTGATGAGACCGGCGATGATATAGGTCACGGCAGATACGACCGCGCAGGTCAGAGCGTAAGGCATCTGCGTGGAGACGTGGTTGATATGGTTACACTGCGCTCCGGCACTGGACATGATCGTGGTGTCGGATATGGGTGAGCAGTGGTCGCCGCAGACGGAGCCCGCCATGCAGGCGCTCATGGCGATGATCATCAGCTGAGGATCTGTTGTCTGGAAGCAGGATACAACGATCGGAATCAGAATACCGAAAGTTCCCCATGATGTTCCGGTCGCGAAGGAAAGTCCGACCGCGATCAGGAAGATGATGCAAGGCAGGAAGGAGGCAAAGCCAGCCGCATTGTTGGCAATGACACCTGCGACGTATTCCTTGGCTCCGAGGCTGGCAGTGGTTCCGTTCAGTGTCCATGCCAGTGTCAGGATCAGGATAGCAGGAACCATCTGCTTGAATCCGTCAGGAAGGCAGCCCATCATCTCATCAAAGCTGAGAGCATTGCGGATCAGGTAATAAACCATGGTGATAATAAGGGCACTGAAAGATCCGAGAACCAGGCCGATGGAGGCATCGCTGTTTGCGAAAGCTTCGACAAAGTTTGTACCGGAGAAAAATCCGCCGGTATAGATCATGCCGACGACGCAGCATGCGATCAGGGAAATAATCGGGACAAGCATGTCCGCGACGATGCCGACTTTGTCCTGGGAATCATCGATCGCATTTCGATAAGGCCTGTCAGGTGTCGTGTAAATATCGTTATTGACAGTGGCATTATACTCGTGAACAGCCATGGGACCGTAGTTGATGTTCATCAGAACGATCATGATCATCATGGCGATCGTCAGCAGCGCGTAATAGTTATAGGGAATAGTGCGGATGAACAGAGCCAGTCCGTTTTCACCCTCTACAAAGCCTGCAACTGCTGCCGCCCAGCTGGAGATGGGAGCGATGATGCAGACAGGAGCTGCTGTGGCATCGATCAGATAAGCCAGCTTGGCGCGGGAAACATTGTGCTTGTCCGTAACGGGGCGCATAACACTGCCGACGGTCAGGCAGTTGAAATAGTCATCGATGAAGATCAGGACGCCGAGTGCGATGGTAGCCAGCTGGGCGCCCTCGCGGGTCTGGATACGCCTGGAGGCCCAGTTGCCGAAAGCCGCGCTGCCGCCGGTGCGGTTCATCAGCTGCACGATCGTTCCCAGGATGACCAGGAAGATCAGGATACCGACGTTCCAGGAGTCGGAAAGAGAGGCGATAATACCATCATTGAAGATGTGGGTCATCGTCCCCTCAAAGTTGAAGCCCGCAAACAGAAGCGATCCTGTCACAATACCGATAAAGAGTGAGCTGTACACTTCTTTGGTGACAAGTGCCAGGATAATGGCGATCAGCGGAGGGATCAGCGACCAGAAGCTCTGCTGGACGCTCTCCGGCGTGGTCACAAATTTTGAAATGACCAGGAAAACTACCACTGCCAGGAAAGCAGCAATTGTCACCCTTACTTTTGGCGTTTTATTGTCCATAATTTCAATATCCCCTCTCATTTGTTCGTACTTGTCTGTGATCATGACCTGCTGTTCACAAACATGTATTATGTTAATACGCCAACGTGATAAAGTCAATTGGAATGCGCCGGCACAGGATAGTCTGTATACGTCGGCACAGAATAGTCCATATGCGCCGGCACAGGATAGTCCATATGCGCCGGCACAGGATAGTCCGTATACACCGGCACAGAATAGTCCATTTGCGCCGGCACAGGATAGTCCGTCCGGCACGCCGAATCTCAGCGGTAGACGACCTCCACTTTCGCGTCTGTCATCAGAGAATCAGCAATCCCCTCTGTTACATAGAGGGTTCCCTCTTTATCTTCGAGAATATAGTCAAAATAAAGATCGCTCTCTCTCCAGAATTTCTCCGCCTGGTCTTTTCCCATAATAAAAAGGGAGGTTGAAAGTCCGTCTGCCAGAATGCCTTTTTCACAGACAATGGTAGCCGAGATCAGTCCGCTGTCCGCGGGATAGCCGGTGCGGGGATCAATGATGTGGTGGTAACGCACGCCATTTTCTTCAAAAAACCGTTCATATCCGCCGGAAGTGACGACTGCCTTGTCCTGTACGTCAAGGACTCCCAGATATTCCATGGAGCTCTCCGGATTCTGTATAGCGACCCTCCAGGGTTTGCCGTTCGTCTTGGTCCCGTATGCCTGAACATTTCCTCCCAGGCTGATGATGCCGCTGTTAATATTGTAACGGCTGAAAATCTCCCCTACCCGGTCTCCGGTAAAGCCCTTGGCAATACCGCCCAGGTCAATCTCCAGCCCCTTGATTTCGAAAGTGACGGACGGAGCTGAAGGGACTGCTGCAGCAGCTTTCTTTTCCTTCTCCACTCTGGCCTCTGCCGCGGCAGCTGCCGTCTCCTCGGCTGTCTCCGCAGTTTTCCCTGCATTTTTCTCCTCAGTTTTCCCCGCGGCTTTTTCGGACCCGTCATTTGCGGACTGTTCATTTCCGGATTTTCCGTTTCCGGAAGTTTCCGCAGCCGCTTTTGCCGCATCCTCTTTGGCTTTTTTGTCAGCTTCCGCCCTTGCCTTTTTAGCCTCCTCCTCAGCTTTTTTCACAGCCTCGTCAGCCGCTTTTCTGGCAGATTTCACATCTTTTCTGGTGACGAGCCTGATTCCGGAGACATCCGCAAGTTTCAGTGCCTTATCGATCTCGGCTTTCTTCGGAACCCTGTATTCCTGTGTCGGGAATCCCCACAGCTTCATGACCGGATAGATCGCGATATCGAACATGCCGTCCGTTTTTTTCGAGAGCTCCAGCGATTCGCTGATGAGCATCTCCACATCCTCTGAGGGTTCTCCGCCTCCCGCAGCATTGATACGGCATATTTCACTGGTTTTGATCCCGGTGGAAAGCTGTTCATCGAGAGCGTGAATTTCCTTTGCCGCCTCGCGCACTGCTTCTTCGGCCTTGTCTCCATATGCCAGAAGTGTCATATAGGTATCCATGGCAAATACGTTCATGGAAACACCGCCGTCCTCCCGGACAGTGGGTTCCTCGGGAATGGTCTCCTCCTGATTCTCAGCGGGCTCAGCCGCTTTTTCTGCAGCAGGGTCAGCGGGCTCAGCCGACGAAAGGCCGCTTTCAGTTCCTGCCTCCGCTGCGGCTGCGGAGGTAAGCTCCTCGACTGCGGCTTCTGCCGCAGTGGCTGCTTCCGCGTTCCCCTGTTTTACAGCTTCCGCGGCGGCGGCTCCCGCTCCTTCTTCATTTACCACAGCCATGTCCTTTGCGGTCCTGCCTGCGCCTGCTCCGGCTGCCTCTGTTGTCGCACTCTCTGCGGCAACCCGGTCAGTCTCCGTATGTTCCTGTTCCGCTTTTGCCTGCCCGGTCTTGTCCCCGCCGGACTTGCCTGCTGATGTGCATCCCGCCAGAGAAAGGACAAGCGCAGCCGCAAGCATTATCGAGACTATTCTGCCAGGTGCTTTTTTATTATTCCCGAATATCTTCAATGATCGATCTCCTGTTATGACACGTCGTTACATGGTTCGAAGACCTGCTGCACGCATCTGTTTTTTGAAAAGCGGTTTCCGAAAAGCTGTTCCGCGCAGCTGTTTTTTGAAAAGCTGTTTCCGAAAAGCTGTTCCGCGCAGCTGTTCATCGAAAACCCGCGGAAGCTTTTCTTCCGCGGGCACTGCTGTTTCGCACTTCTTTTTTATGAAATCCCGGTCTGCCAATCCCCTTCTTCACTCTGTCCCTGTGTTCCGGTCCGGACTGTGCTTTTACTGACTGTGCGGGACTTTCATTGTGTTTTCACTGATATGACGGATCGTCTGTGATCATTCTTCGATGACTCTGACGGTCTCCATGACCTGGTCCTCATAAGGCCTGTCGCCGTTCCAGCGGTTTGTGCGGGTCGACGCAATGCGGTCCACCACATCCATACCGTTCACAACATGGCCGAAGGCCGCATACTGGCCGTCAAGATAAAGCGCGTCCGCATGCATGATAAAGAACTGGCTGCCCGCGCTGTCAGGGTCCATGGCTCTTGCCATGCTGATCACTCCGCGAGTGTGGCTGATCGGATTATCCACGCCGTTGGCTTTGAACTCTCCCTTGATCGTCCACCCGGGACCTCCCATTCCGGTTCCATCGGGATCTCCACCCTGGATCATAAATCCGGGAATGACCCTGTGAAAAATAGTCCCGTCATAGAATTTCATGTTCACGAGTTTCAGAAAGTTTTCAACTGTCACCGGAGCCGCTTTCTCATCAAGTTCCAGATCTATGACTCCTCCGTCTTTCATTGTGATTCTGATCATGTATTACCTCCCGATTTTCGGGGGACAGCGGCGGGAAGCAGCCGTCTCCCGATGACATCCGCAAATCCACGCAGGCTGCGCGGAAAAAATCCCTTTTGTCAAAAAAAACAATTGAAGTGTATTTTCAAGACTCGCTTGCGAGTCTTGCGCGATGAAGAATAAACCCCCTGTAACCGCTTTCGTGCTTTTTTGTCTGCTTTAAAAGCACCTTCAGCGGGTTCAAAAAACGCCTTGAAGCACTTTCGCGCTTCTTCGTCTGCTTTAGAAAAGTCCTGTGATCTTTCCGTCTTCCCCGACATCAATGCTGCAGGCAGCAGGGCGTTTGGGAAGTCCGGGCATAGCCATAATGGTGCCTGTGAGTGCCACTACAAAGCCCGCGCCCGCGGAGACATAGACTTCCCGCACGTTAAGGTCATAGCCTGTGGGACGGCCCAGTTTGGTCTGGTCGTCAGAGAGCGAATACTGGGTCTTGGCAATGCAGACCGGCATGCTGCCGAATCCCTGCGCCTCGAGTTCGTGAAGCTGTTTCTGCACGGAGCCCGCAAAGACGACGCCGTCCGCGCCATAGATTTCTTTCGCGATGGTCTCGATCTTTTCGGCCAGAGACATCTCAAGAGGATATACGGGAGCATACTTGCTCTCTTTTTCCTCGATGGTCTTGATAACCTTCTTCGCGAGGTCAATGCCGCCCTTGCCGCCCTCAGCCCAGACAGTGGCCTTGGAGAATTCGCAGCCGTGGCTGGCGCAGAACTCTTCGACCGCCTTTGTCTCCGCCTCTGTATCCGTGACAAAGGAGTTGAGGGCAACAACCGCGGGAACACCGAATTTCTGAATATTCTCGATGTGCTTCTCCAGGTTGACGATACCTTTCTTCAGGGCCTCGACATTCTCTTCCTTGAGTTCTGCCTTGGGCACGCCTCCGTTGTATTTGAGAGCCTGGACGCTTGCTACGATGACAACCGCGTCGGGATGCAGATCAGCCATGCGGCACTTGATGTCAAGGAACTTCTCAGCGCCGAGGTCAGCGCCGAATCCCGCCTCAGTGATCGCGTAGTCGGCGATCTTGATGGCAGCCTTTGTCGCGCGGACAGAGTTGCAGCCGTGCGCGATGTTGGCGAAGGGACCGCCGTGAACAAGAGCAGGGGTGTGCTCAATGGTCTGAATCAGGTTGGGGGAGATGGCTTCTTTGAGGAGGGCCATCATGGAACCGGTCACTTCAAGAGCCTTGGCAAGCACGGGTTCGCCCTGATAATTGTAGCCGATCACGATGCGGTCAAGACGCTTGCGGAGGTCTTCCCTGTCCTCTGCAAGACAGAGAACTGCCATGATTTCGGAAGCCGCTGTGATGACAAAGCGGTCCTGGCGAAGCGGTCCGTCCATCTTGGTGCCCATGCCGACGACGATGTTGCGCAGGGCGCGGTCATTCATGTCCATGCAGCGTTTCCAGACGATCCTGGTGGGATCGATGCCCAGAGCGTTTCCGTGATGAATATGGTTGTCAATAGCCGCTGCCAGCAGGTTGTTGGCAGAAGTGATGGCGTGGAAATCACCTGTAAAATGCCCGCCGCCGGCAGCGCCGCCCTTGACGCCGAAGCAGGGCCCCAGAGAAGGCTCGCGCAGAGCCAGCATGACACTCTTTCCAAGCTGGTGGAAAGCGTCCGCCATGCCTATGCTGGTAGTCGTTTTTCCTTCACCCGCAGGGGTGGGGTTGATGGCTGTCACCAGGATCAGTTTTCCGTCCGGACGGCCTTCCAGGCTCTCCAGATACTCATCCGAGAGTTTTGCCTTATACTTTCCATACAGTTCCAGCGAGTCCGCGGGAATTCCCGCCGCCTCGGCAACCTTAGTGATCGGAAAGAGTTCGGCCTCCTGTGCGATCTGGATATCTGTCTTCATTTTGCTTCCTCCTTAGTCCGTTCACGTTTTTTATCACATGAAACTATGCCGGGCGTACAAAGTGCGCCCGGCGGCTTAAATATTACCGATGTACTGTTGTGATTACTGGATGAATCATTTATTTCCTGAACCGGCTGCAGGGTTCTGCTTCAGAATCACCCTGCAGAACAGCCGCCGAAACATTGCCGCTGCGTCACTGCCGAAGTATTGCTGCCGCACTGAATCCGCAATGCTGCAGGATGCTGCTGCATTTCCGCCGCCGCAAATATGGCAGGAGCGGAAATGCAGAGTCCCGTTACCGTTCATTCCATCTTATCTTTGTATTTTTCGTAAAACTGTCCGATTTTGACATAAGTCTCATCGTCGATATCGTGCTCGATCTTGCATGCCTCCGCAGCCGCTTTTTCCTCATCGACCCCGATCGCGACCAGGACCTTTGTCAGAAGTTTGTGCCGCGAATAGATTCTCTCGGCGATCGCCCTGCCTTCTTTTGTCAGGGTGATCAGGCCATTGACATCCATGTGGATGTAGCCGTTCTCACGGAGCTTTTTCATAGCGATGCTGATACTGGGCTTGGAAAAATTCATTTCATTGACGATGTCAATAGAGCGGACCTGTCCGTTTCTCTCGTATAGGACCAGTATAGTTTCCAGATAGTCTTCCGCAGACTCATGAAGTTCCAAAATAATATACCTCCTCTTGCGCATTCCGGGCATGCCCCGCCGCATGCATACAGATCACTGCTTAAAATTCAAGCGCCGGGCTGCTGCGGGCAGACAGGTCGATACATAAATACAGGGACCGGGCCGCCTCAGGCAGACGGATCAATACATAAATTCAAATACCAGGCCGCCGTATGCGGGAAGGTCAAATTCGATGTACTGGTCGCGATAGTCGCACTCACCCTTTTTGGCGCGGATCACTTCAGGGACAGGCGTGTCGCCGAAGCCGCCGTACTCCTTGTCGGTGCTGTTCAGAACAAGTTTGTAGCGCTTGTTCACCGGCACGCCCACACGATATTTCTCATATTTGACAGGAGTCATGTTCAAAATGAACACGAGACCCTTGCGGCTGGACGGGCACTTGCGCAGGAATGAATAGATACTGCGGTCAGCGTCATTGGCGTTGATCCACTCAAAGCCGCCCCAGTCATTGTCGATTTCATACAGGCACTTGTAACTTCTGTACATGTCGAGCAGCTTTCCGACATATTTCTTCATGCCGCTGTTCTGCTCGTCTGCCAGAAGGAACCAGTCGAGTTCGCGCGCCTCGCTCCACTCGCGTTCCTGGCCGAATTCCTGTCCCATGAACAGGAGTTTTTTGCCGCAGTGGCCGGTCATGAAGGTATAGCCCAGGCGAAGGTTGGAGTATTTGTCCACGCGGTAGCCCGGCATCTTCTCGACCATAGAGCATTTGAGGTGAACGACCTCGTCATGCGACAGGGGAAGGATATAGTTTTCGGCGCTGTTGTAGCTCATCGCGAAGGTCATGCCGTTGTGGTCGCCCTTGCGCATGACCGGATCCAGCTTCATGTATTCACAGAAATCGTGCATCCAGCCCATGTTCCACTTGAAATCGAAGCCAAGGCCGTCGTCCTCGGGCTTTGCTGTGATCTTGGGCCATGCCGTGGATTCCTCGGCAATCGTGAGGAAACCGGGGAAGTCGCGGTGGATGACGGAATTGAGGTGTTTGAAGAACTCGATCGCGTCCAGGTTCTCGTTTCCGCCATACTTGTTGGCGACCCACTGACCGTCCTTCTTGCCATAGTCGAGGTAAAGCATGGATGCCACTGCATCGACTCTTATACCATCTATATGGAACTCCCTGATCCAATAGAAAACATTGGCGATCAGGAAGTTGCTGACCTCATGCTTGCCGAGATTGAAAATGCGGGTGCCCCAGTCGGGATGCTCGCCGCGGCGGGGATCCGGATCTTCAAAAATGCACTGTCCGTCGAACTTTGCCAGACCATGGGCATCCGGGCAGAAGTGCGCGGGCACCCAGTCAAGGATGACACCGATTCCGGCGGTGTGCAGCTTGTTGACCATGTACATGAAATCATTCGGTGTCCCGTAGCGGGATGTCGGGGCATAATAGCCCGTGACCTGATAGCCCCAGGAGCCGTCGAAGGGGTGCTCGGAAATGCCGATCAGCTCGATATGGGTATACTTGAGATCCTTGAGATACTCGACAATGCGATCCGCGAATTCTCTGTAATTGTAGAAACCGTCTCCGCCGTCGGGATGTTTCATCCAGGAGCCGATATGGCATTCATAGATGGCCAGCGGCTGCTGATTGGCGCTCTTTTTGCCCCTCTTGTTCATCCAGCGGCCGTCAGACCAGCGGAAGCCTGTGATGTCGGCTGTCTTCGATGCCGTTCCTGGACGGAGCTCCGCAGCATTGGCAAAGGGATCCGCCTTGTAGATACTGGTTCCGTCTGCTGCTTTGATGCAGTATTTGTAAAGCTCTCCTGCCTTGATTCCGGGAATGAACAGTGTCCAGATACCGCCGTCATTCAGCTTGTTCATGGGATACTTTTCTTCATTCCAATCACTGAATGTGCCGATCACATGGACGGCTTTGGCATTCGGTGCCCACACCGCGAAGAAATAACCCTTCTCTCCATTCTCCACGGACGGATGTGCTCCGAGTTTCCGATAGATGTCGTAATGTGTACCGTTTCCGAACAGATACGCGTCTGTCTCTGATACAAAGACCCTCTTCTCTATTGCAGCCATAAGTACCCCTTTCTTACTGCTGTTTTATGAATTGACCAAAGTTACACGCTGAAAACACATATTATGGTTATTACGCAGGCTGTGTGCCACAACCTGCTGCAATTAACGTTTCCCGCGTCCTGTGCTTCCTGAACCAGGCAAAGTCTGTAATCGGTCTGCACATACGCAATCCCCGTTTTTACGTACTTCCGTTTTTTTGCGTACTGTCATTTTTTGCGTACTATCATTTTTTGTGTACTGCCGTTTTTTGCGTACTTCCGTTTTTTACTTCTTCATACGCCTTTTCACATCTTCGCTGTCCCAGGACCGGGTCGCCCCGGAAGGAGCGTCCCCTTGGGCTTCCGTACCGGAATCGTCCTGCCCTCCGTTTTCTTCAGCTTCTTCGGATTCTTCGGAAAAATCATCTCCGTAAAGTTCCCGCTTGACAGCATCCGATCTCTCCATCACGCGGCGGCGCGCTTCGGCAAGGCGCTGCTGCTCACTGTTCCGGCGGATTTTTTCCCATTCCGACATGATCTGCTCGAGGTTCAGCTGCCCTTCCGTCTGCGTTTCCTCCTGCGGATCTTCCTCCATGACCATGGCCAGCTGTCCGCTGGTCTCCTGGGCAAGCACGCTGTCATAATCATCGATCTCCTGCATGCCGCGGGCAATGGTCTCCTGCATTTTCACATCGCTGAGAAGAGCATCCGTGTACTCTTCCGGATTTCCGGTCTGCTCGGAATCAGTCCTGCCGTCCTGATCATCCTGTGTGTCCGGCTCCTGCGGACTCTCCTGCTCCGGCTGCTCCGTCTCTATGCTGTCTGTCCATGCTCCGGCCCCGTCCCCGGCAGTTGCGGCAGTTCGCTGCACGCTGTACGGGTTGGTCTCCTGCATGGATACGGCCGCCCGGGCAGAGGCTTTTCTCTCTGCCTCTCCCGCCGCGGGCTCATTGCTCCCGGGTGCGGCTTCCGTCACATCTCCGCTTCCGCTTTCATCTGAGGTCTCTGCTGAGTTCTCACCGTCGGCTTCTGTGGAAGCTTCCTCCTCATTTGCGGGTGCCGGCGGGACATATTTTCCTCCGCTCAGGAGAATCTCCAGGTGCTCCTCCTGCTGGGGAGTAAGCGGCATGATCGATTTCTTCAGCTCCAGGGCCCTGATCACAAATCGTCCGTCGCCGAAATAGGCGACGATCTCATCGCACTGGCTTGCGCAGCGCTGCTCATCCCCGGCCTTCAGGTACAGGGTGGCAAGTTCATACGCGTATTTTTCCCTGAAGTCGCGCCGGAGGAACTCCTCGAGCACGGAAATCTGTTCAAGGACATTCACATCCTGCTTTTTATATAATTTGTACTGCAGAAGAAAACGGTCCGGATCCCTCGGTGCCACGTTAATAAAGGCATTATAGAGCTGAAGGGCATGAATATAATTATTCAGTTTCAGTTCCAGTTCACAGAGCGAATAGATGATCTTGCGGGAGGAAGGCTTGCGCTCATAGGCGATTTCCAGCAGGTCTCTGCTGTCTTTGTAGCGCTTATTGATTTTGTAGAGATCGCTGATTCTGCAAAGAGTAAACGTGCTCCTCACTTTTTCCCAATCTATCTTATCCGCGATCGCGGCCGCTTCGCTGAAGCGGCGCTCCTCAATCAGTCTGTCGATCTCGTCCAGACTCACTCGAAATTCATATTTGTCCAATATTCCAAACCTCTCGTCCGTCCCCTGCCGGTTTACGCTGTGTCAGAACAGGTCCGGCGCTTCAGCCGGACTTCTCTTTGTGGTATGAACACATACGTTATCCAGTCAAAAAATAGTTAAATTCAGTTTAGCACAGCCCTATATTGATGTCAAAATGTTAAGACTTTTCAAGTTCAACGTGTGCGTCAGGACCTTCAGGGGTCATATGTGTCACGGTCTTCAGGGGTCATACGTAAGGGGAAAACGGATCAGAAGGACTGTACTGTCACATATCCTGCTTCCCGGCCAGCTGCCTGCTCAGAGCCGCGAACTGCTCGAGCGACAGCTTTTCCCCCCGGATGTCCGGCTGAAGTCCCATGGATGAGAGCGCCTCTTCCACTTCGCCTCTTGTGAGCGTGCGGCCTTTGCAGCGGAATCCGTGAGAGAGGCCGTTGGCCAGAGTCTTCCGCCGCTGGTTGAATGACGCGCGGATCAGCGCGAACATAAACTCCTCATCCGCCTCCACCGGCGGTTCCGCGTAAGCCTGCAGATGCAGGACCGCGCTCTCAACAGCAGGGCTGGGGAAAAAGCACGACGGAGGGACTTTAAGGACCACTTGCGGATCCGAAAAATACTGGACCGCAAGTGAAAGCGCCCCGTACTCCTTGCTGCCCGCCCCAGCGCAGATGCGATCCGCCACTTCCTTCTGGACCATCACAGTGATGCTCTCAAAACAGCCTTTCTCCTCCAGAAGACGTATCAGTATAGGGGTTGTTACATAATAAGGAAGGTTGGCGACCACCTTGAGGGGACGTCCCCCGTTATACCGGTCTGCCAGGTCCCTGAGATCCGTCTTCAGAATATCCTGCCAGATCACCTCGACATTATCGCAGTCCTCCAGCGTCAGCGCAAGCACAGGACGCAGGCTTTCATCTATTTCCACACAGACCACTTTGCCGGCCGCCTCAGAGAGATACTGCGTCATAGTACCGATTCCGGGACCGATTTCCAGGACACAGTCCTCAGGTCCCACTCCGGATGCCTCCACGATGCCGCGGACGATGTTACCGTCCGTCAGAAAATTCTGTCCGTATTTTTTCCTGGCGCGGATACCGAATTTTGCAAGTACGGCGCGCGTCACTCCGGATGTCGTCAGTTTTTCCAAATCATTTCCTTTCCTATAATATGTAATATGATGCATGTAAAATGATGTCTGATACTAATATGATGTCCGGGTCAGACGATGATTTTGTTAAACCCGGTTCGCCAATGTTTTTCAGCCATCACTATAGACCCGTTTCAGGAAGATCGGAGTCACTATCGAACTCACAATGATCAACAGTATGATCGCCGAAAAAAAGTCTGCACTCAGAAGTCCCGCCGCGAGCCCTTTCTGCGCAGTGATAAGCGCGACTTCTCCTCTGGACATCATCCCGATCCCTATTTTCAATGCGTCCTTCTTTTTAAAGCCTAGGAAAAGCGCGCTTCCTCCGCAGCCGATCACTTTGGCTCCCAGCGCCACGAGCACAAACAGGATGCTGAAGATCACAAGCTTCGTGTTCATCGAACCGAAGCTCGTTTTCAGGCCTATTCCTGTGAAAAAAAGCGGGGCAAAAACCATGTATGCGCTGATGTCGATCCTTCTCTCAATATAATCCCTGTCACTCAGGTTGCAGAGAACGACTCCGGCCAGATAGGCTCCCGTGATATCAGCGATCCCGAAATATGTCTCTGCGATATATCCCAGCAAAAAGCAGTAACACAGGCTGGCAATCGGCATCCTGCGCGTGTGGGGGTAATGGTCATCCAGCCAGTGCATAAACCTGTTGACCAGAAGGCCGCTCCCGACTGCGCAGGCAAAAAAGACCGCGACCTTCAGAATGACGACCCCGAGATTTGCGGAGCCGCTGCCGCCCTTCAAACTGATCACAAGTGTCAGGGCCACGATCCCGATCACATCGTCGATAATAGCGGCCCCTGTGATAGCCGTTCCCACGGCGTCGTTCAGTTTGCCAAGCTCCTTCAGGGCCGCCACCGTGATACTGACAGATGTGGCGGAAATGATCGTTCCGATAAATAAGCCCTGTAAAAATTGATCCGATCCCGGACCTGCAAATCCATAAAAGGCCATATAAAGGACCATGCCGAGCGTAATGGGGACGATTACCCCCATAAATGCAATCACAGCAGCTTTGATCCCTGTTTTACGCATTTCATCCAGATTCGTGTCCAGGCCCGCCTCAAACATGATCATCATGACGCCGATTTCCGCCATCTGCTGCAGGAAATCACTTTCTGTCACAATATTCAGAATGGCCGGTCCCAGAAGGAGGCCTGCGACAATCTGTCCGACCACCTCCGGCACACCGATGCGCTTTGCCACTAAACCAAAGACCTTTGCGATAAATAACAGAATCGTAAGATCCAACAAGAATCGCACTCCATCCATCTCAACAACCCTCCTGTCTCAGAAAAAGCCGAACAGCCAGTATTGTGACAAAAATTCTGTGGAAAATCAGCTGTGCATAATTCTGTGGAAAATCAGTTTCAAATAATTCTACGGAAAATCAGCTGCGCAGGATTCTGCAAAAGATTCTGTGGAAAATCAGCTGCGCAGGCGGTACAGGCGCTCTGCATTCTCCTCCGTGCGGGAAATGACCTCCTCGGGATCCATCCCCTTGATCTGAGCGATCGCGTCAACGACATAGGGCAGATAGAGCGAGCTGTTTCTCTTGCCGCGGAAGGGAACGGGAGCCAGGTAGGGACTGTCTGTTTCCAGCACAATGTGGTCAATCGGGATTCCCGCGGCTACCTCCTTGAGCTTGCGGGCATTTTTAAAAGTCACCACACCTCCGATTCCTATAAAAAAGCCCATCTTCACGAACTCTTTTGCCAGTTCCAGACTGTAAGAGTAGCAATGGACCACTCCCCCGATTTCCTCCGCGCGGTGGTCCTGCATCAGCCGCATCGTATCCTGCGCCGCCTCTCTGGAATGGATCACCACCGGGAGGTCCGCCTGCCGCGCCATCTCCAGCTGCTCCTCAAACCAGTGCTTCTGTATTTCCCTATCGGGAGTATCCCAGTAATAGTCCAGACCGATCTCTCCCACAGCGACGACCCGCGGATCGGACAGCTTGCCCCGGATCTCTTCCAACAGCTCATCTGTCAGCGGAGCGCTGTCGGAGGGATGAATACCGAGCGCACAATACATGAAGGGATAGCGGTGAGCCAGATCAAGGCACTCCCCTATGCTGTCCAGATCAGATGCAATATTGACTACTCTGCCAATTCTTTTCTCAGGGAACCGGGCAAAAATACTATCCAGGTCATCCCGGAATGCCTCGTCGTTATAATGTGCGTGTGTCTCAAAAATCATTCCCATTCAGTCTCTTCTCTCCGATTCTGTTTTTTCATCCGCAGTTCTGTATGATCGTTTCCGCATATATTCGTTTTCGGCTTATATATGTTCGTCTCCGCGGCTCCGTCATCATATTCTGCTGCTGTGCAACTCAGCCATAAGGGCAGCAGGTTTCAGGCCCCGGACACTGCGGCAGATATTATTATAGCATATCGGGACCTTGAACTGCACAGCATGTTCTGCCCGATCCTTCTTCCCCCTTACGGGCAGTTACAGCCCATGCTGAAAACAATACACCTTTTATGCATCACTGTTTCGGTGGGACGCTCCCGCTCCGTGAAAAAGGCAAATCAGGATCGAAAAAAAAGATCAAAAAAAATTGTCGATATTTTAAAAAAGTGCTTGCATTTCAAAAACACATCGCATATAATAACACTTGCGTCACGGAGAACGACATTCAAGCGTGACAGTAAATTTGAATAAGCGCTGTTAGCTCAGTTGGTAGAGCACCTGACTCTTAATCAGGGTGTCCAGGGTTCGAGTCCCTGACGGCGCACTTGAGAGCATCAGTTCTGAGGCATAACGCCCGGGTCTGGTGTTCTTTTTTTGCGCTGATCTCTTTTCCACGGTATCCCCTGCGCTGATCTCTTTTTACGGGAATTCCCTGTGCTGATCTTTTTTCCACGATATTCCCTTTCCCCGCACACAGTCCCTTTTCTTGTCCTTTCTAAGATACTCCCGGTCACTCACACGTCCCCTCCTCTGCCGTCTTCCTCTCATGACAGGCGTCCAATTCCGCATTTCATCACTTTATGTAAATTTTATTTTTTTTCCATTTTTCTTAATAAACTATAGATTTCTATTGGACATTGTGCCCGCTATCCTTTATACTGTCTATTGGTCTTATGACAATCACAACATATAGTATCTATTAACTTTTTTGGAGGGTGTATGAAAAAACAGTTCAACAGACTGGCTTCTATTCTTCTGCTTGTTTTTCTCTTTGCAGGAGTATTGAGTCTTCCGGTTTCTGCCGCAGGGCGGACCGGTTCAAAGACTTCCCCTGTATCAGAGGCTTTAACAGCTGAAGGGTACCGGGAGGGAAACGATTCATCGATTACCCCTGAGACGGAAAGTACGATCACTGTCAATTCTGCCTCTCTCACATGGAAAACCGTCGGAAGAAACCTCCGTCTTGTTGACGCGAAAGGGAAATACAAAACGGGTTTTGTAAAGTTCAAAAACCAGCTGTATTATTTCAATAAAAAAGGAAATCTGGTAACTCGTTTTTTCAAGGTCAACGGCAAGACTTACTACGCAAGCATTTTAAAGGGTTACAAGGGAAAGGGGCAGATCCTCACCGGTCTGGTCCACCACGGGAAGTACTACTATTACTTTAATCCCAAATCAAAGCCCTACAAAGGAGTTCTCTCCACTGGCTTCCAGAAAATCAGCGGACGTCTGTATTACTTTAACAAAGCGGGGCATATGGTCACGGGCTGGTTTAAAGTCAACGGAAACAAATACTATGCCAGCCGAAATCATAAAGGCCACTTCGGCGCCCTCCTGACCGGAAGACAGACGTTTTCGGGCATGACCTATAATTTCGATACCAAAACCGGAAAGCTGCTCAGTTCCAAAAAAGTTTCTACCGGGTACGAACGTGTCATCGATGTCTCGGAGCATCAGGGCCCTATCAATTTCAACAAAGTCAAAGCCTCCGGAGTAAGGACCGTCATCATCCGTGCCGGTTACGGAACCTCCAATGTGGACAAATATTTTTATTCCAATATCAAAAAAGCCAAAGCAGCCGGCATGAGGATCGGAATCTACTGGTTCAGTTATGCCTACAACAACAGCATGGCTGCGCAGGAAGCAAAGTTCTGCCTTCGTGTGATCCGGAAATACTCGATCAACCTGCCTGTTTATTACGACTGGGAATATGATTCTATGAACAAGGCCAACCGCAAAGGCCATTATCCCGGCCGCAATGAGATCACAGAGATGACCCGGACCTTCTGCAACACCATCACCAAGGGCGGACGTCGCGCGGGATGGTATTTCAACCTTCACTATCTCAACAGCTATTACACACCTTCCAGGCTGAAGGGTTTCTCCACCTGGTATGCCTACTGGGGTTCCAACAGCTACTCCAGCAATATCTGGAGCAGAATCAAGACAATGCCGATCCCCAGGCAGTATGATATGTGGCAGTTCTCATCAAGAGGAAGTATTCCGGGAATCTCCGGTAATGTAGACTGCGATCTGCTGCTTAATACCTCACTCCTGAAATAAGGGCTGAGGTAACTGCCTGAAATAAGGGCTGAAATATATGCCTGAAATATATGCCTGAAATAATGCTCAGCCCGGATGCGGATCCGCATCCGGGCTGAGCATCATACAGAGGAGGTGTGCAGAATCCCTGCCGCCTGCCTCTTCGCAGGGCCGCTCCCGCCCGATGGCAGCAGCGGCCGTCGTGTGGCTGACCAGTATCAGTTAACCATTTCAGCAGGGAGACCTGCGCACTGACATGCTCCGGCATAATATGTAAACACTAATTTTTAAAAGCTTAAAAGCAGGGGAAAAAATGAACTTCAACAATAAACAATCAGGAAGCAATCTCACACAGACACAGTTCATTACACAAGCCGCCGCCATCGCCACGGTCTACACCGTCCTGACGACCCTGGCTGCGGGATTCGGGCTGGCAAGCGGAGCCATACAGGTGCGCTTTTCGGAGGCTCTCACGGTCCTCCCCTTCTTTACGCCCGCTGCCATTCCGGGCCTGACGCTCGGCTGTCTGATCAGTAATATCGTCACGGGCTGCGCACTGCCGGATGTAATCTTCGGAACACTGGCGACCTTTCTGGGCGCCGTCGGGAGCTATGCCCTGCGGAAGAACCGCTTCATGGTCTCAATACCGCCAATCGTGTCCAACATGATCATCATCCCCTTCGTGCTCTCCTATGCCTATCACATTCCGGGCGGCATTCCCTATTTTATGCTGACTGTAGGAGCCGGCGAGGTTATCTCCTGCCTGCTCTTCGGTCAGATCCTGATCTCAGCCCTGAATCCGTTCAGGAACACGATTTTCGGCGGAGAGTGACAGGAAGCAGATCCCAAATCTTCCGGAAAGAAAAAATAAGAGTGCGGAATCCCCGGCTGTGAACAGGCCGGAGGGCCGCACTCTTTTTTTGTACTGTTTTGTACTGTTTTGTACTGCTTCTTACGTCCGTTTATTCAAATCTGTCCGGAACTGAAATCGTCGTGATGGCGATCGCTGCTATCGCCGCTATGGCAGAGACTACAATAATCATTCTCTTCATATCTGTCATTCCTCCCTGTACACTATTCGTGCCGCGGATAAACGCGTCACGGATCCTTCTTTAAATCCGCTTTTCCCGTCCCGGTCATTCCCGGTCATTCCGGTTTCCGAAACGTTTCCGAAAGCCGGCTATGAATATCTTATCAGGCTGCGCCGGCTTTCTCAACAGTCGGATTTTCATTTTTTCAGAGCCATTTTTTCAGAGCATTTTTTATGGCCTGTGAGCCGGATCCTCATTTTGAGGAAGCCTTTTGGGGGAAGCTGGTTTTGTCAGGAAGCTGTTTTTATGGGAAACCATTTTTTTGGAAGTCATTTTATGGGAAGCCATTTTATGGGAAGACCGTTTGGGGGCAGCTGTTTTTTGGGGAAGGAATCGGGAATGAGCTATTGGATTTTCGCAAGCTGCCTCTCACTCACCTGTTTTCCTGTGTAAAGCGGTTCAGGCTCAGTTCCCTTCGTTCTCCGAAGCTGCCGCCGGTGCCGCTGCCGGCGCCGCCGATGTGTCATTTCCGATCGTTCCTCCGTAGAGAATCCTGGCAAGTTCGGAGTCCTTGTCCAGGATGATCGTTTTATTGTCACCGGACATGGATACCTTCAGGGCATCGAGGGACCGGAGGTAATTGTAGAAATCCGCCTTCTGGGGGGTGTTATAGGCCTCCTGCAGGATCTTCATGTATTCGGCCTCGCCCTCGGCGATCGTAATCTCCGCCTTTTTGTTGGCATCCGCGACCATGACCTTGACATTTTTATCCGTTTCATTGCGGATCTTCTGGGCCTCCGCCTCGCCCTGGGCGGTATAGGAGGCGGCGATGTTCTGCCGTTCGGAGATCATGCGGTCGTAGACAGCGGATTTGTTGTCGTCGGGCAGGTCGAGCGCCTTGATCTCTGCCGTGATGACCTGGATTCCGTAATCTCCAATGTCGGAATTGGCCTCATCGGTGAGAAGCTGGGTGAGCTTTTCCCCTCTGGCCTCGATCACTTCGTCCTGGGTCATGGAGGAGATCACGCTCTTGAGGGCATTGTAGACCGCCGCCTCGATTCTCTCCTCGGCCCGGGCGTCGATGGCGTCCAGGGTCCTGATATATTTCGTGGGGTCCACTACCTTCCAGAGCACATAGTTATCGGCGATCATGCTCTTCTTGTCGCGTGTGATGACATCCGAGAGGGGCACGTCATAAAGCGTGGTCGCGGCGGAGATCCTCTGGATGTTCTGGATGACCGGCGCCTTTACCTTGAGTCCGGGCTCGGACTCGATCTTCACGATCCTGCCGAACTGGCGGACCGCCACATACTGGTTGGGCTGCACTGTGTAGAAACAGCCGGTGACAGCGCCCAGAATGATGATTGCCGCTATGACAAGAATAACCTTTCCTATTCTCTTTTTCATGGTCAATTATCCTCCTGTTCAGTGCTGTTGTTTGGGATCGTCGAAAAACTCTCGATCGGGTACATGGTCTGCGTTCCGCCGTCGCTGATGATGACTTTCATATCCGGCAGGACGTCTTCCATTGTCTCATAAAACAGACGCTGCTTGGTGATCAGGGGATTGATGGCGTACTGTTCGTACATCTCATTGAACCTTGCGACCTGACCTTCAGCCTCCGCTATGCGGCTGGCCTTCTGGGCCTCCGCGCTCTGCACGATCTTGTCGGCGTTTGCCTCGGCGGCAGGGATCTGCTGGTTGCGGTACTTGTTGGCATTGTTGATAGCCGTGTCCTTGCCCTGCTTGGCCGTCTCGACCGCCTTGAATTCCCGGACGATCTCCTCCGTGGGCGGCTCGGCATCCTGGACCGTGATATTGACCACCTGCAGGCCTATGTTCTGCCTGGTCAGCTGCTCCTGCATCTTCTGTTTGACCTGCGACTGGATCTGTGCCTTGCCCGTCGTCATCGCGTCATCGACCGTAAAATCGATGACGGTTGAACGGATGGCAGCCATGGCGACATTTTTGAGGATATATTCCGGGGACTTTGAATTGAACAGATAGGCAACCGGATCCGAGACTCTGTATTCCATATAAAAGTCAATGTCGATCAGGTTGAAATCCGATGTGATCATGATCCCTTCTGTATCCACCGTAAATGTCTGCCCGTCATCGTTGACAGCATATCCGATTCCGGTGCCGTGGATGGTCGTGTCGACTTTGGTCACCTGCTGGATCCAGGGTATCTTGAAGTACAGGCCGGCAGTGTCCGTCCGGACAACGCTGCCGAACATGGTGACAACAGCCGTCTCCTGTTCATCCACCCGGTAAAAGCCGCCGAAAACAGTGCCGAGGATGAACAGGGCGATGATAATGCCCAGAGCTGTTCTGGCCAGACCTCCGGCAGCAGCTCCTCCATTTCCGGTTCCGCCCTTTATTTTATCGCTGAAATTCCATTTGCCGCTGCCTTTGAAAGGGTTTGTCTTCCTGCCCGGAAAATACCTCCCGGCATTATTCTGATTATTATTTTGAGGATTGCTGTTTTGAGGGTTAGTGTTTTGAGAGTTATTGCCCTGATTGTTTTGAGGGTTATTGCCCTGTGAGTTATTGCCCTGATCGTTTTGATCGTTTTGAGGGTTATTGTTCTGAGTATTGTTTTCCTGACTGCCGTTATTTTGCACATCCTTTTTATTGCTCATTTTTATAAGTACCTCCACTTTCATCATTGTGCCATAAAGTACCCGAAGATTCCACCAGTTCCACGCCGACCTGGTCCCCCCTTTTACGTCGCAGAAAGAGAAATCAGAGCCTCTATTGCGCCGCAAAGGAAAAGTCCTGCCGCCGGCAGCCGATCTGAAGATTTTTCATAAACAGATTTTTTCTTTATGCGTCGGCTTTATTTTTCGTCGGTTTTTCGGCGGCTCTTTTTTCGTTTTGTTCTTTTTCTAAGAATTCTTTAATAATTCTCCTGTATTCTGTGTTCAGAAAACAAAAAAGCCAGAAAACAAAATGCAGCGAAATAACAGACAAGGTAAAAATAATGGCCGAAGGCGTATTACATTTTTTCCATCTGTACTTAAGAAGGCAAAGGAAAGGAGTATGATATGACAAAGACCAGCAGCAGAAATAAATTCAGAACCGCGCTCTGCATGATCCTGATCATGATGTGGGTCATGGCGACCGCCATTCCTGCCATGGCAGCCCCCAGGGTCAAGGAGGCTCAGTATCAGGGCTACGGCAAAGTGGAGGTTGATTTCACTTCAGATGTGAAGTTCAAAAACGTCAAGGTGACGCTGAAAGACAACAAGGGCGCAAAATACAGTGCAACCAATATCAAAAGAATAGACAGCGATGAAATGGTCTTTACCATCAAGAATTACAAGAAAGGCCGCACTTACACCTACACGATCTCCGGAGTCAAGAGATCATCCGACAAGAATTACGGCACTGTAAAGGGCACCATCCAGATTCCCGCGCACACTCAGGCTCCGAAAGTCAAAGAGGTCGATTATGACAGCGATGACCTGGAAGTCGAAATCGAGTTCAAGTCCTACGTACAGTTCAAGAACCCCAAAGTCACAGTCATCAACAACAAAAAGAACTATACCGTGCGTATTGTCAAAAAAGGAAATGACAGCATCACGGTCAAGGTCAGAAAGCTGAGCCTCGGCAGGAAGTACAGCTTCACCGTCTCCGGAATCCGCGTAAAAGGAAACACCACGTATACCAGGGTGAAAGGTTCCTTCGTCGCGAGAGATAACTGACCGATCCGGCTTGCACTATTAAAAAGTTTGTGGCACGATGATTGTAACCGGGAATCCCTGCTTAGATATCTTGAAAAATCCTGAAAGAAAAAAGGCGGAAACAGAGGTTACAATGGAACAGCAGAGAACCTATATAGCGATTGATCTAAAATCTTTTTACGCATCTGCGGAATGTGTGGACAGGGGGCTGGACCCTCTGTCCACTAATTTGGTTGTGGCAGATGCCTCGCGCACTCAGAAGACGATCTGTCTCGCTGTCTCGCCCTCTCTGAAGGCATACGGGATTCCCGGACGCCCCCGGCTCTTCGAAGTCGTGCAGAAAATGAAGGAAGTGAACCGCTCCAGAGAGCGGCATCTCCGTTCTTTTCAAAATAAGGGGCTTGCGGCCGGCCCTGTCACAGATCGTTCTTCCGGCAGCCTCCCTGCAGGCGGCTCTTCTTCCGGCAGTCCTTCTTCCCGCAGACCCTCTTCGGACGCTTCTTCCGGCAGCCTCTCTGCAGGCGGCTCTTCTTCCGGAAGCCCTGTTTCCCGCAGTCCCTCTTCGGACGCTTCTTCCGGAGGTACAGTTTTCGGCAGCATTTTTTCTGAAAGTACGGTCTCAGGCAGTCCTTTTTCCGAACGTTCTTTTTCTGCAGCCGAACTTGCCGCGGATCCCTCTCTCGAGGCCGACTATATCATCGCGGTTCCGCGCATGGCTCATTACATCGAGTACAGCACGAAGATTTATGAGATCTATCTCCGCTACGTTGCTCCCGAAGATATCCACGTCTATTCCATAGACGAAGTCATGATGGACGTGACAAAGTATCTGCCCCTCTACAAAAAGACCGCCCATGAACTCGCCATGGAAATGATCCGTGCGGTCCTGAAAGAGACAGGAATCACAGCGACCGCGGGTATCGGGCCCAACCTCTATCTGTGTAAAATCGCCATGGACATCGAAGCCAAGCACACCCCTCCGGACAAAGACGGCGTTCGCATTGCCGAACTGGACGAGATGAGCTACCGCAAAAAGCTCTGGGGCCACCGCCCCATCACGGATTTCTGGCGTGTGGGGAAAGGAACTGCCCGGAAGCTGGCGCGCTATGGGATATTCACTATGGGGGATGTCGCCCGCTGCTCGGTCAGGGATGAGGATCTGCTCTACAAGCTGTTGGGCATCAATGCGGAGCTTCTCATCGACCATGCCTGGGGCTGGGAGCCCTGCACGATCGACCTGATCAAGGCTTATAAACCGGAGAACCGCTCCTTCAGTGCCGGCCAGGTGCTTCCCTGCGCCTATGACTATGAAAAAGCCCGCATCGTAGTGCGTGAAATGGCCGACGGCACAGCTCTCGACCTGGTCGAAAAAAGACTTGTGACCGACCAGCTGGTTCTGACTGTCGTCTACGACAACGAGAACCTTGCCGATCCGGAAATACGCCGGAAATACACCGGTCCCGTCAAAAAGGACTGGTACGGCCGAAACGCCCCCAAACCCGCTCATGGCACGGTGAATCTGGGGCATCACACTTCCTCTTCCAGGAGGATTACGGATGCGGTTCTGGATCTTTATGACCGAATCGTCAATCCCGACCTTCTGGTCCGCAGGATCTACCTGGCGACCAACCACGTCATCGAGGAGGCATCTTCCGATAAAAGAGCCGCCGGAGATTCGGCGGCATCTGATCAGGATATTTTTTCCGGTGATTTTTCCCGCAGGAGCCCTGTCCCTGAAGCCAAAAAGGAACCAAAGAATTCTGTCAGAAAAAAGAATGAAACCGGCTCCGCACAGAGCGGCGGAGAATGGCAGCAGCTTGATCTCTTCACCGATTACGAAGCCCTTGAACAGGAAAAGGAGCGCGAGAAGGCCGCTCTTGAAAAAGAGCGCAGGCTTCAGGAGGCCATGCTGTCCATCCGCAGAAAATACGGCAAAAACGCCATCGTAAAGGGAACCAGTCTGCAGGAGGGCGCCACCATGCGCGAGCGCAATCAGAGTATCGGCGGTCATAAGGCCTGAATGCTTTCAGAATACTTTCAGAATACTTTCAGGATAATTCCTGAACACCTCCTGAATGAATATCTGCTGAATATCTCCTGAATATCTCCTGGATATCTCCTGAATACTCTCAGAGTTCTGCGGTAAATCGGGCGATCCTGTCAACTGCAATTTTCAGGTTCTCCAGTGAATTGGCAAAGGAGAGCCGGAAATGGCCTTCCCCGTAAGTGCCGAAGGATGTGCCCCAGGCGGCGGCAACGCCTGCCTCCCGCAGCAGCCTGGTGCAGAAGGTATGGCTGTCCATTCCAAATGACTCTATATTCGGAAACGCGTAAAAGGCGCCGCCCGGCGTGCGGCAGGTCATGCCGGGAATCCCATTGAGGGCAGGAACCACCCAGTCCCTTCTCTCCAGGAAAGCGTCCCGCATCCTGTCCACGTCATCCTGGGGTCCGGTCACCGCAGCCAGGGCCGCCCTCTGTGTAAACGAAGCGGTACAGGAATTGGAGTTGACCATCAGCAGCTCGACACCTTCTGCGAGTTCGGGGTGCATGATCCCGTATCCGATCCGCCAGCCGGTCATGGCGTAGGCCTTGGAGAATCCGTCCAGGATTATGGTGCGGTCCTGAAAACCCGGGACCGCAGCGATGGAAAAAGGCTTCTCCCCGTATACCAGCCTGTCATAGATTTCATCCGACAGAGAACCGAGGCCACTTCTTCGATATCTTTGCGTGTCATCAGACCTCCCGTGGGATTTCCGGGGTTGTTGATGATGACCAGCTTCGTTTTGGGTGTGATACTGGCCCGCAGATGATCCAGGTCGATCCGGAAATCATTTTTATCCAGAAGGGGGACAGGGACCGGCTTTCCGCCTGCAAAGCGTATGCAGGACTCGTAGATTGGAAATCCGGGATTGGGATACAGGACTTCATCGCCGGGCGATACCAGCATCAGCATTGTAAAAAACATGATGGGTTTGCCGCCGGGAACGATGATGATATTTTCAGGGGACAGATCCAGCCCTTTCCGCTCCCCTGCCTCTCGGGCGATTGCCGCCCGTACATCCGGATAGCCCGGGGAAGGGCTGTAGCCGGTGTAACCGGCCTTCATGGCTTCATAGGCCGCCCTGATGATGTGGTCCGGCGTGGCAAAATCGGGCTGCCCGATCTCACAGTGGATCACACTGCGCCCCTGCGCCTCCAGCGCGTTGGCCTCTGACAGAATCTGAAAAGCAGATTCCGCATGCAGCCTGCCCATACGTTCCGCAACAATATTCTCAAACATCACCCACCTCCTGAATTTTCTTTTTCATCAGCTGTAAACTATTATGCTCATCCTGAGATTGGGAAGATTTTCTCAGCTTTCACTTTCACTTACACTATCACTTTTCATTTTAGCAAAAAAAATCACCGGGCGATGCGCCCGGTGACTCATTTATTTTATATTTATTTATTTAGAGTCTTTTTTACTGTTCTGTTCATGACAGCCCGGGATTTTTGATGAGAATCTTCTTCTCATCCCTTGTGTAAATCAACTTCAGCAGGACGGGTGTCAGAATGGAGCTGACCACGATCAGAAGAATGACAGCTGTGAAAAATCTGCTGTCTATAATACCGGCTTTAAGTCCCCGCTGGGCTACGATCAGGGCAACTTCCCCCCGGGTCATCATGCCGACTCCGATTTTGAGGCTGTCCGAATTATCAAAGCGCAGAAGCTTCGACACGAGGCCGCAGCCGATTACTTTTGCCAGAAGTCCGACAAAGACAAATGCTGCGGAGAAAGCCAGGATGGTCAGATCGACCGTCCTCAGATTTGTCTGCAGCCCTACACTTGCAAAGAAAACAGGCCCGAAGATCATATAGGAACTGATATCCATTTTTCTGTCAATATAGGAGGAATCATCCAGGGGGCTTAAGATGATTCCGGCCACATAGGCGCCTGTAATATCAGCAACACCGAAATATCTGTCTGCAATATAAGCCATGATAAAAGCCAGGCTCATTCCGATAATGGGGATCCTTCTGGTATGAGGCCATCTGCGGTCCACGATTTTCATTAACCGGAATACAATCAGGCCGACGACGACAGAAAGGGCGAAAAAGGCGATCGTCTTGAAGCAGACAGCCCCGAGATCAGCACTGGGATCCCTGAGTCCCAGGACTGCCGTGAGCACCACGATTCCGATCACATCATCGATGATGGCGGCACTCATGATCGTGGTCCCGGCTTCGGTGGAAACCTTTCCCAACTCCTTCAGGACCTGGACAGTGATGCTGACAGATGTAGCGGTAAGTATGGTCCCGATAAAGACAGCCTGGATAAATCCTTCTGTTCCCGGTGCCGAAAAGCCATAGAAGCACATATACAAAAGGCTTCCGAGGACAAGGGGGACCACAACACCCGCGGCCGCTATGGCAGCCGCCTTCAGTCCCGATTTTTTCAGCTTGTCTATATCCGTTTCAAGTCCCGCACTGAACATGAGCAGGACCACTCCGATTTCCGCCATGCCCGCAAGGAAATCACTCTGCGAAACCAGGTTCAGCAGGGAAGGACCGATCAACAGCCCGGCTATGATCTCTCCCGCAACCTGGGGCGCCCTCAGATCACGCGCCAGCAGGCCGAATATTTTCGAAGTAATAATGATGATAGCCAAAGTCCTCAATAATTCCAAAGTATCCATTTCCATTTCTTCTCCAATTCCTGTTCTTCCGGAATTTCTTCCTCTTCTCCTTACGTTACCGTCACACCCTGACCAGGGTGTGACGGTAACGCTGCGCCCGGTGATTCCAATTTCGCTTCGAGAAACGCCGAACGCCCTAAAACTCCGTGTTTTTGAGCGCTCCGGCGCTCAAAAACACGTCGAATCTGGTGGGGGAGTGACTTGAAACCTCCTTACAATGATCCTTACAACTGTGAGATTATACTTCTTGATTTTTAATAATTAAAATAATATATTTTAATTATATTAATAAGCAAAACAATATAAGCAGGCGTGATCTGCCCGCAGACGGCTTTATCGGCCGGGGTTTTTCACGCCATTTCGATAAACAGATCTAAGAAGCCTGAAGAGCTGAATAAAGATTTAAGAAGGCGGAAGAGTTGAATAAAGATTTAAGAAGCCTGAAGAGCTGAATAAAGATTTAAGTAACCGGAAGAGCTGAATAAAGATTTAAGAAGCCTGAAGAGTTAAAAAAGATTTTGGAAGACTCCGTTTTAAAATGCCATGTTGATTCCTTTTTATCCATTTTGATCTTGTAAAAAAGGAGAAAAAATGACTCTGCGCCATATGATCATTTTCCGCACTGTCTTCGAGTCGGACTGCAATTCCACAAAAGCAGCCGAACAGCTGCACATGACACAGCCCGCCATCAGTCTGGCGATCAAAGAGCTGGAGCAGTACTATGGTGTGCGTCTCTTTGACCGCATAGGCCGGCGGCTGAAGATCACGGATTCAGGAAAGTTATTTCTGCAATACGCCATACATATCACCGACCTTTTTGAAGACATGGAAACAGGCCTGCGCGACTGGGATTCCAAAGGCATTCTGCGGGTCGGAGCCAGTATTACCATCGGTTCACAGTTCCTGCCGGGATATATAAAAGCATACTCGGAGATCTGCCCCGGTATAGATGTAAGAGTCATCGTCGAGCAGTCTGACAGTCTGGAGCATAAAATCCTGACAAACGCCCTGGATTTCGCCCTGATCGAAGGCATCCCCCGCGATCCCAGGATCATCGCGCAGGCATATATGCAGGATCAGCTGTGCGTTCTGTGTTCCCCGGACAAAGGCTGGAAACAGGGACAGACCATATCCCGCGACGAGTTCAAAAAGCAGCGCTTCCTGCTCCGCGAAAAAGGAAGCGGAACCAGAGATGTCTTTGACCATGTCATCGCGCATGCCGGGATCCATATCATCCCCGCCTGGGAAGCCATGAGCACCAGCGCCCTGATCAATGCGGCTATAACCGGACTTGGGATAGCAGTACTGCCCCGCCGCATGATCCAGACGGCATTGGACAGCGGTCAGATCATAACCGTGAACGTCGAAGATCTGGATTTCAAACGAAATTTTTATATCATCCGTCACAAAGATAAATTTCTGATGCCGTCGGCAAAAAAATTCATATCACTATGCAAATAAATGTTTTTAATAATAAATGTTTTTAAAAGTATTTTTTGTAAGAGGCAAAAAAATGACAGACCAATATGACGATATCATCAACCTCCCCCACCACGTCTCGGAAAGGCATCCCCGGATGTCCATGGAGGACCGAGCCGCGCAGTTTGCGCCCTTTGCCGCTTTGACCGGACACGCGGACGCGATCCGGCAGACAGCCAGGTCAGTGGCGGAGAGTTACGAAAAAGAGGAGAATCCAGAATATGGATCCTCCCCGCGGCAAACTGATTAAACAATATTATGAAACCGGGCAGGGCTTTACCCGCCGGAATTGAGCACTCGCTTTTTGTCTTTTCCCGCGTTTTTCCAATCTTTACGCCAGAGGTTCTTCTCCGTACTTATAGAGAAGGAGATTTGCATCATCCACCCCCGCCTTCTGATTGATGGCGACCGTGAGAATGATGTCGCGCCGTTTCCGGGAGTAGAGGACAGCGTTTCCGCTCAGTTCCAGCGCCCGGGTCGTCTCTCTCAGTGTCAGACCCGCCCCAAGACACAGGCGCAGGACCTTGTCGCGGCCGGGGCTGCGCGTCCCCTTCATCACCTGATAATAGTATGACCGCTCCAGCCCGCTCTTCCGGATCAGTTCCCCGCTGTCGATGCTGTAGACTGCGGGCAGAGACCGGAAATACTCCGAAAAACTGCGACAGGCATCCGCGACCCTGGGGGTCTCCATATACTGTTCCATTTCATGCGTGGAATCTATATTGGAAAGGATTTCAGAAAGCTTATCAGTCGTGGATTCATCCATGTCTCTCTCATCTCCGTTTTTTTTCTTCATCGCGCAGAGCCCTGTCTTCCGGCGTGAGGTGAGTGCGCCAAAAGGCGAACCTCTTAGCAGTGGGTACACTTCCCACTTTATTTTTCTCTGTCATTAAAAGCAGGACATCCGGAACAGCTCCCGTCACAGGCCCCCTCAGAAAAAGGGTCTGCGGCATCGGGCTGTTTCGAACGATGTCCCTTTTATTGTACCGCGATTATCTCATTTTGACTATGCCGGAACACGTCAGTACAGGGATATCGCCGCCTGCAAACGGCATACTATGAAGATGAGGGCAAAATGAAATCCGGACAGAAAAAACGGGAAGCATGAGTCTTCCCGCCCCGTTTTATCCCAGAGGCTTTTCCCCATATTTGAACAATAAGAGATTGGTGTCATCCACATCGGCCATCTGGTTGACCGCCACGGTGAGAATGATGTCGCGCCTTTTCCGGGGATAGAGCACCGCGTTTCCGCTCAGTTCCAGCGCCCGGGTAGTTTCTTTCAGATTCAGCCCCGCGGCAAGGCACAGGCGGAGCACCTTATCGCGGCCGGGGCTGCGCGTCCCCTTCATCACCTGATAATAATATGACCTTTCCAGTCCGCTGCTGCGGATCAGCTCCCCGGTGTCCATCTCCTGGACAGCCGGGAGCGAACGGAAATACTCCGGAAAAGTCTGACAGCTGTTCATGACTTCGGGGAGTTCCATATAATGCTCCATCTCCTGGGCAGTGTCTATGTTTTTCAGCACTTTTGCAAGATTGGATGTTGTGGATTCCTCCATGATGTCCCAGCCTCCCTTCTTTTTTCGAATTATTCTACATCGTATTTATGCCATTATAAATGATTTTCCCCTTCAGGCAGTGGGCTGTCAGCCCACCAAAGAAATATATTCAATAGATAAAATAATCACATAACCCGGAGCGGCTCCCTTAATAAAACAGGGAAAGAGCAAGGGAAAACATCACGAAATGTCTACGCTTTTTTAAAGACAGCACCTGTTGTATACTTGATTTAACGAACGGATCCGGGCAGCACCGGGCTCTGCCGGTGCGCGCGCATTACCAGGCAGCCTCCCGAAAAACAGGAAAACAGAGGAACTCAATATGAACGAACTGGAATTACTATGTGAGCAGGCCCTTTACGAAGAAATCCGTAATCTGGGCGACGGGAAGTCCATTGTCAGAGATGTCCCGACGGGGAGACTATTCTACAGAAAGGTACTCACGGTCTACAACACGCAGGTATTCGCCTATCTGAAAGACCACAAAAGCCGCTATGTTCCCAGGATCGAGTCCTTCCGCGAAGACGGGGACAATCTGATCGTCATTGAAGAGTTCGTGCAGGGAAG
>CACYTU010000055.1 GCA_902777355.1 uncultured Lachnospiraceae bacterium | reverse complement strand
GTTGCTCTGTACTCATGTGTGGGCGCTCGCAAATGTCCGCAAGACCGGATATGCAAGCATATCCGTCTTTGCGGCCGCTTGCTCGCTGTTTATTCATACTTGCGGCTGCCTGTCTGCTTACTTCCTGCGGTCCTGAGCCGGGAGAACAGGAGTATGAAAATTCTCTGTTTGGAGAAGACAGACCTTCTGCCGGCATGGCAGCAGAAAACAGTACGAGGCAGGAAAGCCTCAAGGACCGGCCGGTGAAGGAGGAAAGCGGGAAGGATAAATCTTCCGGATCAGGTTCATCTTCTTCCGGGGCAGACTCGGGAGGCTCCCGCGGCGCGGCAGAACAGGAACAGACAGACTCAGTGGAAGGGCTGGGAAAGCTGAAAGAGATGGATGCGGACGAGCTGGCTGCCCTGGAGGACTATCTCAATGAGAGAAGCAGTTACGGCTTTCTGCATTCCACCTATGAGGAACCTGCCGATATTGATCTCAATCAGGTCTTTTATACTGGTGCGGGATTTAAACAGGAAAAGCTTGAGAAGAAAGAAAAAGAGCTTCTCTTCGACAGAATTTCAATAAAAGATACCAATCTGCCTGTCGTTAAGGTGACGGAAGAACAGATTGATGACCTGCTGACCCGCAAGGCCGGAATCACGTACGAAGAGTCGAACCGCAAACTGGACACGGCAGGAACATGGGCTCATATCGGAAGATATAAGGCCTGGTATTCGGTACACAGCGACAGCAATCAGATGTATATAAAGTGCTCTGATGCATGGACCGGAGGAGACAAGTGCATTGTCCACTATGAGCTGACAGATGATCTGCCGGCATATATGGCACCTTCAGAGGAAAAAGACAGAGGACAAGGCAATTCAGAAGATGCCGGAGATGCACCGAAGAAGGCGCACGGGGAAGATCCGGAAAAAGAGGACGGAGAAGATCCGGAAAAGAATTCCGGAGATGCTTCGGAAAAAGCGGACGCAGAAGATCCGGAAAAGAATTCCGGAGATGCTTCGGAAAAAGCGGACGGGAAAGAACAGAAAAAAGAAGCAGGGGAAGAAAAAGCCTCGTCCGCTAAAACAACCAAAGAGAAAACCCCGGAATCGGAAGAAAGCTCAGAGGATTCTGAAGAGAAAACCGGGGCCGGGACGAAAAAAAGCGCTCATTACAGGCCGGTCTATGAGGCCATGCTCAAAAAGACGGAAGATGGGTGGCAGTTCTGTTCCAATATTCTCTGGGTTCAGAAAGATCTGATCGAGGCCCAGTCCTACAGGGCAGAACTGGCCCCTTTAGGGGAAGTATTTTTTGCCCCTGTTTATCCTGATACAAGCACCGACCCCAAGGCAGACGTCAGTTTTACCCTGGTTCAGGACGTGGGTCTGCTGGCGGTCCTTGAAGATATGGAAGAGGATAATATCAGGTCCGACCGTATTTTCAAAGGCGTGGAAGCGGTCGATTTTACCGATTACAATAAGGATGGCTTTATGGACATCCTCACGGTCTGTACTTATACCAAAGTCGGAGAGGACGGCAGAAGGGGAGGAGAACTGACAGAGGCCAGGGTCTACGAAGGCCGGAAGGATGGCGCCCCTGAACTGAAAAAGAAAAAGACCCGGCAGGTCAATAATGATGTGGAGACGCTCAACATCTCCAACATTACTGCCTATCTGACCGGAAAGACAGATGGTAAGGACAAAAAATACAAGTCCTGGAAAGAAGCCTACGCGGATCATATCAGGAATCTGGACGAGGAGGAATACGACGGATTCGCGTTGATTCACATGAATGATGACCGCGTTCCTGAGCTGGTACAGGTCGGGGCGACCTCAGCAAAGGGCACTACGGTGGTGGTCTACAAAGGCGGAACGCTGAACGAGACCTGGCTCAACCGCAGGAACTTCCTCTATCTGGAATACGAGAACCTGCTGCTCAGTGCCTCAGGCGTGGAAAACCTGCATTATGATTCCATCTACAGCATCACAGGAGGCAAGCTCCGGCTCTCCGTCCAGGGCTATTATGGAAACGACTCTTTCGCCCGCGTGCAATATGATGAGAAAGGAAGAGAGGTCTACTATTATATCTGGGACGGGGGAAGAGTATCCGCAAGTGGATACCGGGACGGTATTTCCTTTATATTTGATACTTCCAGAGCGAAAAGCTCCGGCGAGGAGCAGCTGCTGTCAGCAGAAGAACTCCTGGAAAAACTGGAATAGGGAAGCTGCACTGCCAGCCGGGAGAACATACAGGAAAATACATATGTGTAAAGGCGCTCATATTTAAAAGCGAGTCCTGAAACGTAAAAACATTTATGTGAAAAAACACTTTCATAAAAAGGGAAAAGCGTTTTTCGTGAGAATAATGAAGGGAGACTCAATTGTCATGAAAATCATAGATATCCTGAACAGTAAAGAAGTCACTTTATCCTTTGAGGTCTTTCCGCCCAAGACAGACGCCGGAATAGTTGCGGTTGAACAGGCTACTGAACAGATTGCGGCCCTGAGGCCGGATTTCATGAGTGTAACCTATGGGGCAGGCGGCGGAACGAGCAGACATACGACCCGGATCGCGGCGGACCTGCAGCAGAAATACGGTACGAACGTGCTGGCTCACCTCACCTGTGTGTCTTCGACCAAAGAGACAGTCCGGGGAATGATTCAGACTTATAAGGAGAACGGAATTGAAAACATTATGGCTCTCCGCGGAGACATTCCTGCGGAAGGACGCACTGTTTTTGATTACGACCATGCTTCCCAGCTGATCTATGATATTAAGTCGGTTGATGACAATTTCTGCATCGGAGGAGCCTGCTACCCCGAGGGACACGTGGAATGCGAGCGCCAGTCCGACGATATCCTTCATCTCAAAGAAAAGGTGGATGCGGGATGCGATTTCCTGACTACCCAGATGTTTTTTGACAATTCAACCATGTACAGCTTTCTCTACAGGATCCGCGAGGCGGGCATTGAAGTTCCGGTCGTGGCGGGGATCATGCCGATCACCAATCCCGTCCAGGTCAAACGAAGCGTTGCCCTCTCAGGAGCGACCATCCCTCATCGTTTCCGTGCCATGGTGGACCGGTTCGGCGATGACCCTCAGGGTATGAAGCAGGCAGGTGTAGTCTATGCCGCAGAGCAGATCATCGACCTGATCGCGAACGGAGTGGGGCACATCCATGTGTATACTATGAACAAACCCGAGATCGCGACTATGATCCAGAGCAGCCTTTCGGCCCTCTGGGGATAAAACCGCGGCCGACAATCACGGGCGAAAAGCATGGACGAAAACCATGAATGATGTGAACAGAAGAGAAATCTACCGGTATCTGGGCTATCGGGGCAGAACTCCGGACGCCGCCGTCACAGAGGCAGTAGAGGACTGCCTGGAGGAACTGCGGCGGACCGTCACCCCCAGATCGGTTTTTCGCCGGTATGAGATTGAAAGAATAGAAGAACCCTCCGCGTGCGGACAGAACCCGGAAGCAGGGGAATCTGAGAGGGGCCTGGAAACAGGATTGCTTCCGGAGCAGGGCATTGGCATTCATCCGCAGCCGCAGCCTCAGCTTCTGCAGATTGCCGGCATGAAAATCCGCAGCACCAGTCTCTCCGTCAATCTGCGGGGATGTGACAGCGTATACCTGATGGCTGCTACTCTGGGAATAGGACCGGATCGTCTGATCGCCAGGGCAAGTGTCAACCGGATGAGCCGGGCTGTGATTTATCAGGCGGCAGCGGCTGCCATGATCGAGGCCTGGAGTGATGAAGTCAACAGCAGGATCATTCAGGAGGCGGCAAAAGAGGGTCTCTTCTGCAGGCCCCGCTTTTCTCCCGGCTATGGAGATTTTTCCCTGTCTTATCAGAGCGACTTCGCCCGGATTCTGCGCATACAGAAGGAAATCGGCGTCTCGCTCACAGAGAGCATGCTCATGATGCCCTCCAAATCCGTGACAGCTGTCATCGGTCTGTCCCGCAGGGATGAGAAATGCGTACTCCATGGCTGCGAAGTGTGTTCAAAAGCCGCCTCATGCGTTTTTTCAAGGTTGTAATTCAAGACTCGCCCGCGAGTTTTGCGCTCCGAAGAAAAAACAGCGTGAGCACAAGCCGTGGGCAGTATTGCGGGAACGCGGAGGGCACCGGGCCTTGTGTGAGCGCGGGATGTATGGAATATTACGGAAACACGGGCGGTGCGCAGCAATGCGTGCCTTAATCATATATGTCTGAGAACAGGAGGTCATCGTCACAGGTATGACAGACGCATCAGTATTTGACGGAAAAAATAAGAGGCAGGTCAGGCGCCCTCTTCTGGAGCGTCTGGGAAAAGAGTGGCTCTTTTTTGACGGCGGAACAGGAACGATTCTGCAGGGAAAAGGCCTCAAAGGCGGAGAACTCCCCGAGAGGTGGAACATCTCCCGTCCGGAGGACATCATCGACCTGCACTGCGGATATCTTAGAGCAGGCTGTGATATTTTCAATACAAATACTTTTGGAGCGAACGCGCTGAAGTTTCCGGGTCCCGGGACCGGCGGGAAAGCGGACGGCAAAGAAGGAAAAGAAGGAAAAGAAGGAAAAGACGGGGAACACGGAGAGCTCCGGGAGATCGTGGAGGCGGCAGTGCGCCTGGCAGCGGAAGCCCGCAGAAGGACCGGCCGCGAGGACGCCTACATAGCCCTGGATATCGGACCGACCGGAAGGCTGCTGGAGCCTCTGGGAGATCTGCCTTTTGAAAGAGCCGTGGAGCTCTTCGGGGAAGTCGTGCGCATAGGAGCGGCGGCCGGTGCAGACCTGGTCCTGATCGAGACCATGAGCGACAGCTATGAATCCAAGGCGGCCGTGCTGGCGGCAAAGGAGAACTGCAGCCTCCCTGTCCTGATCACCAATGTCTATGACGGCAGCGGGAAGCTGCTGACCGGAGGCACCGTGGATTCCACGGTCGCTATGCTGGAGGGCTTGGGCGTCGACGGCCTGGGTGTCAACTGCGGCATGGGGCCGGAGCAGATGATCCCCATCGTGCAGCGCATGACAGAGGTGGCATCAGTGCCGATTCTGGTCAATCCAAACGCCGGACTTCCCCGCACGGAAAACGGTGCCACAGTCTATGACGTCGACCCTGAGACATTTGCCTCCTGGATGGAAAAAATCGCAGCCATGGGTGTGCAGGCGGTCGGGGGCTGCTGCGGCACTACCCCTGAACACATCCGCAGGACTGTGGAGCGTGTGAAAGGGACGCCGGATCCGGGGGCCGGGGACAGAGAGACAACTAACGGCATCCCCTTTGTGCCCAACACCCCCAAGCACCGCACCGTCGTCTCTTCTTTTTCACGGGCTGTTGAGATTGGCAGAAAGCCGGTCATCATAGGGGAGAGAATCAACCCCACCGGTAAGAAGAAATTCAAGGCGGCCCTGCGGGAGAAGAACATTGAATATATACTGACGGAGGGCCTCAACCAGGAGGACAGCGGCGCCCACATTCTGGACGTCAATGTCGGACTTCCGGAGATCGATGAGCCGGAGATGATGGAGACGGTCGTCACCCGTCTGCAGAGCATCATCGCCCTGCCCCTGCAGATCGATACATCAGACCCTGTGGCCATGGAGCGAGGGATGCGTCTCTACAACGGAAAGCCCATGGTCAATTCCGTAAACGGCAAGCAGGAGAGCATGGAAACCGTTTTTCCGCTGGTTAAAAAATACGGGGGAGTGGTTGTCGGACTGGTGCTGGACGAGGACGGGATTCCGGATACCGCTGATGGCCGCGTCGCCATCGCCAAAAAGATCTATGAGGCGGCAGACCGCTACGGCGTGCCCCGCGAGGACGTCGTGATCGACGGCCTCGCCATGACTATTTCCTCTGATACCAGAGGAGCCCTTGTCACGCTGGAGACCCTGCGCCGCGTGCGCGACGAGCTGCATGGGCACACGATCCTGGGAGTCTCCAACATCTCATTCGGTCTTCCTCAGAGATCTGTGATCAACGCGCATTTTCTGACTATGGCTATGCAGATGGGCCTGTCCTGCGCGATCATGAATCCCGGAAACGAGGACATGATGTGTGCCTATCGCGCTTTTCTCGCGCTCTCTGACATGGATCCCCAGTGCATGGGCTATATTGAGGCCTATGCCAATGCGCAGCGGACCACAGTGACAGCAGCTCCGGCAGCAGGAACTGCGGCACAGACCGGCGCAGGCACAGATGCTCCCAGCACTGCAATGACTGCTATGTCAAAAGAAGGCGGAGCCAGGCCCGGTACAGCCCCGGGAAGGGGAGAAGGAAGCTCCATGACTCTGGGCGAGAGCATTGGCCGCGGAATGACAAAGAGCTCCGCGGATGCTGCCCGCGCACTTCTGAATGACGGCATTCCGGCGTTGGAAATCATCAACCGCGAGTTGATTCCCGCTTTGGATGTAGTCGGAAAGGGATTTGAAAAAGGAACGGTTTTTCTTCCCCAGCTGCTCATGAGCGCAGAGGCGGCAAAGGCTGCTTTTGAAGTGATCAAGGAGTCCATGCAGGACGAAAAGCGCGAGAGCAAGGGCAGGATCATTCTGGCGACGGTCAAGGGTGACATCCATGACATAGGGAAAAATATTGTCAAAGTCATGCTGGAAAACTATGGCTTTGAGATTCTCGACCTGGGCAAAGACGTTGCCCCTGAGACTATCGTGGAGACCGCACAGCGGGAGGGCATCCGGCTGGTCGGCCTCAGCGCCCTCATGACAACGACGGTCGTCAGCATGGAGGAGACCATCCGCCAGCTCCGTGAAAAAAAGGAAGACACAAAGGTCGTGGTCGGCGGCGCGGTCATGACACAGGAATATGCGGATGCCATCGGCGCGGACTGCTATGCGCCGGACGCCATGGCGACAGTGCATTTTGCGGAGGAAGTGTTCGCGTGAAGCGCTGAGAGAGTGAGGGAAATTTTAAAAGCTCAGAAAGCTTAAAAAGCTCAGAAAGCTCAGAAAGCTTAAAAAAGCTCAAAAAAGCTCAAAAGCCCAGAAAGCTCAAAAGCTCAGAAAGCTCAAAAGCTCAGAAAGCTCAAAAGCTCAGAAAGCTCAAAAGCTCAGAAAGCTCAAAAAGCTCAAAGCGCAAAAAGCCCAAAGAGTCCCGCTGAATCATTGCGGGAGACAGGGCTGCGGCCGGGAAAGCAGGGACTGACAATGATTGAGATGCAGGGACTTACAAAGAAGTTCGGGAATTTTACGGCAGTAGATCACATTGATCTGGAGATACGCGACGGGGAATTCTTCGGGCTTCTGGGGCCCAACGGAGCAGGCAAAACCACGACCATCAGCATGCTTTCGACAGTCCTTCTGCCTACGGAGGGCAGGATCCTGTTGGACGGGAAAGCACTGGACCGGCGAGCCAGAGGGGAAAAGCGCAGGATCAGCGTCATCACCCAGGAATATTCCATGCGTCAGGATATGACCATGGAAGAGGTGATGGAATACCAGGGCAGGCTCTATTTTATGAAGCGCAGTCAGATCCGTCAGAAAACGGAAGAACTGCTGAAGTTTACGGGCCTTCTGGAATACCGGCGCCGTACAGTGCGGCATCTTTCCGGCGGAATGAAGCGCAAACTGATGATCTGCCGCGCCCTGATGACGGATCCGGATATTCTGCTTCTGGATGAGCCGACTGCGGGCATGGATGCCCTGTCCCGCCGGCAGACCTGGGCCCTGCTGCGGAAGCTTCAGAGCTCAGGCATGACCGTCCTGCTGACCACCCACTATATGGAGGAAGCTCAGACACTCTGCGACAGGGTCGCCCTGATGGACAGGGGGAAGATCGACACTGTGGCTCCGCCGCAGCAGCTGATCGAGGAGCTGGGCAGGTTTGCCGTGGACGATATTACAGGGGAAAAAATCACCAGCCGCTTTTTCCATGACCGTGACCTGGCAATCCGCTATCTTCAGGAGGCAGGCCCCGAAGCGGGAATGCGGGAGACGACCCTGGAGGATGTATTTGTCGACCGCATAGGGAGACATCTCGGGCGGAAATAGGGAAAAAGGGAAACAGGAAAAAGTAAAAAAGGGAAAAGTAAAAAGAGAAAAGCTAAAACGGGAAGAGCTAAAACGAAAAAATCAATACGGAAAAAGTAAAACAGGAAAAGAAAAAACGGACATAATAAAAAACGGAAAAAGTTAAAAACGGAAAAACGGATTCCGCGGACAAGGTTAAGGCACACAAGAATGGGAATTATCACAGTCCTCTGGGAAAAATGGGTTGAATTCCGAAGGGATTTTTATAAAATCACGCTCGCGGCGATGATCTCGCCGCTTATGTATCTGCTCATTTTCGGATTCGGCATACAGACAACCTCACACGGGGAACCCTATCTGATGTTTTTGATACCGGGACTTGTGGCTATGTCGACGATGACAGGAAGCTTCGGGGCGGTAGCCCAGAATATGAGCGTCCAGCGCCTGTATGAGAAGGCCCTGGACCAGGTGATGGTGTCACCTACGCCTTTGTGGCAGTTTATCGCCGGACAGATCATCGGCGGAGCCCTGCGCGGCATGTACGCGGGCATGGTCATTCTGATCCTTACCCTGCCGGTCCGCGGCGGCCTGATCTTCAACGGATGGAGCTTCCTGGTCATGTTCCTGAACGGCACAGTTTTTGCCACCATAGCGCTGGTGCTGTCCTTTATGTCCAAAAGCTATTCCGACGCCCCCCGATACAACGCATACATCATTACGCCCATGTCATTTCTGTGCAACACCTTTGTCTCTACCGACCAGATGCCGGGTGCCTTCCGGTATATCGTAGGCGCTCTTCCTTTATCCCAGGCCAGCCGCATGATCCGCTCCATATCGCACGGAGAGAATCCGGGGCGGACAGGATATGTGATCCTTCTGGTCTATCTGGCTGTTTTTTCCCTGATTTCAATCGTGTATATCTATCGAAAGAAGACTTTATAAAAAAGAACACTGTAAAAGAATAAACGCGGCATCTGCTGTCTAATGAGAGCTGAGCGTCAAAGGGAGAAAAACCGTAGTTGAAAAGTAAGAACCGCAAGATCTGCAATACACAATCAAATACAGGCCCTGGCGCCGCTTACTTTGCATGGCGGAGGATTCTGTCAGGACTGTCTAAAATATTTTCCATCTTTCTGCTCCTGACTCTTGTCCTGACAGTCAATGTTTATGCGGGAAATGACGCCCCGCAGGCTGTGCAGATGGACAGGCCCGACGGCAGATATTCAATAGAAGTCAGCCTCTCCGGCGGCAGCGGCAGGGCTTTTGTGACGTCTCCCACCTGGCTGACCGTGCGCGGGGGACAGGGATACGCGACTATTCTGTGGAGCAGTCCATATTATGACTATATGATTCTGGACGGTAAAAGATATCTCAATGAGACCAGGGACGGAGGTAATTCCACATTTACGATTCCAATCACAGCGCTGGACGTGCCGATGGAGATCATTGCGGATACCACAGCGATGGGAGATCCTGTCGAGATTGCATATACGCTGACTTTTTATGAGGACTCAGTTGGCAGCAAAAACCGCGTGCCCCAGGAGGGCGCCAAAAGCGTACTGACAGGGGCCTTCCTCTTCATCGTCATCGGCGGAATTGCCGACTATCTGATCAAAAAAAGGCGCCGGCAATAAGGGGAAAAAATATGTGAAGGCGGAACCGCGGCGATGCGCCCGCAGACGGCTTTGGTCAGCCGGGCATTGAAAGCTGTTTGTTGTTTCGACAAGTATTTGTTTTGTGAACACGGGTTATATCCACTACAAATAAAAGGAGGGCAAAATGGGAAAACTGCAACTGATCTGGCACGGGCACAGCTGCTTTACTCTGGAGGAGAAGGGATATTCAATTGTTTTGGATCCCTATGATGACGGGTATGTACCTGGTTTTGGCCCGCTGCGGCTTGAGGCTGACCAGGTGCTGTGCAGCCATGGACACAATGATCACAGCGCTGTGCAGTGCGTGAAAATCAACAAAGATGCCGCTTCTAAAAAGAACCCGTTTACTATCACTGAGATCCACTCCTGGCACGATGATGCTCAGGGCACAAAGCGGGGAGACAATACTATCCGGGTTTTTGATGACGGGGAATACCGGATCGCCCACATGGGAGACATCGGATGTCCGCCTGCTGAAGATCAGAAAAAGCTCCTGAAGGGAATTGACGTCATGCTCATGCCCGTCGGAGGATTTTTTACCATGGAGCCGGAGAATGTGCGAAAACTGGTCGAAGAACTGCAGCCCCGTATGCTGATTCCCATGCACTACAGGGGAGCGGGATTCGGTTATGATGTGATTGCGCCGGTAGACAACTACCTGTCCCTGTGTGACAGCGGTACAATCTTCCGGGCGGGAAAGAGCCAAATCACTCTTCCGGAGGATATGAAAACCGGAACCGTGGTCCTGGATGCACCGGTAAAATAAGGGCAGACATCAGAGAACAGGATGATACATATCAGAGCGCAGGATGACGTGTATTTTTTTGCATGGAGATGCGTCATAAAATGTGTCGTCGGCTGTGTCACAAAAAGAGTCATCAGCGGTGTCATACATATAAAGAAAAGGCATTTCGGGAATCTCCTGAAATGCCTTTTTTTATGACCCGGCCTGTTTATGTATTTTGCGCCTGGCGGCGGACATGGGTCGGCGGGGGCAGAGGTCGGCGGGGGCCGCCCCCTCTGCCCATTGATACGGCCTGTGCAATGGTCGATCAAAGATTGAAGTCAATCACACATCGAAGGTCTTGATTGTGCCGAATTTCGTGGTCTGTGTAACGTTATTCAGCTTATAGCCCGCGTTGACCAGGATTTCAACCATGCTCTTGACAGAGATTTCTCCGGTCGCTTTTACGACAGCTTCCGTGCCGCGTGCCTTTGTGTGATAGACGGCCATGGCTTCCATATTGGCTTCGTTGTCGGCCAGAAGCTTGGCGATTCCGGCAAAGAAGCCGGGGCGGTCATCGCACTGGAAGACAAAGCGGGTGCCCTGATGCTTATAGCCCAGCAGGTCTGTGAAGGCCTGGAAGATGTCCTTCTCCGTGATGATTCCGACCACGTGATTGTCGTCGTCGACAACCGGCAGAACGGAGATTCCCTCGTCCAGCATCTTCTGGGCTGCCTCTTCGATAAAGGCTTCGGGATTGATGGTCTTGACATCGGTGAGCATGATATCTTTGACCGTGGTTTTGCTGAGCAGGTAGTTCAGCTCGTAAATGGAGAGAGAAGTGGCGTTGGCGCCGCTCTTCTCTGTGACAAGGCCTCCGGTGATAAGACCGATCAGCCTGCCGTCGCCATCTACGATGGGAAGGCGGTGAAAATGACCCTTGGACATAATGTCCACCGCCTTGGAGATCTTGACGTCCTCCGTAATTGTGACCGGTTCTTTTGTCATATGATCTTTAACGTACATAATGCCCTCCTATTGCAGTTTTTAAACAGTTAAAACAGGTTTTACGCAAAAAAGATCTTCTGTAAAGAAATGTTTTTGCAATGAGTAAAAATTCAAATATCGCCGCAGGCTGAAGCGGCAAAATCAGCCGCCCGGGTAAGCCTTGCGCACGCGCTCCCTTCAGTCGGAAGCGGCAAAATCAGCCGCCCAGGTAAGCCTTGCGCACGCGCTCGTCGCGGGCGAGTTCATCGCCGGTGCCGGTCAGTGTGATCCGGCCGGTCTCGAGAACGTAGGCGCGGTCCGCAATCGAGAGGGCCCGCTTGGCGTTCTGCTCCACGAGCAGGATGGTAGTGCCTTTCCTGTTGATCTCCTCGATGATCTGGAAGATTTCTGAAACCAGCAGGGGGGAGAGTCCCATGGAGGGCTCATCGAGCAGCAGGATGGAGGGCTTGGCCATCAGGGCACGGCCCATTGCCAGCATCTGCTGTTCACCGCCCGAAAGAGTTCCCGCAAGCTGAGTGTGTCTCTCGCCGAGACGGGGGAATGTCTGATAGACATCCTGAATATCCTTGGCGATTTCGCCCTGATCTTTGCGAAGATAAGCCCCCAGAATGAGGTTCTCCTCCACAGTCTGCTGGGCGAACACGCGGCGTCCCTCCGGAACCTGTGCGAGGCCCAGATTGACGATCTTGTGTGCAGGTATCCTGGTAAGTTCTTTTCCGTCCAGGGTAATACTGCCTTCCGCTGCCTTGATGAGGCCGGAAATCGCATGCATGGTCGTGGTCTTACCCGCTCCGTTGGCGCCGATCAGGGTCACGATCTCTCCGTCCCGGACTTCAAAGGAGATTCCCTTGATCGCCTCGATCATGCCGTATCTGACTTTTAAATTCTCTACTGTGAGCATAATAACCTTTCTCGCTGCCCGCAGGGCAGCCGCAAGAGTTTTTGCAATTCTTTTTTCTTTGTGACAGGGCTTCCGGTTACGGTACAAGACTCTTGAAGATCTATCTGTACTGATTGTACTTACTGTACGGACCGGTATGAAACAGTACTGCGACGGCCTCTGTCACTTCTGCCTCCAGGTTACGGAGGAATCAGTCGCCCAGGTAGGCCTTGATGACTTCGGGGTTGGCCTGGATCTCGGCGGGCAGTCCCTGTGCCAGCAGCATGCCGTAGTTGAGCACGTAGATGCGCTCGCAGATTCCCATGACCAGCTGCATGTCGTGCTCGATGAGGAGGACAGCGATTTTGAAGTGATCCCGCACGAATCGGATCATCCGCATGAGGTCGTCTGTCTCCTGCGGGTTCATGCCGGCGGCAGGCTCGTCCAGCAGAAGGAGCTTGGGCTCTGTCGCCATGGCGCGGGCGATCTCAAGGCGCCTCTGAGCGCCGTAGGGAAGATTCCCGGCTGTGACTTCCGCGTATTCCCCCAGTTCCATGATCTCCAGGAGTTCCCTGGACTTGCCTTCGATCTCGCGCTCTTTTGCGTAATATGAGGGAAGGCGGAAGACTGCGGAAACCGGCGAGTACTTAATGTTGTTGTGATAGGCTGTGCGGACGTTGTCGAGCACGGTCATGTTGTCGAAAAGACGGATATTCTGGAAGGTACGGGCAATGCCGGCCTTGTTGATGTCGACGACGGTTTTGCCCGCCGTGTCTTTTCCGTCAAAAATAATCTGTCCCCTGGTGGGGGTATATACTTTGGTCAGCAGGTTGAAAACGGTTGTCTTGCCTGCTCCGTTGGGACCGATCAGCCCCACGATTTCTTCATCGTAGATTGAGAGATCCAGATCGTTGACCGCGGTCAGACCTCCGAAATCAATTCCCAGTTCTTTTGTCTCCAAAACGGGAGTCTTATTCTCGTTCATAACCACCTCTCATCATTCGGGATTTTTTACTTTACTCTTTTTCCTTCGGAAGGCTCCCATCCTGGTCTTCATTGCTTCATTGTTTGTGATGAGCATGATCAGGATGAGGATGACCGCGTAGATCAGCATGCGGTAGTCCTGCAGCCCGCGCAGAAGCTGCGGCAGAAGGAAGAGTACGACTGTCGAGATCAGTGTGCCGTTAATATTGCCGAGCCCGCCCAGTACGACATAGACCAGAATCAGGATCGAGGTGTTATAGTCGAATTTGCTGGCGACCATGGTGGAATAGTTGAGGCCGTAGAGAGCACCCGCGCCTCCGGCCAGGGAGGCGGAGATGACAAAGGCCATCATCTTGGTATTGGCGATATTGATGCCGATCGATTCCGCCGCGATTCTGTTGTCGCGGGCGGCCATGATCGCGCGCCCGTTTCTGGAGTAAATCAGGTTGTAGACAACGACCAGCGCGAACAGCACCAGCAGGGTCCCCGCTGTGAAGTTGGCGATACGCTCTGTTCCGGTGGCGCCCATGGGACCATTGATCAGGAACTTGCCTCCCTCGCCCAGTTCAAATTTGGCATCTACGAAACTCACCTTGACACCTGTGCTGTCGAATGCGACGTACAGATTCATGATCAGGTTCATGACGATCTGGCCGAAGGCCAGTGTGACGATTGCCAGATAGTCGCCCTGAAGCTTCAGAACAGGGATTCCGATGAGGAAGCCCACCAGGGCAGTGAGCAGCATTCCGATGATGATGGCCAGTATCAGCCGCAGGACCGGAGGAACGCTTGCTGCCAGAAGGCCCGAGACGCAGACGCCCGAGAAGGCGCCCACGGCCATGAAGCCCGCCTGGCCCAGATTGAGCTCGCCGGAGAATCCGACATTCAGATTCAGGCCGATCGCGGCCACAAGATAACAGGTGGCGGGTACCAGAAGGCCCGTAAAAAGACTGGACAGATTGCCGCTCATGCGCATGGCTTCAAGCACAATATAAGCGACGATCACCATTGTATATGAAATAGTCCTTGACCGGTGCCGCTTGTCCAGAAGGACACCGAAAATACCTTTGTTTTCTTTCATGATTGAACTCCCTTCCGCTTATACTTTTTCGCGTACATTCTTTCCGAGAAGTCCCGCGGGCTTCACCAGAAGGATGACGATCAGCACGCCGAATACAATGACATCCGACAGCTGTGTGGAAATATAGGCTTTGGAGAGAATTTCGATCATTCCCAGAAGAAGTCCGCCGAGCAAGGCGCCGGGGATGGAGCCGATTCCGCCGAAAACCGCGGCCGTGAAGGCTTTGATTCCAGGCATGGAACCCAGCGTGGGAGTGATGGTCGGATAGTTGGCGCACAGGAGCACCGCCGCGACCGCCGCCAGACCCGAGCCGATCGCGAACGTGAGGGAGATGATCTGGTTGACATTGATACCCATGAGCCTTGCGGCGTCCTTATCCTCGGAGCAGGCCCGCATGGCGCTTCCGGTCTTGGTTTTGTTGATAAACAGAGTAAGACATACCATGACGACCAGGCAGGTCGCGATGGTGATCAGGGTGATATAGCTGATGGAAAGATCGCCGAACTGGAGAGCGCCGCCGGACATGACAGCGGGGAACATCTTGGGAGATGCGGTCCAGAGCAGCTGTGCCCCGTTCTGCAGAAAATAACTGACACCGATTGCCGTGATCAGAACGGAAAGGCTTGAAGCCTGCCGGAGAGGCTTATATGCCAGACGTTCAACGACGACGCCCAGAACCGTGCAGCATAAGATTGCCGCGAGTATACCGGGGATCAGTGGCAGGTTAAATTTTGTCAGTGCGAAAAAAGCCGCGTAGGCGCCGACCATGATTACGTCGCCGTGCGCGAAGTTCAGCATCTTGGCGATGCCGTAGACCATGGTGTAACCGAGAGCGATAATTGCGTAGACGCTTCCCAGTCCCAGGCCGTTTACGAGGTTGGATAGAAATCTCATTGTTTCAAAGTTCCCCCTTCCGGATTTTGTTGACAAGTTCCCTTTATATTTTCTTATATATTTTTTTTACAATGGTACGTGTATCAAATATATAAGCCTTAAATGAAATAACCTGTGCGGAAACGGCAGATCAGGATGTGCACAGATGCGGCTTGCAGACTGCCTCGTCTCCTGCGGGGGGCGCGGGGGGCGAGGGGCGCTGTGCAGCAGGTGTTTCATCATGTGTTTTTTCAAAAACAGGTCACAGGCACAAATCTGCACAGATTCAATTAGGCAATATTATACCACGTATTATCCGCATGGAAAAACACAAACGAAAAAAAATAAGGCCCCTGTCCTCTGCGCCCGCGTCCTCCGGGCCTTACAGTTCAGGCCCTGCTGAAAACAGTGTGTCTTTTGTGCACCACTGCTTCGGCGGACCGGCGTTTTTTCTGTTCGCGCAACCTCGCGCAATGTCGGGAGCATTGTGAAACAATCATGACATGGGCGATGTCGAAAAGTGTCAAAAAAGATAAAAACCTCCCGGTCTCATCAGAGAAACCGGGAGGTCCTGATTATTTACAGATTTGTAATTTACAGGTTTGTAATTTACAGGTTTGTAAATCGCAGAGTTGTATCAGTTGATACTGTGGTGTCACCCAATATTATTCCGCTGCGGGAACATACTCGCCGTTCTGGATGATCATAGCCTTGGGAGCCTTGGTGACTTCGCCGTTCTGGTTCCATGTCATGTCAGAGCCGGTCAGGCCGTTGAATGTCATGGAAGTGAACTGCTCGACCATCTTGGCGCAGATGTCCGCGTTGCTCATGTCGGAAGTAATTCCGGCTGCCTCGCAGGCCTGGGCCAGAGCGTAGATGCAGTCATAAGCGTCTGCCGCGAACTGGTTGGGAACTTCGCCGTTGTATTTTGCCTTATAGTTCTCGACGAAAGTCTTGGTCTGCTCGTCATCCGCGTTTGCCACGAAAGGAGTCAGCAGATAGACGCCCTCAGCGAGGGAAGTGTCGAAACCTTCCAGGTCAAGGATGCCGTCCATGCCGTCAACACCGAAGAATGTAGGAGTATAACCTACCTTGTTGGCCTGTGTCAGGATCTGGGAAGCGGGAGTGTAGTAGATGGGAAGGAAGAGCAGATCAGCGCCTGCTGCCTGAGCGTCGCCCACCTGTACGCTGAAGTCGCTCTCATCGCCCTTGAAGGTGCCTTCATAGACGATCTCGAGGCCGTCAGACGCTGCCTGAGCCTTGAATGTATTGAAGATACCCTTTGAATAGGGATCATCGTTCTTGTAGATGACAGCGATCTTGGAACCGAGGTCGGGATGTGCAGCGATATAGGAAGCACTTCCGGAACCCTGGTTGGGATCGGAGAAGCACATCTGGAAGACGTTGCCGTAAGCACCGGTCTGGGCTTCGCCGTCAGCATAAATGACAGAGGGGCTGGAGCCTGAAGGAGTGATCGCGAAAGTCTGATCTTCCTGGTAAAGAGGAGAGACTGCCGCGCCGGGAGCGGATGTGACGGTTGCCAGAGAGATCTGCATGCCGCCGTCTTTCAGTGTACCATATGCAGTAGCTGCTTCTTCAGCGTCGTGTTTGTCATCTTCAAACTGCAGGGAGAACTGGACGCCGCCCTTTGCGTTTACTTCTTCGACTGCCATTTCGGCAGCGTTCTTGACGGCATTGCCGTAGACTGCCGCGGGACCGGTCAGAGGGCCGCTGCCGCCGATCTTGATCGAGCCGTCACCGCCCTTTGCGGCGCCGCCACCGCCACAGGCTGCCAGAGAGACTGCCATGCCTGCGGACATAGCAACTACAAGAGCCTTTTTCCAAAACTTTTTCATAAACTGTTACCTCCTGATAAATGGACTTTACCTTGCCGCATGATGAATCCAAGACTCACTCGCGGGTCTTGCACGATGAAGAACAATACAGATCCTGTTCATCAAGCAACAATAACATGTATTATAATGCTAATTTTCGTACAGTTCAACAGGAAAACCGCCACAAAGCAAGTACAAAGCAAGTGCAGGCAGTACAAAAGGCTTCTGTACAGGCCGGCCTGAAATTCAAGGTGTTTCTGGATGTTTTTCGTGGAAAAACACGCAAAAAAACACGCCCCGTCCGGGAGCGTGTTTTTGTGACATTATACGGTACAGGCAGGGCATTGTGCAGCTAAAGCTTATTATTGTCAAAGTCCGGGGCTTCCAACCCTCTCTCAGTCAAAAAACTCTCATAGTCAAAGTTTCGCGTTGCTATTGAGCTTTGCTGCTGCCTGCCGTCAGCCCCGGGTATTTAAAAGTCGTACTCTGTATCGTCTACATCTCCTGTGTAATCGTCTTCTTCAAAGCTTTCTTCATATGCTTCAGTATCTGTGTCTTCGCTGTAGTCCTGTTCAAGATCTTCCCGGGTGAGCCCATCTCTGTTGAGACCGAAGAGATCAAATCCCTCTCTGTCGAATCCCTCTCTGTCAAAGCCCTCTCTGTTGAAGCCGTTTCTGTCGTAGCCTTCTTTGTCGTAGCCTTCCTTGTTATAACCGTCTTTGCCGTAACCTTCTTTGTTATATCCGTCCTTGTTGTAACCTTCTTTGTTATATCCTTCTTTGTTATAGCCGTCTTTGTTGAAGCCGTCTTTATTGTAGCCGTCCTTGTTGTAACCGTCCTTTTTATATCCGTCCTTATTGTAACCGTCTTTGTTGAAGCCGTCTTTGTTGTAACCGTCCTTGTTGTAGTCTTTGTTGAAGCCGTCTTTGTTGTAACCGTCCTTGTTGTAGCCGTCTTTGTTATAACCGTCTTTGTTGAAGCCGTCTTTGTTATATCCGTCTTTGTTATAACCGTCTTTGTTGAAGCCGTCTTTATTGTAGCCGTCCTGATCGTATTCCGGATCCTTGTTTTCCTGATCCTGAGTTTTCTTCATCTCAGTCTTTCCGTCAGCGGAGTTGTCAGTATCGCTGTCACCGGAGTTGCCGGTATTGCCGTTGCCGGAGTTTATGGTATTGCCGTTACCGGAGTCGCCGGTATTGCCGTTACCGGAGTCGCCGGTATTGTCGTTACCGGAGTTGCCGGTATTGCCGTTGCCGGAGTTTATGGTATTGCCGTTGCCGGAGTTGCCGGTATTGCCGTTACCGGAGCTGCCGGTATTGCCGTTGCCGGAGTTTATGGTATTGCCGTTGCCGGAATTGCCGGTATTGCCGTTACCGGAGCTGCCGGTATTGCCGTTGCCGGAGTTGCCGGTATTGCCGTTACCGGAGCTGCCGGTATTACCGTTACCGGAGTCGCCGGTATTGCCGTTACCGGAGTTGGCGGTATTTTTGTAAGGCTGCTTGTTAGTTTTGCCTCCATCCGGATTTATAGGATTTTTATCATTATTCTGGTTATGGTTATTGTTTTTCTCATCCAGTGAAGTGGTACTGGAAGCATTGCCATTACCGGACATTTCCTGGGAAGAAAGCTCTTTTTTTCCACTGTTTCCAGTAGGTGTGTTGTTCGACTGTTTACCGATCCCGCTTGACGAAGAGAAGGAAATGGGCCGAACCTGATCTGCTGCGGTTGTGGGGGTCTGGGCCTGCCTTTGAGCTTCGGCCTGTTTCTGAGCTTCGGCCCTCTTCTTAGCTTCGGCCTGCTTCTGAGCTTCGGCCCTCTTCTTAGCTTCGGCCTGCTTCTGAGCTTCGGCCCTCTTCTTAGCTTCAGCCTGCTGCTGAGCCTGGGCTCTCTTCTGGGCTTCAGCCTGCTGCTGAGCCTGGGCTCTCTTCTGAGCTTCAGCCTGCTGCTGAGCCTGAGCTCTCTTCTGAGCCTCAGCCTGCTGCTGAGCCTGAGCCTGTCTCTGGGCTTCAGCCTGCTGCTGAGCCTGAGCCTGTTGCTGAGCCTGGGCCTGCTGCTGAGCAGCGGAAGGATAAGTCTGCTGTGCTACGGGAGTAGTGGCAGAAGCCGGGTTTGCCGAAGAAGGATAAGTCTGGGGAGTTCCTGCAGCAGCCATGGCGCCCGGATTAGTGGCTGTACCATTGGGGGCAGTGCTTGCGGATGCTGTTGCTCCGGTAGATCCGTTGGCAGAAGACTGCGGGAGAGCAGACATCCGGAAAGATTCCTGGATTTCCAGTGTCTTGTTCTTTTTGACCTCATAGGATGAGGTGGATGAAAAAGGCTCATAGCCGTCAGCTTCAAATTCCAATGTGTATTCGTTGGGAGGCAGCTCCATGCTGAAATAGCCGTCGCTTCCGGTCGTATCACAGTATTCATGCTGAACATAGCGGACTCCGTCCTTATCAACACCGGTGACAGTGACACCTTTCAACTGTGTATTACTCTTTGCGTCCACGATGTTTCCACTGATGGTGCCCCGTTCATCGTTGGGATTTTTCTTTTGAAGAAGAATAAATGCGGTACCCGCAAAGAGCACCAGAACGAGGGAAACGATGATGATAATAGGATTTGTACGGGTCTTCATGAAATCTTCCTTTCTTGAAAATATATTTCATCCGGATCTCATATTCATTGGAAACGGGACCGCAGTCTGAATGTTGAGATTTCCTTATTGTAGAATAAATGCCTTCATACGACAAGGATTCTGCCGGTCCGGATGTTCTGTGAACCTCTTGATATATGTTATTATAGGTAGTGGGATGATTTGTTTTTTTGAGATGTAAAAATACTCAAAAACAGCGATCTGTAGTAAAATTGTAGTGTACAGATTCCTGGTTTTGGAGAATGATCATCTTCGGAATACAGTCGCTGTATCCGGACTGCAAATCTAAAATGGAGGAGGCGGAGACTATGAAGAATTACTCAAAAAACGCGTCGAAGCAGTATCACACCCAGCTGGGCAGGGGAGATGTCGGCCGCTATGTTCTGCTTCCCGGTGACCCCAAGCGCTGCGCCAAAATCGCGGCATATCTTGATAATGCTGTTCTCATTGCGGACAGCCGGGAGTACGTGACTTATACCGGCACCCTTGAGGGCGAAAAGGTGAGCGTCACATCGACAGGCATCGGCGGCCCGTCCGCCGCCATTGCTATGGAGGAACTGAGCCTGTGCGGGGCGGACACTTTTCTTCGTGTCGGCACATGCGGAGGCATGCAGCCCGAGGTCAGGAGCGGTGATATTGTGATTGCGACCGGCGCTGTTCGTATGGGAGGGACCACAAAAGAGTATGTGCCGATCGAATATCCGGCAGTTGCCTCCTACAGGATTACGAATGCCCTGGCAGATGCGGCTGAAGATATGGGATTTGTCTGTAAAGAATTCCATGAGTGTTCTGCCTATGTCGGCAAAAAAGATAAGCCCGGCGAAAAGAATAAAGGAAAGAAAATAGATAATAATAAAGGAAATAATGAAAATATGGCTGTCGGAGCCGACAGCAGTGAAGCCGAAGACGAAAAAGTCAAAGTCTGCCATATCGGTGTTGTCCAGTGCAAGGATTCTTTCTTCGGACAGCACGAGCCGGAGGAAATGCCGATCTGCTATGAGCTGGAAAATAAATGGAGAGCCTGGAAAAGGATGGGCTGCCTTGCTTCCGAGATGGAATCCGCAACGATTTTTATCGTGGCAGCCAGACTGCGCGCGCGGGCCGGCACATGCCTGCTGGTTATGGCCAACCAGGAGAGAGAAAAACTGGGACTGTACAACCCTGTCGTGCACGATACGGATCAGGCTATCAGGATAGCGGTTGAGGCGATCCGCAGACTGATCCTGGCAGACCGGCGGGAGATGGAAGACTTACAAAAAGACGGTTTCGATAAGACATGAGTAAAAAGGCGGGAAGGCGGACTATAGACTATATGATGAACAAAAAATCTGAACCGGATAAAGAAATGATCGGGACTCTGATTGACATGGCTTTGGACCAGCGCCGGCTTTCCTATGCGCCTTATTCCGGTTACCGCGTTGGCGCCGCCCTGCTGGCGGCTGACGGAAAAATATTCACCGGCTGCAATATAGAAAACGCAGCCTACACGCCGACGATCTGCGCGGAGAGAACGGCATTTTTCAAGGCTGTCAGTGAAGGAGTCAGAGACTTTGAAGCAATCTGCATCGTCGGCGGCCGCGAAGAGAAGCCTTCCGGGTATTCGTCACCATGCGGAGTCTGCCGCCAGGTCATGAGGGAATTCTGCGATCCCGGGTCCTTCAGGATTATACTGGCGACTGACCGGCAGCACTACGACATCTATACTCTCGGGCAGCTGCTGCCGGTTGGATTCGGACCGGATAACCTTGCATGAATCAGAGTATTAATAATACTATTATTAATAATAGTATTCCGGAAATGGCATGATCTTCGGGTCATGCCATTTCCTGCCTTATGACACGGCCCGCGCAATGTATTTTCCGCCTTGCGGCGGACGCGGGCCGGTCGGGGGGCAGAGGGCGGCGTGGCCGCCTCTACCCTGTGACACGGTTATCGCAATGTGGCTTCCGCCTTTTTCAGCCCTCTACAATCAGATATCTCCCGTCGCCAACGGGGAAAACCTCCGCTGCGGAAAGAATATCCTCTCCCTCAATGTCGGTGCCGACCTCTTCAAAATAAGTGCGCACTTCTCTTTTGGATTTTGCTACGACAGCAAAACACATTTCCAGAAAATCCGCAGCCTCTTCCGGTGTAGATGCAACCTCTTCGGGAAACAGCTGCAGCTGCTTCTCCAGAAAACAGTTCAGAACAGCGGAATCATAGACGGGATGGGAAAAACCTTTGGGAGAGGGACTGTCTTTCTTTTTCTGAGCCATAATTGTTTTTAAAAACCTCCTGGTCTGCAAGTCGACAGAAATGATTTTGCGATAAAAAACAAATGGTGAAATACTATAAATATTATAAATATTATGAAAGGGGCGTGTGTATTTCCACATGCCTTATTTCATTATACAAGTAAAACTGAAGATGTGGAAAATAAAAAAGGAATTGTGGTCTAAAGGGATTTTACGCTCTGTTTTGATATGTATTCTCGCACCGTGCATGCACCGTTTTTATGATATACCCGCACCATGCCCGCACCATTTTTATGATGTTTTCTTGACAGCTTTCAGAGATATCACTATCATGTTTCGAGAATAGATTGAAGACTTGGAGTAAAAAATATTCCCAACGCGACGCCTCTGCGGAGAGAGGCACGCTTCGGAAGAGAGGATGATCAGAAAATGAACACGAGTCTGGTTTTGATGAGCAAACTGGTTTCCATGATGCTCGTCGGTGCGGTCGGTTATATGGTGATCCGTATAGGACTTTGGGAAGAACGGGATAAAAAGCAGCTTGCGAAACTGTCCCTGTATGTGCTGGGCCCCTGCCTGCTCATCAAGGCTTTCCGGATCGAACTGACTCCGGAAAGGATCCGGGGGTATTTGTTTGCAGTTATTCTCGCGTTTCTGGCCCACGCAGGATTCCTTTTAATCGCCGTACTGCTTGAACATCTGGGCATACTTGGATTAGTGGAGAGCCTCTCTATTGTCTTTACCAACTGCGGCAACCTGATTCTCCCGATCGTGAGCATGACTCTCGGGGATAATATGGTTTTTTACGGAAGTGCCTTTCAGCTGGGATTTAACTTTTTTTTCTGGACTTATGCCGCGGCAAGAATGCAGGGAAGCCGGCGGATCGACTGGAAAAAGGTTCTGCTCAACCCCAATATTATCGCGATTGCCTTCAGCGTCTGTCTTCTGATCGCCCATGTTTCCATCCCGGGACCTGTGTACACTGCTGTAGAGATGCTTGCGGATATGGTGGGTCCTGCCTCCATGCTGGTGATTGGAATGACCCTGGCGGACAGCAGCCTGCTGCAGATATTTACAAATAAGAAGGCCTACCTGGTCAGTTTTCTGAGACTTATAGCGCTGCCCCTTCTTACACTTGGGGTTTTGCGCGCCAGCGGATTCCTGCATCGGTTTCCGGAATTTATTCCGGTGTTCAGAGTCTCCTTTCTGGCGGTCGCGGCGCCTCCCGCAGCAAACATCCCCCAGCTTGCGGTGGTCTATAACAAGGAACCTGCCAAGGCCGGTATATATAATCTGATGGGAATGATGTTCTGCATGTTTACAATCCCGCTGATTGACTATCTCTATATGCTCAGTTTTGGCTGAAGCAAATGTCTGATCCCTCCCTCGATTCTTCGAGGTTCTCCCTCGGAATCAGCTGAGAATCAATATGGAATCAGGGGAAAATCAATACGGAATCTTTGAAGGAACAATATGAAATTTGTGCAGACTGGAATCTGTGCAGAAAAAAACGCCTCGCCCGGTGATTTGATCGTAATTGGTGTGCTGCCTGGGGGCAGCATATCAATCCAGGGGGAGGCGTTTTGTATTATGATACGATCCGCGCAATGCCTTTTTCCGCCTTGAGGCGGACGCGGGCAGGTCGGGGAAGAGGGCGCAAGTCTGCACCTGCCTTATTTATGACACGGCCCGTGTTATGATTATTTCCGCCTTGAGGCGGACATGGCCGGTCGGCGGCAGAGGGCGGCAAGGCCGCCTTTACCCTATTATTCTAGAGAAAACTCAAATCATGCGGCAATAGCTCAGAAAAAACGCCTCGCCCAGAGTCGTGTCATCCTCGCGTGCATCCATTGCCGTGGAGGCCGGGTTTTGCCGGTATCAGCCTTTCCGGAATAAACGCGGAAATAGCGTGTCCTGCAGCAGGGATCTTTGTACCATAGATGCGCAGAAAAATGTTTCTCCACAGGATCGGGGCCTGCCTGCTCCGTTAAGACTGCTTCTGTATCTTCGATGGCAGGACTTCTGCTCTCAGAAGCAGGGGAAGGATCTCCTTCCTGAGAAGAGTCCTCATGATTTGATCTCGCAAAGGAGGCTTCAGGCGGATAGACAGATGCTACGATTTCCATTCGATGGAAGGCAGTCAGAGGCATATCCACAGGAGAAACGTCTGTCCCGGCGCAGGCGCCCGGCACTGAATCTTCTCTTATTTCAGCAGCAGGAGAAAATTCGTCTGTTGACACGGATTTGCCTGAAGACAACTCGCTGGCGGAACCCTGCGATTCGCAGCCTGTCCTTTCAGAAGTTTCAAGGTCCTCATAAGCTTCAAGAGGGGAATCATTAGTCTTGCCGCCGGCGTCCCGCAGTTCGCTGCCAGCACCTTCAAAAGTTTCCAACGATTCAAAAGACTCGAAAGCTGCGGGTGAGAGGGCCTCAGATCCATCGCTGCTGTCTTCCGGAATGTCCATGGAAGTGGAATCGTCCTCAGCCACATCGTCGTTGTCTTCTTGAGTATCCAAGGAAGCGGAATCGTCCTCAGCCACATCGCTGCTGTCTTCCGGAGTATCCATGGAAACGGGAGCGTCCTCAGGCCCGGCAACGGCGTCCTCTGGGGCACCTGCTTCCACCAGAATTTTCCCCCCGATGGAATCCTGAACGATGTGCACTTTCTGTGTTTTCATCAGTTCCAAAAGAATGAGGAAGGTCACGATGACCTCTTCTCTGCTTTCCCGGGATTCCAGCAGTGCCCTGAAATCAGTGCGGGGATGTGCCTGCAGATAAGCCCGTATGTACAGAGTCTTGTTATCCAGGCTGATTTCCTCCCGCCGGATCTTTCCGAACCCGCCCCGGATAGGGTCCCGACGGCTCTTTTTCCTGCGCAGGACTTCCCCGAAGATTTTCTGCAGACTCTGGAGATCAGTGTCCTTGAGCAGTTCATCGTAATTGATGGGAGGACGGTAATCCAACACTTCCCGGGGAAGCTTCTGAGCGCGGAAATAGCGCACGCCAGCCTGTTCCCGGTACACAGCCAGCTCCTCGGACAGATACTTGTACATCTTGTATTCGAGGAGACGGCGGACCAGCTCTTCACGGGGATCGCCCTCTTCCTCGCCGGTCTCATCATCCTTCTCACGGGGAAGGAGCATACGGCTTTTGATATCCAGAAGAGTCGCGGCCATGACAAGAAATTCACTGGTCACATCCAGATCCTCATGGTCCATCTGACGGACATATTCGAGATACTGGTCTGTTATTCCGGCGATGGGAATATCGTAAATATCTATTTTGTTTTTTTCGATCAGGTGCAGGAGAAGGTCCAGAGGACCCTCGAACACCGGGAGCTTAACAGGAATCGCCATAACTTTGTTTTTCCCGATAGTCAGTTGTGTCTGCCGGAAAAAGAAAATGAAACGGAGCGGATATCCGCCCGGATTCAATATCAAATCAGACAGTATTTGAAGTTCTAATGTTATTTTCAGTATTCTGCATTATAACATGAAACAGGAAGTATGCAACTTGTTCCTTAATTTAGTTACCACCGTATTACGTCGTTCCGGATGGCTTTTAGCTGAAGTCATTCCCGATGTTTTTCCGCAGATATGCTGTAGCGGATGGCTTTTTCTGCTGATTGTCCTTGTCAGTTCAAGATGTTAGAATGAAAAAGATAAAAAGGGCAGGATCCTTCAGGGACTGTCCTGATTATGGCACGACCCGTGCGGGGAATTGTTCCGCCTTGCGGCGAATACGGCACGGGCCGGTCGGGTCAGAGGGCGGCAGAACCGTCTCTGACCTGTTGGATTTGATTGTCTCAAGGAGCATTTGTATGATCTATATACTTGAAGATGATGACAGTATTCGGAAACTTGTAACTTACGCACTGGAGAGCCAGGGCTTTGAAGCAGAGGGATTTCCGGCCCCCTCTGCTTTCTGGGAAGCTATGGAAAAGGAGACTCCGGAGCTTCTGCTCCTGGACATCATGCTCCCGGAAGAGGATGGCATCACGGTAGTGAAAAAGCTTCGGGACCAATCCTCTACGAAAACACTTCCCGTTATAATGCTGACCGCAAAAAGTGCGGAGTACGACAGAGTAGAAGGTCTGGACGCCGGCGCGGACGACTATGTCACGAAGCCCTTCGGAATGATGGAACTGCTGGCCAGGGTGCGTGCCCTCCTTCGCAGGAGCAATGCCAATGAGTCTCCGGATTCGAAGGAATATCGCTTCGGGGATCTGCTGATCCTGCCGGACCGGCATGAAGTACTTGTGAGAGACGAAGAGATCTCTCTGACCCACAAAGAATACCAGCTGCTTCTGCTGCTGGTAAAAAATGAGGGAAATGTCCTGACCAGGGAAGTTCTGCTGGACAGAATCTGGGATCTGGGATCGGAACCGGAGAACCGGACACTGGATGTCCACATCCGGAAACTCAGATCAAAGCTGGGAGATATCGGTTCCTGTATAGAAACTATGCGCAGCGTGGGATACCGCTTCCGAATGCAGGAGTGAGATGACCGGACGTGTCCCGGGGAACAGTACAGTACTGAAAAATTCAGATTCCGGGGCGTGCCTTGTTTTTTGCATTACTTTTGCGTCAATAGATGCAGCGGGGTGATAAATAACCGCTGCCGGCGGTAAGAGATTCAGGAAAAATAAATGACCAAAAAAATCTTTATCAATTCATTTCTGCTCGGCGCGGCGGTCCTGCTGATGTGTACGACTATATTTTTCACCATTCAGTACTCTCAGACAATGCGGGAGACATATGAGGCGCTTCAGGGAGAAGCCTCCTATGCGGCAGTCGGGCTTCGAGCCGGAGGAATCGAGTATCTGAAAAGCCTGGAGAATATCAACCGGATCACATGGATTACCCATGACGGGAAAGTGCTGTATGACAGTGAGCACCCGGAGCTGGCCATTAATCAGGGACAGTTCCCGGAAGTAAAAAATGCGCTGGATAAGGGAACCGGTCAGGGGATCCGGGAGTCATCTTCCGGCGGCGGACAGACCATGTATTACGCTTTTTTGTGTGAGGACGGCACCATACTCAGACTTTCCCGCCCTGTGAGCGCCCTCAGCTATGCATTCAGAGCGGTCATTCCTATTCTGGGGACGCTCATTGTGGTCCTGTTTATTTCGGGCACGGTGGCTTTCCGCAGCGCCAACTCTATCGCCGAGCCCGTCAACCGGCTCAATCTGGACGATCTCCAGTACGAGGAAATTTATCCTGAGCTGTTTCCGCTCGTAGACCGTCTGAAGGAGCAGAGGGAGATGATTGACAGGGAGGCTTTGGAGAGAGAGAGAATCAGGAGAGAATTCTCCGCAAATGTGTCCCACGAACTGAAGACTCCCCTGACATCGATCAGCGGATTTGCTGAACTCATGAGAAGCGGACTGTGCGATGAGGACAAGATGATAGAATTTGCCGGAGATATTTATCGGGAGAGCCAGCGAGTGATCGCTCTGATCAACGATATTATCAGAATCTCCGAGCTGGATGAGGGAGAGGTTCACGACGAGGCCGAGGAAGTGGATCTGCTGAAGTCTGCTGAATCCGCAGTGAGGAGCCTGAGCCACACTGCAGAGAAGCGCAGTATTAAAATGACAGTGACAGGACCGGAAGAGGAAGGGAAATCAATCGGGGAGGCTCAGGCAGCAGGTACAGTCAGAGTATCCGGATCCGCCCATCTGATCGAGGAGATCATCTACAATCTTTGCGACAATGCGGTCAAATATAACAGGGATGGGGGAGAAGTCAGGGTCCGTGTGTGGAATGACGGCAGGAATGCCTGTGTATCCGTCGAGGATACCGGAATCGGCATCCCCGCTTCGGAACAGGAACGAGTATTTGAACGTTTTTACCGTGTCGATAAAAGCCATTCCAGAAAGATCGGCGGAACAGGCCTTGGCCTGTCAATTGTCAAACATGCCGCGCAGTTTCACGACGCCGCGATTGAACTGGACAGCGAACCCGGCAGGGGCACAAAGATTACATTGAGATTTCCCCATACCGTGGAAAATATATAAAAAGAAGTGCTTGACAGGCAAGTGTGGGTGTGTATAATTAAATTGTAAGCAATTTAATAGAGTTTGCACGATGTTTTAAACAACAGGATCCATTGTGAATATATTTTTTGAGCGAGTTTGAGCAGATTTTTCGGAAAGGAAGGTATACTATGGTTTACACATTTACGACAGAGAACTTTGATGCGGAAGTGCTGAAAAGCGATGTTCCCGTTTTTGTTGATTTCTATGCTGACTGGTGCGGTCCCTGCAAGATGATGTCCCCCGTGATCGACAAGCTGGCCGATGAGTATGCAGGCAAGATCAAGGTCGGTAAGATCAACGTGGATGATCACCCCGAGATTGCCGCCCGCTATGGAATCATGAGCATCCCGAACATGAAATTCTTCAAGGGCGGAGCGGTTGTTGATGAGGTCATCGGCGCGGTTCCCAAGCCTGTCATGAAACAGAAATTCGAGGCCAATGCCTGATCAGCCGCTTATCTGAAAGTATTAAGAATTAAGGAATGTAAGAGGAGAAAAACATGCATGATCTGATTATCATCGGTGCGGGGCCGGCGGGTCTGGCAGCTGCAATCTATGCCTCCCGTGCGGAGCTCGATTATATCCTGATCGAGGAAAACTTCGTCAACGGCGGGCAGATTATCGATACATATGAGATTGACAATTACCCCGGGCTTCCCGGACTGTCGGGAATGGAACTCGCGGAGAAGATGGCGGATCACGCTGAAAAACTGGGTGCGGAAGTTGTCAATGCTGCTGTCGAAGGTCTCGAACTTGAGGGAGATGTCAAGAAGGTGATGACGGACGAGGGCACCTTCGAAGCCAGGGCGGTCATCATCGCGTCCGGAGCGGCTCACAGCCATCTGGGTGTTCCCGGTGAGGAGGAACTCGCGGGGCGCGGAGTATCCTATTGTGCGACTTGCGACGGCGCTTTCTACCGGGGCAAGACCACGGTCGTGATCGGCGGCGGCGATGTGGCAGTGGAGGATGCTATTTTCCTGGCCCGCGGCTGCGAGAAGGTCTACGTGGTGCACAGACGGGACGAGCTTCGCGCGGTGAAGACACTGCAGACTGCTCTCTTTGCCCTGCCCAATGTTGAAATGGTATGGGATTCAAATCTAAAGTCCATCAATGAAGGCACTGCGGAAAACGGAAAAGCAGGAAAGACTGCATCTGTGACTGTAGTAAATAAATATGACAAATCCGAGCGCGTCATCGATGCGGACGGTGTCTTCATCGCAGTCGGGATCACGCCCCGGTCCGGCTTTGTAGGAGCAGGCGTTGAGACGAATGCCGGCGGCTATATTGTAGCGGGAGAAACCTGTGAGACCAATATTCCCGGCGTCTTCGCGGCGGGGGATGTGCGAGCCAAACAGCTTCGCCAGGTCGTCACAGCAGTGGCGGACGGCGCAAATGCTGTCACCAGCGTACAGAGATATCTGATCGAATCAAAAGAGAAGTGATCGCGGCCCTATAAATGCAAGACTCACTCGCGAGTCTTGCGCGCGTATCCCACGACTGATGTCACGGGTATTGCGCGATGAAAATAAAAATACATATAGTAAAACATAAAAAACAGCGGTTCAGGCCGCTGTTTTTTTGCTCACTGCTGTGAAACGCGGGCAGAGGAGACAAGAACCGTCCCCTGTCTCCTACATGTCTCCCGAGGAGACAAAGAACCGTCCCCTGTCTCCTGTCTCCCCCTCCTGTAATCTGCCTCGAAAACGTGCGGCTGAGTCTGTCTTGTGGTACAATAATATCAGTCATATATGTGTCATTTACTGATCTGCAGAAAGGAGGGCCCGATGAAAAAAGTCATGATTACGATCGGAAGGCAATTCGGAAGTGGAGGACACAAGATCGGAGAATATCTTTCGAACAGGCTGGGACTATCCTATTATGACAATGAACTGATTCTGCTGGCGGCCCGGCGGGGAAATCTGAAAGTCGAACATATAGAAGCTCTGGAGGAAATGATCCACAATCCGATCCTGTATGAAAAGCAGGATACAGTGGTCGAGGACTCGCTGGAGGAGACGGTTTTCCAGCTTCAGCAGGAGGTGATCCTGCAGATCGCAGAAGAGGAATATGCTGTTTTCGTCGGGCGCTGCGCGGATGAAGCTCTGCGCAAGGCGGGCTATAAAGTTCTCAGCATTTTTATCAGCGCGCCGCTGAAGCAGCGCGTTGCGAGAACCTGCCGCCTGCAGGGAATTTCCAAAGAGGAGTGCGAGGCGCTTACCGCGAGGAAGGACAGTGCCAGGAAGGCTTATTACGAGAAGCACACCGGCAGGGAGTGGGGCGTCCCGGAGAACTATGATCTCTATTATGATACTTCCCAGAATGATATATCCTATATCATCACAGATATTATCAAGCACTACAAGAAAATGTGCACCGAATAAGCGCTGCACAAAACGTGTGCCGGGAGAGTCTTGAATGCTGCGTCCTGCATTCTGTAATTGATCTGAATAAACGTGCTGACGGTTAACCGTAAGCTCCCATGGAGACAGCCGCAAAAATCATAAGCAGGATCATCAGGATACCTAAAATACCGTCGACGGCAAGGACTACAATGGTCCTGAGCCACATGTTTCTTATCCGGTCGATTCTGAAGATCTTCCAGACATCAAGATAATTGGCCGTAAAGAAAAGCATGACCAGGCCCATAATCAGATAAATGCCTCTGCAGACATTGGTCACGGGTCCGGGCGGCAGTCCTTCGGCGGTATAGCCCAGGGAGAGAGACACCAGAGCGGCATAGACGAACACTGAAATCAGGATATTGGCAGGCTTTCCGCTGCGGAATCCGGGAGGGGCATATTTTTTCCAGGTGCTCTGCACACTGTCGTCCCGGTAACCGGTGTTGAAAACGGAAAGGGCAATCTGCAGCTCCTGCACATTTTTATAGCGATTTACCGGATCAATCTGCGTACACTTCCGGATTATTTTTTCCAGCCGTCCTGCCGGTACCTTATCTTTCGGAAGTGATCCGGTCACGAGTTCGCAGAGGACGACCCCCAGAGAATAGATGTCGGTACGCTCGTCGGAAGTGCCGAAACCGTATTGCTCAGGGGCGGCATAGCCCACGGTACCGATCAGGTCTGTATCTGCAGATTTTTTTTCGCGGATCATTCTGGCGGCATCCATGTCGAGCAGGCGGATGCTCCCGTCCGGAGTGAGCATAATATTATCGGGCTTGATATCCCGGTGTATGATCGGCGGGTTGGCTCCGTGCAGATTCTTCAGGATTCCGCAGAGCTCTTCTATGATGCGCACGGCATCCCTTTCCAAAAAGAGATTTCCGTTGTCCAGAATAGAGCGCAGAGTCTGACCGCTGATGTATTCCTCTATAATGGTCAGACGCCCGTTGTGCTCGATCACTTCCTCGATTTCCGGAATCCCTCTGACGGGATTTGCCTGGAGATAACGATAGATATCGGCCTTGTAGACATCCAGCGTCTTCAGGACATAGACCCGGTCTGTCGCTATGTGCTGCACGAGGGAGATCCCGTGTTCAGTATTGATCATCGTGAGCTCGCGGTAGTTTGATAAGACACCGGCGTCATTCATTGCCATTGATTTCCTCCGATCACATGAGTTTCAGGAATAATAGTTCCTTTGCAGCTCTCGGTCCGGACTGGATGTCAGGAGAAGGAACAGCTTCATTTTAACATGCATTGCATGCGAACGGTATGGAATCTTACACAAAACTGAAGAACAGAGGGAGACAGGGGACGGTTCTTTGTCTCCCCCGGTTTTTTTCGAGAGACAGGGGACGGTTCTTTGTCTCCCCCGGTTTTTTTCGAGAGACAGGGGACGGTTCTTTGTCTCCTCCCGGTTTTTTCGTTGGACACCACGCAAAAACGTCTCGAGGTTTGAGGCTGCAACAGTGTTTACTGAGGCATGGAGCTGAAATATGAAGAAAACGACAGGTACGCTCACTGATATATTGAAAAAGACAAAGCCTGAGAAGGTAGACCGCTATATAGAAGAAAATGCGGAAGAGATGTTCTTTGATTCCAGGCCCTTTTCTTCTTATATGCGCAGTCTCATCCGCGAGAAGGGAGTCAGACTGCAGGATGTATTCCTGCTTGCGGACATCTCGGAAGGATATGGATACAAACTGATCTCGGGCGAAAAGCACACCAGGCAGAGGGATGTGATTCTGAAACTGTGTCTCACGGCAGGGTTTTCGCTTGAGGAGACTCAGAGAGCGCTGAAGCTCTATGGAATGTCTCCTTTATATGCCAGGTTCCCCAGAGACGCGGTTCTGATTTCGGCGATAAGTTCCGGGAGGAGAGAGATCACGGAAGTGAACAGACTGCTGGAGCAGAACGGACAGCCCCTTCTGAGAGGGTCGGAAGAGATGTGAGAGAAAAACGGTAAAGAAAAAAGGCAGTAAAAACAGGCGGAAAATAAGTAAGGAAAACGGGTAAAGAAGACCGGCGGATTAAAGCAGGTTAAGGAAACATGTAAAGAGGACAGGCAGAGTAAGCGGGCTTAGAAAACAAAGACTGCAAAACAGGTGGAATAAACAGGAAAAAACAGGTAAGAAATATCACAGGACTGTCGCAGATGATCTGCAGCCTTAGGGCAGAAGATCAGCAAACGGCAGTCTTTTTTTTGCGCAGATAATCCGGTAAGGAACAGTGGTTTTAATAATGTGCATTTTTTCAGGATGAGAGTCAGCCTTTTTTGCGCAGATAATCCGTGAAGGAACGGTAGCTTTACAATGTGCATTTTTTCAGGATGGGAGTCAGCCTTTTTTGCGCGCAGAAATTCCGGGACGGCAGACCTTTCAGAGACACACAGGTCCGGCAAAAGAATCCGGAATTGAAGATTTCTGCGTCTTGAGAAGGGGCGTGCTGTGTGAGACTGAAAAAAAGAAAGACAGAAAAGAAAATTCCACCTGTTTGGTGGGAACGGCTCCGCGCCGGGATTGTTATAATAAGGCACTTGCTTTTGTCAGGGTGCAGGGATGCATCGGAAAAAAATACTGATGGGAGGAATCAAAGGAATGGAAGAGAGACGTGATTATCAGAATAATGTGCCTTATGAAGGGCAGAACCCGGCAGAGATGGGGAACGGACAGCAGGGAATGTACGGTCCGGGATCTTCCGGAGAGGGGGGAGCGCCTGTAGAGAGAAAAGAGGAGAAACCCAAGTGGGTGATCGGAAGAACCGTCCTGGGAATTCTGTCTATTGTTCTCTTTATATTGGTCGCAATGCAGTCCTGCGCGGCAGGACTGGGGAATGCGCTGAGCGACAACGGCGAGGTAGGCGGCTCTGCGGGATTCCTGTGCGCACTGAATCTTCTTGTGGCAGGTATTATTGTTCTTGTAGCGAGGAAAACGGTGAAAAAAGCCCCGATGATCGTGGCGGCTGTGCTGATGTTCCTCAACCTTTTTTACGGAATGGTTATGGCAGGCTCTTATAGCGATCTTCAGATCTGGGCCATTCTTTCCTTCGCCTTCGGACTTGTATATCTGTTCTCGGCGCTTCGGAAGAAGAAACAGTTTATCATAGCAGGTATCATATCTGCGGTGTTTTTTGCCCTGGTCATGGCAATGGGAAGTGCGGCGTCGGGTTCTTCCGGCTCCGGGAACGGCGGAACCGGGGAGACGCCGGCGGAAACCTCCCAGGTGACGGCTGAGAACGGAGGAAACGCAGCAGCACAGGCTGAGGCAGATAAGGTACAATCTGTGAATGCTGATTCTGCGGCACAGACGGAAGGCGCGGAGCAGCAGGCTGCGCAGCAGACTGGCCAGGAGACAGGTGGGCAGCAGGCTGCACAGCAGACTGGCCAGGAGACAAACCAGCAGCAGGCTGCACAGCAGACTGGCCAGGAGACAGGCCAGCAGACTCAGGCAGACCTTCAGCAGGCTCCTGCCGGGCAGAATGCAGGAGCACAGTGGGAGGTCGGCCAGGGCCGTGCCTTAACATATACAGACAGCATTGGATCAACATGGGTGCAGATTATGGTCCCCGTGACAAATACAGGTGACAGGAATCTCTATATGAGTTCCGACACAATGGATCTGGAGGATTCGAGCGGACATCTGGTTGACAGCGAGAGCCTGGTCCCCTTCTTTCCGGAGGTTCTTGCCCCCGGTGAAACAGGATGGTATTACGAGGAGACAACTCTTGATTCAGCTGTTAATTCAGAGTTATCTGTAGTGCCTCATGTCGATATCAAAGAGGCAAAAGTGGACTGCATTCGTTATGAGGCATCAGATATCGCTTTCACGGATGAAAAATTCGGCGGCCTCAAGGCAACCGGCAGGGTTACAAATTCTACAGCCGAGGACGGATCCCTGGTTCATGTGGTAGTGTTCCTGTTTGATGCAGAGGAAAACCTGGTCGGACAAACCTATACAATACTGGATGGCGATCTGAAAGCCGGGGAGAGCATGGGATTTTCCACGTCGACTTTCGGAACCAATGATGCCGTCAATGTTGATACGGTAACAAGTTACAGGCTGTTCGCCTATCCGGAGCAGTTCCAGTTCTGATTTAAGTAAAATTATTTAAAGTGAATAAATGACCGGCTGAATGACAGCCATAACCGGGAGGGCTTTTCCTTTTCCGGTTGTGGCTGTCTTTTTTGTGTATTTTCTGTGCCTTTTTTCAGAGGACTCCTTTTCTAAGGTTATTTTCAGTTAGAGGTGCTAAGCTTTACAAAAATCAATAAGGAGGTGACAGGACATCATGAAAAAACACAGGTGGGCAGTTGCTTTTACAGCCTGTCTTCTGGCATTTACAACTTATATTTCACTGGATACATTTGTGCTCTCCAACGCATACCAGACCAACGCCACTGAGATAAACCT
>CACYTU010000054.1 GCA_902777355.1 uncultured Lachnospiraceae bacterium | reverse complement strand
TGGATTAGGCGGGAATCGAACCCGCGTCCAAAAGCCCATTCAATGTACTTCTACGATCATATCCTGTTCTTGCGGACAAGCCATTTCCCGCATCCGGCGAGAGAACAGTCAATCTGGCCGGTTTGGTAGCTTCATCATACGCCCATGACCGCAAAGCTTAAGCCATGTCGTTTCCCGCTTTCATGATGCCGTATCCGGAGGATGCGGGTGTCCCCCGGGCGACACGCAGCTATTAAGCTGCGAGTGCTACTCTATCGTTAGCGTTTATTTTTAATTTTGCCGTTTAACGCTCGGCTCCGGATCGCTTCTCCACCTGCAAGACCCCTGTCGAAACCTTTACTAACCCATAAAGAATATCAACAGACACTTGTTATCTTTGTGGCACATGTGTCACTTTGTGTCGTTGCTCTAACAGTATACTTCGTGGAATCCCTAAAATCAATATACCAGAGGTTTAAAAATGCAGTAAAAATGCAGCTGAAAATTCAGTAAATATGCAGCCAAACCAAAAGTGACGTCCCACCACTTGATGTTTACAGATAATCAGGTATACAATACACAGACAGGTATTAATGATTAATGATTATAAATCCTGCATTTTGATTAAAAGGAGAATGAACATGACTATATTCAAAGGATCCGGAACAGCGCTTGTGACGCCTATGAAGGAAAATGAAGAGATTAATTATGATTCGCTGGAGAGACTGATCGAAGACCAGATCAAAAACGGCTCAGATGCCCTTGTCATCTGCGGCACAAGCGGCGAAGCCCCCACACTGGATGATCCAGAGCACCTGGAGGCTATCCGTTTTTCTGTAGAAACAGCCAAAGGCAGAATCCCGATCATCGCGGGAACCGTCATGATGTCTGAAGAATCCGAAAAGCTGGGTGCGGACGGTCTTCTTCTGGTGACCCCTTACTACAATAAGGCGACCCAGGACGGTCTCTATGCCCATTACCGCAAGATTGCCTCTGCCACAAAGCTGCCCTGCATCGTCTATAATGTTCCTTCCAGAACAGGGACGAACATTCTGCCCGAGACCATGGCCCGTCTGGTAAAGGACCAGGAGAATATAGCAGGTATCAAGGAAGCCAGCGGAAATATCAGCCAGGTTGCAAAGCTCGCAAATCTGACTGACGGAAAGATCGACATCTATTCCGGCAATGACGATCAGATCGTTCCTCTCTGCTCCCTGGGCGGAGTCGGTGTGATCTCTGTATTGGCAAATGTCGCCCCCCGCGAGACACATGACCTGGTCATGCACTGTCTGGAAGGCAGATACGATGAAGCCAGGAAGCTTCAGCTCAGGGCACTTCCCCTGATCGACCAGCTCTTTATCGAGGTCAACCCGATTCCGGTCAAGGCTGCCCTCAATATGCAGGGCTTTGACGTCGGATCTCCCAGACTCCCCCTGACCGAGCTGACAGACGCCCACAAAGAGACTCTTCGCAAGGCCATGATCGAGTTCGGCTGCCTGTAATAATCGAACCGCCAATATTATTCGTAATACCTTCACGAATGCAGATATACTTGTGGCGATGATCTGCTGTTAATAAACATGTATGATCAAAGCTGAGCGCTGTTTCGCGCGTTTCGCGCTCTTACAGCGCCCTGAGCATTCGTGAAGGTATTTGAAACTCCGGACAAATAAAAGGTCCCGGGCACCGGTCTGAAACATAAAAATGATTTAAATATTAGTATTTAAATATAAGCATTTAAACATACGAATTTAAATATAAAGAGGAGATACATGAAAAAAGGAGATCTGCTGGAAGGGGTTGTGACCCGGGTCGACTATCCGGGAAAAGGAGTCGTGGAGACACCGGAAGGAATTTGTATTGTTAAGAATGTCCTGCCCGGGCAGCGTATCCGTCTTCGCGTCTCCAAAAAACGCCGCGGTAAGGCAGAGGGTACGCTGCAGGAAGTCCTTGAAAAGGCTCCTTCTGAGAGGACAGCGCCCTGCCCCCATTTCGGAAGCTGCGGGGGATGCATGTATCTGAATCTTCCTTTTGATGAAGAACTGGAACTCAAGAAAAACCAGGTTGAAAGCCTTCTCCGGGGCGCCATGAGGGAAGCTTCACAACTGTCCGGCATCCCCGAAGAAGAGCTGGAAGTCAGCAGATGGTTCGAGGGAATTCTGCCAAGTCCTCAGGAATATGAATACCGCAACAAAATGGAATATACCTTCGGCGACGAGTATAAAGACGGTCCTCTTGCGCTGGGGATGCACAGAAGGGGCGGATTCTATGATATCGTGACCGTTGACGGATGCCGCATTACAGATCCTGACTTTTCCCTGATTCTGCGCACCACGCTGGACTATTTCCGGGATACTGTTTTTGAAGACGGAACCTCACCGGACACTGCGTCTGCGGACACCGCGTCCTGCCAGACAGGTTCCGCTGCACCCGAAGATAAAAACCCGGATTCCTGCCAGTTCCCCTCAGCCAGACTCGAGGAAGACTCAGCAAATAAAAGCACTGTTTCCGGCAGCAGTGGTACCCTTCCTTTTTACCACAGGCTCCGCCACACGGGCTATCTGCGCCACCTTCTGGTCAGAAAAGCCTCTTTTACCGGGGAGATCCTGGTCGATCTGGTCACCACTACACAGCGGCAGCCCGATCTTTCCGGTTTTGCCAACAGCCTTCTGGAGCTTCAGGAGAAAGGTCTGCTGAAAGGCTCTATAGCAGGAATCCTCCACACAAAGAATGACTCTCCTGCGGATGTGGTCGTTGACCAGGGGACAGAAGTCCTATACGGCAAAGACTTTTTTACAGAAGAGCTTCTGGGACTTCGCTTCAAAGTGACCCCCTTTTCTTTCTTCCAGACCAACAGCCACGGCGCGGAAGTCCTATACGACACTGCCCGCAGCTATCTGTCTGTGGGATCCGAAGCCGGCCGGGACAAGGGAATCGTATATGACCTCTACAGCGGGACGGGAACGATCGCCCAGCTCATGGCACCCGCGGCCGCAAAGGTCATCGGTGTAGAAATCGTCGAAGAAGCTGTGGAAGCCGCCAGAATCAATGCTGTCGAAAACGGTCTGACCAACTGTGAGTTTATAGCCGGTGATGTGCTGAAAGTCCTTGATACGATTGAGCAAAAGCCGGATACGATCATCCTGGATCCTCCCCGCGACGGGATCCATCCCAAAGCGCTTCCCAAGATTCTGTCCTACGGTGTCGACAATATTCTCTATATATCCTGTAAACCAACCAGCCTGGCCAGAGATCTTCCCGCCTTTATCGCGGCCGGATACCGTCCTGTCAGAGGCGTCTGTGTCGATCAGTTTCCCTGGACCAGCAGTGTTGAAACCGTGTGTTTATTGAGCGTGACAAGACAGATCTGAACAAAGAGAAACAGGGTAGAGGCGGCCGCGCCGCCCTCTGCACCCCGACCGGTCCGCGTCCGCCGCAAGGCGTAAAAATTCATTAGGCGGACCGTGTCATAAGAAAGAAGGACCGGCTGGCCGGTTCTTCTTTTTTGCCTGACAGCCGTTTGCGCAATCTTGTATCAGGTAGTAGAATAGGTGCAGAAAAAAGATACAGCACAATTCAGTGTAATCCGATACAAACCGCCTGAAGTGCCTGATATTCAGTGCTTTCCCGCGCAGATTCCCTACAATACAAAAACGGGGCAGCGCAGAATCCCCTTAAAACTCAATAACCGACAAACAGGGGTTCTTCCCCTGAGAGGAGTCAGTCACTTGAAAGAAAGAAATTCCAACTTTGACCTTTTGAGAGTCTTCACTATATTCTGCATTATCATCTTCCATCATTTCTGTGCAAACACGCCTACTCTTTTTGTTACGCTTCCCGCGGAATTTGACGAGAACACACACTTTTTTTATGATCTGATCAACAATATTCCCGGCTCGGTTTCCAGGCTCGCCCTTATCATGGATTTCTGCTACGGTCATTTTGGAAACGGGGGAAATCTTATATTTATGACGATCACGGGATATTTTCTCTTCGGCAGGAAAATATCATTTCCCAGGAGGGTCCGTACTGTCGCCAATATCCTCTATGCCATACTGTTCCATGGAATTGTCCTTACTATCATTGACATTTTTATCCTGTTCGTATATCTCCCTTTAAGTTCTAATAAGTCTTACCACCCTATTTTCAATCTTCCCAACTGGTTCAGCGGGGATAATATGTGGTATCTGCAGGTGTATGGTCTTTTTATCCTCATTGTCCTGCCCATTCTGAAATTATTTGAAAATAAGCTGACGCAAAAAAAACACCTGTGTCTGGTGATTGCCCTGATATTTATCAACTTTTTGTCATACAGAAAATATATACCGGACGTGTGGCTGTCCACCAAGATGGAGAATTTCATCATGTGCTATTATATGGGCGGATATATCTCCCGGTATAAAGTCAGAATCAGCTCAAAAAAACTGGTCCTTTATACCCTGATTTATCTTGCGGCCTATTTTATCTATGAATACAGCTGGAGATATTCCTGTGCGACCTCCTATGAGAAACCGCTTCAGTATTCCTATCTTGACGTGATGCAGCCTTTCGTCTGCGCCCTGATCTTTGCTGTTTTGTGCTTTATGACCGCCGTCAATATAAAAATGCCTTCCGGTATTTTATCAAAGGCCGCAGGGAGTCTTTCGACTTCCACAATCGGTATCTACATTTTCCATTATAACTGCATAGGTCTTTCGTTCGTCTTTGCCGACAAATTCTGGTGGCATGACTGGTCTCAAAAGGGATATTTTATCTTCGTCATTTTAGACAGTCTGCTCCTGATGATCGCAGGATACGTGATCGATCTGTTCCGCCTGCTCAGTTATAAAAGGTTTGAGACCGCTTTGGACGACATGCTGGCACGGGCCGAATAATCCGGGCTGAAAAGGGGTGCCCGGATCCACACCGGTTCTGAATATTTCCGCCTGAAGCTGTGATCATACGAAGCAAGTCAAAAATGCGCCTTGACAATTACAGAATGCATTCGTTCCAAAATGCTTTTACCATTCAAACTTAACAACCCCGGTTCCTGATCAGAGAGGAGTCCTTCACTTTGGAAAAAAGAAAAGCCAACTTTGACCTGTTGAGAATCTTCGCAATATTCATCATCATCATATTCCATCATTTCAGTCATAACATGCCCGCCCATTTTATTACGCTTCCTGCGGAATATGCCCCCGGAACAAACTATTATTATGATGTGATCAACAATATTTCCGGTTCGGTTTCCAGGCTCGCCCTTGTCATGGATTTCTGCTACGGTCATTTTGGAGACGGGGGGAATCTTATATTTATGACGATCACGGGATATTATCTCTTCGGCAGGAAGATATCCTTTTCAAGGAGGATCCGTACAGCAGCCAATATCCTCTATGCCATTCTGTTTCATGGAATTGTCCTCACTATCGTCTATTTTGTCTTGCTGGTTAAATGTTTCCCTTTCAGTTCTTATAAATCTTACCGCCCTATTTTCAATCTTCCCAACTGGTTCAGCGGGGAGAGTCTGTGGTATCTGCAGGTATATGGTCTTTTTATCCTGATATTCCTGCCCATTTTGAAATCTTTTGAAAATAAGCTGACGCAAAAAAATCATCTGTGTCTGGTACTTACCCTGATATTTATCAACTTTTTGTCATACAGAAAATATATACCGGACGTTTGGCTGTCCTCCAAGATGGAGAATTTCATCATGTGCTATTATCTGGGCGGATATATCTCCCGGTATAAAGTGAGAATCAGCTCGAAAAAACTGGCCCTTTATACCCTGATTTATTTTGCGGCCTATTTTATCTATGAATTCTGCTGGAGATATTCCTGTGCGACATCCTATGAGAAACCGCTTGAGTATTCCTATATTGACGTGATGCAGCCTTTCGTCTGCTCCCTGATCTTTGCTGTTTTGTGCTTTTTGATCGCCGTCAATATAAAAGTGCCCTCCGGTATACTGTCAAAGACTGTCGGGAATATTTCGACTTCCACGATCGGAATCTATATTTTCCATTACAACTTCATAAGTCTTTCATACATCATTGCTGACACATTCTGGTGGCATGACTGGTCTCAGAAGGGATATTTTATCTTCGTCATTTTAAACAGTCTGCTCCTGATGATCGCTGGATACGTGATCGATCTGTTCCGCCGGCTCACCTATAAAAGGTTTGAGACCGCTCTGGATGATATACTGGCAGGGGCTGAATGATCCCGCCTGAAAAAGAGTATACCGGCTTTATACCTGTTGCTTAATATATCCGCCTGAAGCTCCAGTCATACGAAAAAAGACAGAAAAGGCTGGAACAGACGAAATCAGAAATATGACTGAATTATAAGATTTTAAACGAAGGAGGTGCAAATGGCTGTCTATACAATCACAAAGACTTATAACACAAAAGGAAATATGGGAATGATCGATGTGACCGATGATTTCAGAGAAGCTGTGCGGAGAGCCTGCCGGGAGAAAAAGATCAGCAGCGGAATCATCACCGGTTTTACTACGGGCGGAGTTGCAGCCCTGACGACGCTGGAATTTGAACCCGGTCTGGTCAGACATGATGTCAGGGAAGCCATGCAGGGGATCGCGCCATACCGGGATGAAAACGGCAGGGTGATCCATTATCACCACCATGATACATGGCATGATGACAACGGCTCCTCCCATATACATTCTCTGATCCTGTCTCCTTTTATCACGATCCCCTTTGTAGAGGGTGAGATCACGATCGGTCCCTGGCAGAATCTGACGCTGGTGGAATGTGATACAAGAAACCGTGTGCGGGATATCGTTTTTCAGGTAATGGGAGAGTAATCGTTACAAGTCACACCCGCGCCAAAAGCTTTGCTGTTCGGTGTGGGCGCAGTACCCTGTCACAAAGCACAGCGGGAGCAGTCCTCTGTCATTTACTGAATATCCGTGATTCACTGGAAAGTCTCATGTGATTCGCAATAAAAAAGAGATCCTCTTCTGCAGGATCTCTTTTTTATGACACGGGACGGTCGGGGCAGAGGGCGGCAGGGCCGCCTGCTTTTATATCATCTGACGGACTGATTTCTGACAAAAAGATGAAACATGATTACTCCCAGAATTCCCTGCTTCCGGTCACTTTGCTGACAGCCTGTCTCAGTTCCATCATAGAGGTGTAATTAGGAAGCAGGAATGCGGGCCTGCCTTCCGTTTTGAGCCGCTGTACGATCTGATCGTAGTCTGACATGATTTCCATACGTTCCCGGTCCTCACTGACCGCGCCCGCTTTTTCCAGGCGCGCCGCCAGTTCCCCGGCACAGTCTCCGATCACATAGATTTTTTTCAGATGAGGGTCTCCGCAAAGTTTTTCATAATCCGTCGTCTCGATCCAGGAGATATCATGTCCGTCACCGGTCCTGTTATTGAGGCAGAGGACAGCCGTGTAGTCCTCGTCAAAGCCGGTCACATAGGTGAAAGCCTGATTGCAGCCGGCAGGATTTTTCACCAGGATCATCTGCAGGCGGACGCCTTCGAGATCAAAAGTCTCCAGGCGGCCGAAAGAGGATTTTACGTCAGCCAGGGACGAGACTGCCTGGTCTGCGGGAATACGAAGAGCAATGGCGGCGGCAACCGCAGCTGAAGCATTATAGATATTGTAGACTGCCGGAAGACTGATCCTGACTTCCCGGGGATCGGCAACGCAGCCCTTTGCCCTCATATGGACAGTACTGCCCAGCGCATCCTTCTGATCAATGGAGACAACCGCCACGTCAGGTTCCTGACGTTTATAGCCGCACTTGGGGCAGCGGAATCCACCCAGATGGGCATAGGTGTGAAAATCATACTCATATTCGCTTCCGCATTCCGGGCAGGTCCCCGCATCCGCCAGATCTATATTGCCCTGCACTCCCACAGCCTGATCCATTCCGAAGCGTATCACCTTGTTGGGAACATTGAGCGAAAGAGAAGAGGAGAGCGGGTCGTCGGCATTCAAAACGAGCACAGATCGGGGACTTCTTTCAACTCCTGTGCGGATCTCTTTCAGGGTGTTCTGCACGCCGCCGTAGCGGTCGACCTGGTCACTGAACAGATTTGTGACAACGATCGCTTTGGGACGGATCAGGGGAACGACCTGTTTCAGCGCGGCCTCGTCACATTCCAGCACCGCATAGGGATATTTGGGCCTGCCCTGCCAGTCCGTACTGCAGAGAAGGTCGGAGGCGATACCGTGCAGAAGGTTTGCTCCGGATTTGTTGAGCAGGCATTCATGCCCTGCGGAGGTGATGGCATGTGCGATCATATTGCAGGTAGTAGTCTTGCCATTGGTTCCCGTCACAACGACGATATTCATTCCCCTGGCGGGGACGGAGAGTACATTTCCGGACAGTTTTAATGCTACGATACCCGGAATCGCAGTTCCTCCGCGGCCTGTGCGGCGAAGGACTGCACGGGTCAGTTTGCATGAGGCAACTGACAGAACAGTCTGAAGTTTATTTGGTTTTTTCATACATTCCAGCCTTTCGTTTGTTGAGGGCAAAAACCCGCTCCCTTCAGGAGCCGGGAACAGCCATCTGCAGTATTATTTATAATGAATTTTTCCCGGCGTCATTTCTTTCCCGCCAGCAGCTTTGAGAATCGCTTCCTTTTATGAACATTATTAACTTATGAACATTATTAACTTATAAACATTATTATCATTATGAACATTATTAACAGCTTTGAGCAGTACAGCCTTTGACAGACAGCCTTGAGCGCCAAAGCCTTTGTTACAGTTCAGGCCCACCTGATTCTTGGAGCGCCTTTTGTGCATTGCTGTAGAGGCGGGAAGCTTAGTATCCGCTGCGTTTTTCACGGAGCGGGAGCGTCCCGCCGAAACTGTGATGCACAAAAGGCGTATTGTTTTCAGCATGGCCTGAACTGTAACAGCCTTTGATCAACATATTTAAACATTGTAACCATATATTGTTTTCGTACGTCCGCTATTGTAACATTAGATGAAGGAAAAAACACGTATTTTCCTTTTTCATGAAAAAAGAAATATCCACTTCCGGACTGCTTCGAGATGGTTTTTTCGCTCTAAAGCCGGAATTAATGTCAAAACCCGCGCAGGAGCTCAAATTTTGTGTCGGTCTGTAGAGTAACATCCGTTTTGTCTCTGCTGTCAACAGTGTATTTGAACAAGAACAGGAATCACCTGGTCTTTGAAATGTTCTGCTTGCCAAAAGTCTGAACTGGAGTATTATGTTGTTGGAGTGTAACAGGGTAGAGGCGGCCCGCCGCCCTCTGCCCCCTCCCGACAGCCTGTGTCCCCCTCAAAAGCGGAAAATCCATGACACGGGCTATGAAATATCCGCGGGACAGGATATGCGGACATATCCGTCTTAGCGGCGCTTTTCCGTTGTTTAGTCATGCTTCGAACTGCCGCGAATTTTTTCGCAGGCTTTTCATCGGAGGTGTTTTATGAATAAGTACAGATTATCAGCGAGTATTCTTTCTTTCATTCTGGCTGTATCGGCTCTGCCTGTTGGTGCCGCGGCCAATGAAATCCGTCCCAGGGCGGCTTCGGATTCTGAAGAGACTATCATGATCGAAGAGCCTGCGGACAGCGATGAAGCCGGTGAGATCAATGAAATTGAGGATACTGTAGAAGCTGCTGAATCCGAGTCTGAAGAGACTATGGAAGAAGCAGTATCAGAAACCGGGGAGGCTGTGGAACCGGAAGAGCCGGCAGCCGGGGATGCAGCAGGCACAGAGGATGCTGAAGACGGCGGGAATGAATCGGGAACTGTCGTGACACATGAAGTCAGGCTTCCTTCCGGTCAGGAAGGTATTCTCATCCGGTCCGCTGGCAGCGCCAAAGTATCCCCCGGGGAAAGTTTTACCTTTTATCTGGCTCCCTCAGAGGGCTGGCAGAAAGGGAAGAACTTTTCTGTAAAAGCAGGGGAGACTGTCTTAAAGCCGGTGCCTGTAAAGACTGCCGACACTGACAAAAAGACTGACTCTGAGGATCCTGATCGCGAAGACGGAACACATGTCTCAGAAAGCGCAGAGTCCCCTTCCGGTACAGACACCGATTCCGGAGCTGATACAGAAGAAAGCAGCAAAGCATCTGAAGGTGCTTCCGGGGCTCAGGATCCTCTTGAAAAAAAGCTTATCTCCCAGGGATATGAAAAATATGTCATTGCCCGGGTGACAGGCGATATCACTGTTTCCGTGACCGGTGTCGAGAAAATTGCGGCCTCAGAGACAAAAAATCCTGAAGAAGACAGAGAAAAAGGCGCCGAAGAAGAACAGGAACCGGTCAGGGATCCCCATGAAAGTTCCGAAGAGCAAGAACAGCAGGAACAGTCTGTTGAGGATGAATATGTTGAAAGCAGCTCCCCTCAGGAAGTGGTTTCCGGGGATCAGGATCTGCGGGGACAGGACAGCATGTCTGATTCCGAAATGGAAACCACCGATATGGACGGTTCAGGAGACCTGCCCGACTCTGAAGGTCAGGTCTTCTCAGAAGAACCCGCTTTTTCCGATGCAGGTGACAACATTGTTCCCGGTACAGATGAAACCCTTGTTCCCGGCACAGATGAAATCCCTGTTCCGGGCTCTGATGAGGGCAGCCTTTCAAATCCGGAGGAAATCATAGTCCCCGGTGAAGAGGATACTGCTGCCGGTGAAGAGACCGCAGCTGCAGACGGGCAGGCCGGAGAAGGATCGGATTCCGTTCCCGCGGACGGGGAAGGCCCTGACCAGGCCACAGGTGACATGAATGGTGAAACAGTCAGCGATACCCCTGCTTTTGCAGGTTCTACTTCCGAAAACAGCGCGGAGAATGCCACCGAGAGTGCGCAGTCGGCCGGGACTGCCCAAGTGAGCACTCCTGCCCAGACTGTGGACGAGTATCCTCTCTGGGTCGGAGGAGTCAGAGCGAACGAGACCAACTGCAAAGATATAACCGGCAACGGAACAATATCCTACGACAATAAAAATAAGATCCTCAAATTTAAGACTGCCGCTGTCAAAGGCAGAAAAGAAGCCGCTGCCCCCGTCTACTACAACGGGGATGAAACCCTCACGATCGATTTTTCAGGAGACTGCAGCATCACTGACACTGAGGCGGGCAGCGGAATCGTCTGCGAAAACAGTTCTCTTATCCTGAGCGGAACAGGGAGTCTCACAGTCAGGACTGCCGCTCCTCTCAGCGGTGCCTGCATAAAGGCAGATAAAGGGGAACTCACCATTTCCAAAGGCACTGTGACCGCTGTCTCTTCAGATAGTGGTCCAGGGCTGAGTGCCTCCAAAATCACAATCGGCAACGATGCGACCAGGGTTGAAGCAGTTTCTGCCTCGAAAGCAGTTTCTGCCGGATCCGAAATTTCGATCGGCAGCCTTCTGTGGATCACGACACCCTCCGGCGGTAAGATTTCAGATGACAAAAAGACCATCACGACTGAAACCGGCAAAACAGCTGATCATGCAGTGATCGAGCCTCGCCCGGTATACGAGGTGAAATTTGATCCCGGTGAGGGCTCCGGCGACATGGAATCAAAACATGTTGTCATGGGACAGAAGCTGGAACTTCCCGAATGCACTTTTACAGCACCCCAGTGCAAGGCATTCAGCGGCTGGAAAGTCGGGAACCAGGTTTACAAGGCCGGGGACTCTGTTACTGTCACAAAAGATTTCACTGCAACTGCTCAGTGGAAAGATGCCCACTCGCTGAAAAAAATCGACAAAAAGAATCCCACCTGCCTGGAAAAAGGACGAAAAGAATATTACAAGTGCGAGAAGTGCGGGAAATGCTTCAGTGACAGCGCGGCGTCAAAGCCGATCAAAGAGTCTGATACCATCATCCCTGCTCTCGGGCACAAATGGGGGGAACCCACCTATACCTGGGCAAAAGACTACAGTACAGTTACAGCCAAGCGGGTCTGTGAACGTGACAAGACCCACATAGAATCCGAAAAGGTCAAAACGACAAAGAAGGGGACAGATCCGACTTGTACGAAAGAAGGAAAGTACACATACACAGCCGTTTTTTCCAATAAAGCATTTGAAAAACAGATCAAAAACGTCAAAAAAGCCGCGCTGGGACACAACTGGGGAAAGCATGAATTTATCTGGACACAGAACGATGACGGCTCCTTCGACTGCGAGTGCAGATTCACCTGCACACGGGACTCCTCTCATAAGAAGACTGTGGATGCGGATGTAAAAGAATCTTTAACACTTCCCACAAAATCAGCCGACGGCAGACTTTACTGCACTGCAAAGGCAGAGCTGAATGACAAAGAGTACACCGATACCCTGGAAGAAGCGATTTCTCCTGCAGGCAGCTCCGGCTACAGGTTTACGAAAGCCAGTGACACCTGGAAGCATGGCAGCAAAAAAGACCTTGATTTCACTGTAAAGCGCTACGAATACGATATGATCACCTACAGGGCTTTCAGCCATATCCTTGTAGATGGCAAAACTGTGAGTACCGCTTATTACGATACCTGGGAGGGAAGTCTCAAGCTGGAGATTGATGACAGATACCTGAATCTGCTCGATGCGGGAAGACATACTCTCACTGTGGAGTTCAAGGATGGAAGTGTATCCAGGTCCTTCGAAGTCAAAGATGCATCTTCCAAAGGATCACCTTCTACAGGAGATAACAGTGACAGTCTTCTCTGGGTCCTGAGTTTTGTCTCCTGTGCAGCAGTGATCGCGGCAATGGTGACACTGAAAATTAGGAAAAAATAACAAAATACATGTATAAGCCGGCGGGAGGGTGTACCCGGAGATTTTGGTGTTTTCGGCATATCAAAGGGATTTCACTGTCCCCGGCATTTTCAGGTATTTTTCTGTTTTTGCCGTTTTCAATATTTTTTGGATTTTGCTGTTTTCGACATTTTCCGGATTTTGCTTCCCATCATCGCTTTAATGTGGTAAAATACTAAATTGTCTTCGGAAAAGCCTTTCTAAAAGGACTTCCCCGAGGATTTGCGGAAATACCATAAAAAACAGGAGAAAAATTTATGAGCAATTCAGATCGCAGAGTAGGTACTATTTCCAGAGGAATCCGTTGTCCCATCATCCGTCAGGGAGATGATCTGAGCGAGATCGTCACAAACAGCGTGCTCGAAGCAGCCGATAGTGAAGGCTTTTCCCTCAGAGACAAAGACGTCATCGCGGTGACTGAGTCGATCGTGGCCCGTGCCCAGGGCAATTACTGTACAGTAGACAATATTGCATCCGATGTCAGGGCTAAACTCGGCGGAGAGACTATAGGAGTCATTTTCCCCATCCTTTCCAGGAACCGCTTCGCGATCTGCCTTCGCGGTATTGCCAGCGGCGCAAAAAAGATCGTTCTGATGCTCAGCTATCCTTCTGATGAAGTCGGAAATGAACTGGTGAGCCTGGACAAGATCGATGAGGCCGGCGTCAACCCTTACAGCGATGTTCTCACTCTGGAAAAATACAGAGAGCTCTTCGGTGTCAACAGGCATGAATTCACAGGTGTTGACTATGTGGAATATTATCAGAAGCTGATCCAGTCCTGCGGGGCGGAAGCGGAGATTATTTTCGCCAATCAGCCCGGAGCAATCCTGTCCTATGCGGATCATATTCTCAACTGCGATATCCATACCCGCAGGAGGACCAAGAGAATCCTCCTGGAAAAGGGAGCCAAAGTGGTCTGCAGCCTCGACGAGATCATGACCGCTCCCGTCGACGGCAGCGGTTACAACGAGCTGTACGGTCTTCTGGGCTCCAATAAGTCCACTGAAGACATGGTCAAGCTCTTCCCCCGAGACAGTGTTGACCTGGTCCTGGATATCCAGAAGAAGGTTATGGATAAAACCGGCAAGCATGTCGAAGTCATGGTTTACGGCGACGGCGCTTTTAAAGATCCCCAGGGAAAAATCTGGGAGCTGGCAGACCCGGTAGTCTCCCCCTTCTTTACCGACGGTCTGATCGGGACCCCCAATGAACTCAAGCTCAAATATCTGGCCGACAATGATTTCAAACATCTTTCCGGTGATGAGCTGAGAAAGGCCATTTCCGAAAGCATCCGCCAGAAGGATGCCGATCTCAAGGGCAGCATGGCATCCCAGGGAACGACTCCCCGCCAGCTCACTGATCTGATCGGATCTCTGTGCGACCTCACCAGCGGGTCCGGCGACAAGGGAACCCCTGTCGTTCTGGTCCAGGGTTATTTTGATAATTATACCAACGAATAAAGCGAAGATACCTGTGGGCAGGCGTTTTCCGGCTTTTGTAAATTCCACGGCTTAAGCTGCAATATCACGATAATGCGGCCGTTTCATAAAACAGATTTTTTAATAAGATAACACAAAACATAAAACAGACGGACCGGAGAGCAGAGTCTCCGGTCCGTCTGTTTTATGACAAGGCCCGTGTAATGAATATTTCCGCCTTACGGCGGACAGGGGCCGGTCGGGGGGAGAGGGCGGCGCGGCCGCCTCTACCTATTCATGCTGCGTGTGCAATGTATTTGCAATGTATTTATTTTTCCGCCTTGCGGCGGACGCGGTCCTGCCGGGGGCAGAGGATGTCTAAAACAAGGCCCCTGCCTCATTTTATCTCCGCCATTATTCTTTCAAAGAAGAGTTCCTGCTGCATTCATCATTGAAAGTGCAGGTTCCGCATCCGCATCCACAGCCTCCTTTTTTATTTCGTCTCAGGACAGCCCGCAGGGCAGCTATAACCGCAAAGGCTATGATCAAAATCAGGATCATGTCAACAGTATTCATGAATCAGTTATTTCCTCCTCCGGACAAGTTCAGGACTTTAAAAAGCCATTCCGATCAGATGGACGATCAGGGCGAAAAACCAGGCGACCGCGCACTGCCAGATCACAAGCAAAACCGCCCATTTACTGCCGAGTTCACGGCGCACCGAGGCAATCGCCGCCACACAGGGAGTATACAAAAGAGAGTAGACCAAAAGGCCCGCAGCCATCACAGGAGTCATGGCAGCCGCAACTCCGCCCTCATTGCTGTACAGTATATTCAGGGTTGAGACCACACTTTCTTTGGCCATAAAACCGCTGATGAGGGATGTGCAGATTCTCCAGTCTCCCAGGCCGATGGGTCTGAATATCGGGACCATAAGGCCTGATATGGCGGCAAGGATACTGACAGAAGAATCCTCTACCATATTGAGGTGGAGATCGAAGTTCTGCATGAACCATACCAGTATGGTGGCAATGAGGATGACTGAAAATGCCCTCTGCAGGAAATCTCTGGCTTTTTCCCAGAGAAGCTGCAGGGTATTTCCGGGGCCGGGCAGACGATAGTTGGGCAGCTCCATGACAAAAGGAACCGCTTCTCCTTTGAATATAGTGTATTTATAGAGAATCGCTGCCATTATTCCCACAATTATTCCCAGGGCATAGAGTCCCAGCTTGATCAGTCCGTCTTTTCCGGGGAAAAATGCGGCGGCAAAGAAGGCATAGATCGGTATCTTGGCCGTACAGCTCATGAATGGAGTGAGCAGAATGGTCATTTTGCGGTCGCGGTCACTGGGCAGGGTGCGTGTTGCCATGACCGCTGGCACACTGCAGCCGAAACCGATCAGCATTGGGACGATGCTCCTGCCGGATAGTCCTACTTTGCGCAGCATGTGATCACTGAAGAAGGCCACCCTGGCTATATAACCGCTGTCCTCCAGTAGGGACAGAAAGAAAAACATGATCACGATGATGGGCACGAAGCTGAGCACACTGCCCACACCCTCAAAAATACCGTCTATGATCAGACTGTGGACGGCACTGTTGACACTGGCTGCCGTCAGGGCATTGTCCACCGCCTGTGTCAGGGATGAGATTCCCGCGGCCAGAAGATCCTGGAAAAAAGGTCCGATCACGTTAAAGGTCAGATGGCCGATCAGTAAAAGAATGGCTATAAAAACCGGGATTGCTGTATATCTTCCCGTCAGGATCTTGTCGATCCGCCGGCTCCTGATATGTTCCCTGCTTTCTCTGGTGTGTACGACTGTCGCCCTGCATACTTTGAATATGAATGAGTATCGCATATCCGCAATGGCAGCGCTCCTGTCCAGTTCCCTCTCTTTTTCCATCTGCATGACGATGTGATCCAGAGTCTCCTTCTCGTTCTGATCCAGATGCAGCTGATCAAGGACCAGTTCATCGCCTTCGATCAGTTTGGATGCCGCAAAACGTATAGGAAGGTCATTGTGCCGGGCATGATCCTCGATCAGATGGGCGACAGCGTGAAGGCATCTGTGGACGGCGCCTCCGTGATCATTCTCATCGCAATAATCCCGGCGTACCGGGCGCTCCTGATAGTGAGCCACGTGGATGGCATGCCGGATCAGCTCTTCGATTCCTTCACCGCGGGCTGCCGAGATCGGAACGACCGGAACTCCCAGGAGTGCCTCCAGGTCATTGATCCGGATGAAGCCCCCGTTTCCCCGCACCTCATCCATCATATTGAGGGCGACGACCATAGGTACATCCATCTCCAGCAGCTGCATGGTGAGGTAGAGATTTCTCTCGATGTTGGTGGCGTCCAGAATATTAATGATCGCTTTGGGCTTCTGGTTCAGGACGAAGTTGCGGGAAATCAGCTCTTCACTGCTGTAAGGGGACATAGAGTAGATGCCGGGCAGGTCCGTCACCAGGGTGTTGGGATGATTGCGGATGGCTCCGTCCTTGCGGCTGACGGTAACCCCGGGGAAATTGCCCACATGCTGATTGGAACCTGTCAGCTGATTGAAGAGTGTTGTCTTACCGGAGTTCTGATTTCCTACCAGGGCAAATGTCAGCAGTGTATCTTTTGGCAGGGGATCCCCGTCTCCCGGATGATGGAAGCGGCCTTCTTCTCCGAAGCCGGGATGCTCTGTCTTTGAGCGGCGGAATCTTTTTTTGGTTTTACCGTTTTGTGAAGATCCTGAAGATGTCTGTTCCTTCACCTGCTCCGATGCTGCCGGCTGACTGCCCGTCATGTCCGTCCGGGATTCCTCAGACCCGGACCGGTCTCTGTCAGATTCTGCAGTCCCGGCTGTATCTTCCCCCGCAGCAGCAGAGGAAGATTTCTCCGGATTGCCCTGCTCATTACCGGTGTCCGAATCGGAGTCCGCAGGAATAACGATGATCTTATCCGCGTCATTCAGGCGGATCGTCAACTCGTATCCGTGGATCTGAATCTCCATGGGATCTCCCATGGGGGCATACTTCATGACAGTCACCCGTGATCCCGGAAGCAGGCCCATATCCAGAAAATGCTGGCGGAGAGCTCCCTGTCCCAGAACTTTTGTGATCAGAAAAGATTCTCCGGGTTTCCTGCCACGGAGAGTTCCGCCCGCCTGCGGCATCTTTTTCCCTTTTCCGGCGGAATTACCGCCGGCTGCTGTATTGCCCATGCCGGTGATTTTTTCAGCATGGGGCTGTTTTCTCTTTTCAGAAGGATGGCCGGCGGAATCAAGGGAAGTTTTTTCCACGGAGCCGGTCTCTGAGGGATAATTGTTCAAAATCAATATCCTCCATCATGTATTTTAAGAATAGAGGCACCGCAAGGCACCGTATATTCCTTTCAGTAAAAGGTAGTTAAGGCAGACTAATTTTATTACGTACAGAACATGATTGCAAGTCTTTTATTCTTCATCGAACAATATACTCTATACCCGTGACTTCAGTATTGGGATTCAGGCAAATAAAAGCACGAAAAAAGGAGCTGTATGATTTTATCTTAATTCGTGACGAATCGGAAAACATGTCCTATAATAGGAATGATTTGTTTTTACCCTGATACGAAAAAACGAAACTATATTACAGTTCAGGCTCCGGACCCGCGTAAACAAATCAGAAGGATCATTTACTTTTCCTGAAGGCGGATTCTCCTGAATTGAAATAAGGATTGGAAAGGATTTTTTTGCATGAACACAGAAAAGAAGGACCGCAGTATTCTGCTCTGGATTCTGGTGATCGCGTCTCCGCTTATAGCAGGATGGATCCTGGGACTGGTCTCCGGAACAAACCCGCTCAGGCTGGATGCCTGGAATACCGGCTGGAACGATGAGAACGGATATTTCCGGGTGATCCGCACCCTTCGGTTTTACGGAATGCCCCGGGGGCTGACAGGCTTCAACGAAATCACCTCCGGCAAAATTCCCTACGGACCTTATAATATTTTTACATATATTCCCTATTTTCTTCTTTCCTTTATCACAGGATGTGATTCCCACAACTTTGTGTATATCTGCAATATCATCATGGCCGTCGCGGCAAACCTGATCTTTGTGGCGCTGGTCCGCCCCGGAAAGAAAAATTCGTTCCTTCTCGCCCTGTTTTTCCTCACCCAGCTGATCGTGGCCCGCTATACCTGGTCCGGCATGGCAGAGGCCTGCTATCATTTTTATATAGTCGTATTTATGGGACTTGTGATCTGGTATCTGAAAAACGCAGAGGCATCCGGTGCCAAAAAAGCCCTGGCCCTCCTTTTTATGGTGCTGATGACATTCTTTTTCAGTGTCATGCGCCCCTATTTCGTGCCTCTGTTTTTGATCCCGATCTACCTTCTCATTTTCAGGAATTCCAAAATCAAAGAATTCCCCCGCTTTTTCTTTGCCCTGGTCATGATGGCAGCCATGGCAGGCTCCCTGATCCTGATGTACTATTTCATGGGCTATATAGCGGAGTATTTTGAAGCGGCTCCTGCCATGCGTCTTGCCCAGATCCTGCAGAGCGGTCAGATCAAAGATGTCGTTCTCGGACTCTGGCAGGCCAACAAAGACAGTGTGCATTCCGCTGTCGATCTGATAAAAGAGTTCCGCTGGGCGGGAGGAGTGGCCTTCCTGTTTTACTTCGAATGGATCATTCTCTTCATTGAGTTTATCTATTCACTGGCAGCAAAGAAAAGAGACGGCAGGGCAGCCGTCATGTTCATGCTGCTCGCTTCCGGCGCCATGATCTACGAGGCGACCATTATGCTCTATAAAGCATATCAGCTTCACCGTATGCTTCTGGCTATCACGATTGCCTACTCTCTTTTCCTGATTGAATTCGGCAGGGTCATTTCCTGGATCAACGCGGCTGCGGTGATCGCGCTCGTCGCCTTCTACATCGCTATGCAGCCCTCTTCCTTCGCCCTGCCGCAGACCGGAGCCGACTCGATCACGGAGGCGGAGCTGACGGAGTACAAAAAGCAGCTGATCGCTGTCATGCCCTACAGCAAAATCGACGATGACAGTATGAAGAATCCCTTCTCGACCCCTGCTTCCCTGGATCCCTACTGGGAAAACACGGTCGCGAAAATCACAGAGGACAATCATATACAGCTTTCCTACGTACTTCCCGATTACCTTTCCCTGAACTTCTGTACCTCCAAATTCATGAAGCAGTCTGTTAAAAACAACAGCTTCAACAGCAGATACATTATGGTCAGGACTGATTCGGGAGTTGATGACCTGTGCCAGGCCAAATACAAGCTTCTCTGGGAGGGATACGGGCACAGGATTTATGATTCCAGGACTGCGAAATAGGAGAGCGCAGTACAACCCGGTTTTCTGCGTTGAAACCCTCGAGACAGCGCTTTGTATTCCATGCCGGTCCGAAAATAAGCAAAACCACCGTTACTTGTCACCCCCTGACCAGGGTGCGTCGGTAACGTTGCGTCCGGCGATTCCAGTTTCGCTTCGCGAAACGCCGAACGCCCTGAAACTTAAGGTTTTTGAACGCTCCGGCGCTCAAAAACGCGTCGAATCCGGTGGGGGAGTGACTTGTAACAAACCACCCGGTAATGGAATAAAATGGAATTATGTAGGATTGGAGTGACTATTTCTTTTGCGATATAATAAAAACCAAGAATCAAAAAAACTTCCTGCCTGCATGAAAGACCGGAAGCAGGTCTGCCGCGCGGCTGCGCTGGGGATGGCCGGCGCTGTCCTGGTCCTGCATGCCGGCACAGCGTCTGCCTGCGTGCAGACAGGGGGAGCAGCCTTTCCGGAAGGTCGGCAGGAATTGCCGGCAGCGCATCTGAGAGCGGGCGCCGGAATCTCCACGACTGCCCGGGAGGGGGAGAAAGCTCCTGACAGTCCGGAGCAGGATTCCGTTCTGGATTCCGTTCTGGATAAATGGGATATAGATCCGGACAGTCTTCCCCGTCAAGAGAATGAGGAAATCCCCTCTGTCCCCGAAGAAATCCGTGAGTATTTCGAGGCGGCTGTCGCAGGTACTGTTGAACAATATAAGGGGAGCACCCCTCCGGCTTCAGATTTGAGCAGATATTCCCTGCGCGCGGATACGATCCGGGCAGGGGTCAGGGCAAAAGCACACGCTCTCATGAAAAAAGAGAGCGGACAGATTCTGGACAGGATGAATTCATTTGCCCTGTCATTAGGCGGTCCCGCCATAGCGCAAATAGCTTTGGAGATGCAAAGCAGAACTGCGGGAAAAATGGCTGCTTTCGGCAGCAGACAGGAAGATGATGACAGCGGACATGAGGTTCACAGTGCAGGGCTTTTTCCTTCCTCCTCCGATGGATCTCAAGGTTCGCCGTACTCAGAGGAATCATCCGTCTCAGGAGCGACCGTAAGAGTACCTTTTCTTTCCATCGCCCCCCCCTCAAAAGAGGAACCTCACAAAGAAAACTCTATAGAAAATGACTCTATAGAAAATGATATAGAAGATTCTAAAGAAAGCTACACAGATAATTCTATAGACAGTGACATCGAAGACTCTTTGGAAGATGAAACAGAAAGCTCCGGAGAAGACGTCAGTGAAAGCCCGGAAGAATCCCCTGTCCGGCCTGACGAAGAACATATTCCGGACAGTACTCTCCTCCACGCGCCACCGGGAATGAGCAGTTTTCTGAGTTATCTTCCCGGCGGAAATATATGGTCAGATGAAGAGGGCTTCAGTTATGTGGAGAATTCTTCCGAAGGCCTCGGTTCCGGGGAGTTTTCCACCGGGTACCTCAGTTCGGAAGATGATTCATCCGAGGGAAAAAGTACTGAAAAGATTTCTTCCGGGGACTTTGGTTCTGAAGAGGATTCAGCTGAAGCCGGGTTTTCGGACACTTTTTCCGACAGCAGCTCTGACACCGGGCAATCAGTCTATGCTGACAGTGACGTATTCCCGGACCTGACAGCGAATTTTGCTCTTGCAAGGCCTATTACGTCCGGCAGACTCTGCTATAAATACGGAAATAAAGAATCCCAAAGAGCCGACAGCGGATCGGAGGAAAACGATGATTCCGGTGAAATTGAGGATGATCATTCTGCAGAGGCATCCGAAACATTTTCTGCCGCACACCGCAATATAGTCTTTATAGGAGACTCCAGGACCGTCGGTATGGAGATGTATGTCGGCGGAAGAGAAGATGAGTTCTGGTGCGCCAAAAACAGCATGGGCTACAGCTGGATGGTAAATACTGCCATCCCTTCCGTGGACAGCCTGATCGGGGAAAACACAGATGTTGTGATCCTGATGGGGGTCAACGATCTTGGGAATGTAAACCTCTATGTGGACTATATGAACGAAAAGGCTGCGGAATGGAAGGAGCGGGGTGCCAGGACATTTTTTGTATCCGTCACTCCGGTAGTCGATTCCAAAAGTCCCAATGCCAAAAACAGCCGTATAGAGAGTTTCAACGCCTATGCCATCGAAAATCTCAGAAATGTCTATTATATAGACGCCTACAACAGGATCCGGTATTCCTTCGGATCTCCCGACGGGATCCATTTCGACGCGGAGACTTACCGTGAGATCTACCGCATCATTCATTTTTATCTCTATCAGGGATGGTATGAGGAGGCGGGCCTCCGTTTCTATTTTGACTGCGGACAGCCTGTGACCGGATGGCATTTCCTGGATGGATCCTGGCAGTATATGGACGGGGCAGGTGTGAGATGGGTCAAAAACAGCCGGGTGGGGGATGTCTGCCTGGCTCCATATCCCCTGACGGGCTTGACCGATCCGGATATCAGGATCTTGTCCTCGATGGACTCAGACACTTCAGCAGAACAATAAGAGGAATAACAGGAATATTAATAAAGAAACGTCAACTATGGGCCGATAATCCAAAACAGCTTCAGATCTATTAATTGAGGAGGGTAAAAATGCTTCGTGACAACAAAATCTGGGTGGCGAACAACGATGCAGGAGAGGGAATCTTCCTGCTGCCCCGCATGGCAAACAGACATGGTCTGATCGCCGGAGCGACCGGAACCGGCAAGACTGTGACGGCACGCATTATGGCTGAGTCTTTCAGCGAGATGGGTGTCCCTGTATTTATGGCGGATGTCAAGGGAGATCTGGCGGGACTTATGTTCCCCGGTCAGGATAACGCCAATATGCAGGAGAGGATCGCAAGGTTCGGACTCGCTGAGCACGGATTCAATTATCAGGGCTTCCCCGTAGCTCTATGGGATATCTACGGCAAAATGGGAATGCCCCTGCGCACGACTGTCTCCGAGATGGGTCCCCTTCTGATGGCCAGGATCCTGCAGCTCAATGACCTGCAGAGCGATATTCTGAGTATCGTATACAGGATCGCGGATGATAATGATCTCCTGCTGGTAGATCTCAAGGATCTGAGAGCCATGCTCAATTACGTCCAGACCCACTCCAAAGACTTTGTCGATAAATACGGCCGCATGAGCAGTGCTTCCATCGGAGCCATCATCCGCGCGATCGTCGCTCTGGAGACGGATAACGGTGATATGGGCGGAAACATGTTCTTCGGAGAGACAGCCCTCAATATCATGGACTGGATGACGGTCGGAGAAGGCGGAAAGGGTATGATCAATATTCTGGACTCCGAGAGCCTGATCAACAACGGAAGGCTCTACGCCACCTTCCTGCTCTGGCTGCTGTCCGAGCTGTTTGAAATGATGCCCGAAGTGGGTGATCTGGACAAGCCCAAGATGGTCTTTTTCTTCGATGAGGCCCACCTGCTCTTCAGGGATGCCAACAAGGCTCTTCTGGAGAAGATCGAACAGGTCGTCAAGCTCATCCGCTCCAAGGGTGTCGGCGTCTATTTCTGCACACAGAACCCCAGGGATATCCCCGACGGCGTCCTTGCCCAGCTGGGTAACCGCGTCCAGCACGCTCTGCGCGCCTACACTCCCGCTGACCAGAAGGCAGTCCGCGCTGCAGCCCAGTCCTTCAGGGAAAATCCCGCCTTCAACACCTATGAGACGCTGCAGGCACTGGGAACGGGCGAGGCCCTGATCTCCTTCCTTGGAGAAGACGGAATCCCCGCGATCGTCCAGAAGGGCTATGTCCTGCCTCCCAGGAGTATCATGGGCGCCATCACAGATTCTCAGAGAGATCAAAACATAAAAGGCAGTGTGCTCTACTCCAAATACGCCAATTACCACGATCCCGACTCCGCCTATGAGTTCCTGGAGAGACTCGGCCTGGAAGAAGCTGCCGCAGCGGAGAAAGCCAAAGAAGATGCCGCAAGAGCAAAAGAAGAAGAGAAGGCAAGGAGAGAGCAGGAAAGAGAGGCTGAGCGGGAAGCAAAGAGGGCAGAGGACGCTAAAAAGCGGGCCGCCAAATCGGTCGGAAGTTCTGTCGCCGGAACAGTAGGACGCGAAGCCGGCAAGATCCTGGGCGGCAACTTCGGCAAATTCGGAAAGACGATCGGCGGAAACCTGGGAGCCAGCCTTGGCCGCGGCCTGATCGGAACACTGTTTAAAAACTGATTGAAAATACACAGATTCCTGTGAATCACATCAAAATAAATCTGAAACACTTCAGGAGAAAGGGGTATACGATGACATATCAGGAAATTCTCAGCAACGCGCGCACATGTATCGGACCTTACTGCAAAGCCTGCCCTGTCTGCAACGGAAAGGCCTGTGGATCCCAGATGCCCGGACCCGGAGCCAAGGGCATTGGCGACACCGCAATCCGCAATTATGATGCATGGAGAAGAATCCGTATCAACCTTGATACCATCTCCGAAAACCTGACTCCAGACACTTCCTTTGACTTTTTCGGTCATACAATGAAGTATCCTTTTTTCGCAGGCCCTGTCGGAGCGGTCAAACTTCACTATGGAGATATTCTGGATGACGTAGCCTACAATGACATTCTTGTTTCCGCCTGTGCGGACGCCGGAATCGCAGCCTTTACAGGAGACGGCACCAATCCCGCTGTTATGAAAGCAGCCTGCTCGGCGATCGCCGCAAAGAATGGTGCAGGTATTCCCACCGTAAAGCCCTGGGATGTAAACACACTGAAGGAAAAATTTGCTCTGGTGGAGTCCTCAGGCTGTTTTGCCGTCGCCATGGATATCGACGCGGCAGGTCTGCCTTTCCTGCAGAATCTGCAGCCGCCTGCAGGCAGCAAGACCGTGGAGGAACTGGCTGAAGTCATCAAAACTGCCGGTAAACCTTTTATCGTCAAAGGCATCATGACTGTTGAAGCGGCAAAGAAAGCCCTCGCTGCCGGCGCTTCCGGTATTGTAGTCTCCAACCACGGCGGAAGAGTACTGGATCAGTGCCCCGCCACTGCCGAAGTCCTCTATGATATTGCTCAGGCAGTCGGGGGAAGCATGAAGATCTTCGTAGACGGCGGAATCCGCACCGGCGTAGATGTCTTCAAGGCACTCTGTCTGGGAGCTGACGGCGTCATCATCGCCCGTCCCTATGTGACTGCTGTTTACGGCGGCAGGGAAGAAGGTGTCATAGTCTATACGGAAAAGATCGGCGCCGAGCTGGTCGATACCATGAAGATGTGCGGAGCCTCCAGCCTCGACGTTCTCTCAGAGAAATTCCTTTTCCGCCCTTCCAATCCTTTCCTGGCATGACCTGTATGCTTTGAAAATGACTGACAGCTGAAATCCAGATCACAGAAAACGTGCCGGATCTCCGGATCTTCCTTAAGACCCCGGAGATCCGTTTTTTATGCGCTCACGCCCGCAGAACGCGCCTTGATCCGGAAGAAATGTAAAGTACTGATTGTCAGTCCCGTCAGCATGCCTGGCGCAAACTATCAATGGTGTATTACACAGTATGTTATTTTTGTACATTTTTTGAAAACAGCATGACAAGTGCCTGAATTTATGGTAGTGTGTAAATACTGTGCGTCCGTATAACTAAAAGTGTTTCGTGTCATAAACCTGAAGAATTTCATGTGTTTAAGCCTGAAGCATTTCACGGATCAAGAAATGAAACGCCTGGCACAGCTTTACCTTCTTGCGCCGGTCAGCGTATGACGGTAACAGAGTCACTTAGAAAGGGGTATTGTTGAAAATGGAAACAGAAGAGAGGCATGGTTTTTCGGGCAAAATCGGTTATGTGCTGTCTGCCGCAGGCGCGTCGGTCGGCCTTGGTAATATCTGGAGATTTCCCTATCTGGCGGCAAAATACGGCGGAGGTATTTTTCTGCTTGTCTACATCCTTCTGGCAGTGACTTTCGGATACAGTATGATCATCGCCGAGACTGCCATCGGAAGGGCAACCGGCAAAAGTCCGGTCAGCGCCTTCGCAGCCTACGGGGAGGGACCCGGCACCAGATTCGGCGGATGGATCAACGCGGTCGTGCCTATGCTGATCTGCCCTTATTATTCAGTCATCGGAGGATGGGTCTGCAAATATCTTTTTGAATATCTTCGCGGCAATGTCCAGGGAGTCACGGATGACAGCTATTTCGGCGGCTTTATCAGCAACGGTTTTGAGGCTGAATTCTGGTTTATCATCTTTGTAGCTCTGATCCTGATCGTCATTTTCATGGGCGTCCAGAACGGAATCGAGCGCGTCTCGCGCATCATGATGCCTATTCTGATCGTTCTGGCCATCCTGATCAGTATCTATTCCATGACCCGTCCCGGCGCTCTGTCGGGCGTGAAATACTTCCTGATCCCCAATTTCAGCCATTTCTCATTTATGACTGTCATTTCAGCCATGGGTCAGATGTTCTACTCACTGTCGATCGCGATGGGTATCCTGATCACCTTCGGCTCCTATATGAAAAAAGATGTATGTATCGAAGAATCCACTGTCCAGGTTGAAATCTTTGATACGGGAATCGCCATGCTGGCCGGTCTGATGATCATCCCTGCGGTATTCTCTTTTTCAGGCGGGGATCCCAAAGCTCTGGGTGCAGGCCCTTCCCTGATGTTCATCACCATGCCCAAGATCTTTTCCAGCATGGGATTCGGTATGATCATAGGGATCATGTTCTTCGCTCTGGTCCTGTTCGCAGCGCTGACCAGCGCGATCGCCCTCACAGAGAGCGCAGTTTCAACTTTGTCAGATGAATTTGTCTGGGGCAGGAAGGGCTGCACTGCCATCATCGGAGGAATCATGTTCGTCCTGGGCTCCCTTTCCTGTCTGGGCTACGGACCGCTCTCCAATGTCACTATCATCGGAATGCAGTTCCTGGATTTCTTTGATTTTCTGACAAACTCCGTGATGATGCCCATCGCGGCGCTCTGCATCTGCCTTTTTATCACCAGACGTATGACCATCGAGAGGGCCGTCTCGGAAGTCCTGATGAACGGACATGCCTTCCGCAGAAAAAAGATCTTTGTCTTTATGATCAAGTATGTCTGCCCGGTGTTTGTCATCATTATCCTTGTGAGCTCCCTAGCAAATGTTTTCGGTCTTATTTCAATGTAAGAGTTTCAATGTAAGAGCGGGCCTGCCTGCAGCTGTCGTATTCCGGGCCGCTGCAGGCAGGGTTTTCTGGTCACGCCCTGACCAGAGTGTGACCATGAAACACCTTTAACCAGGCCTTTAAGTTACAGTTCAGGCCCACCTGATTCTTGGAGCGCCTTTTGTGCATTGCTGTAGAGGTGGGCCTTGAGCTTAGTATCCGCTGCGTTTTTCACGGAGCGGGAGCGTCCCACCGAAGCAGTGATGCACAAAAGGCGCATTGTTTTCAGCAGGGCCTGAACTGTAACGCCTTTAACCAGGCAGGTCATTATCTTAAAGAAAGCACTTGTAAACGGTTTCCATTTTTAGTAAAATGGACAAGTACTTTTGTCGAATCAACGTATATTTTTGGCAAAAAATGAAAAAATGCCGCTAAATGATGGTTTCGCGGGATCATTCCGGCCTGTGCCGGCAGATGATTTTGCAGCCGGAATCAGGTGACGCGGCATTTTTATAGCGTAGTAAAAACTGTAGTGGAGGTCTGTAATGAAAGTTTACACAACTGATAAAATCAGAAATGTCGTTCTGCTCGGACATGGCGGAGCAGGCAAGACAACACTTGCGGAGGCTATGTGCCACCTGACAGGTGTGACGTCCAGAATGGGCAAAGTAGAGGATGGCAACTCTGTCTCCGATTTCACAAAAGAGGAGCAGAAGAGAGGTTTTTCAATCAAGACATCAGTGATTCCTGTAGAATGGAAAAACTGCAAGATCAATATCCTTGACACGCCCGGATATTTCGATTTCATCGGCGAAGTGGAAGAAGCGATCAGCGTGGCGGATTCCGCCATCATCGTTGTCTCCGGTAAGGCCGGCGTGGAAGTCGGTGCGGAGCGCGCATGGGAACTCTGCGAAAAATATAATCTGCCCAGAATGATCTATGTCTCCGATATGGATCTGAACGACACAAACTATGGCAGGACGATCGAGACTCTGACCGAGCTCTACGGTCCCAAGATCGTTCCTTTCCATTTTGCCATTCATGAAGGCGATAAGACAACCGGCTGCGTCAGCGTAATCGAGGAGAAGGGCTACAAGTGGGACGGCAAGAAGTCCACTGTCTGTGATGTTCCCGATGACTGCCAGGACAGCCTTGAGCAGTACCACGAGACTCTTATGGAGACTGTTGCGGAGACCAACGAGGACTTCATGGAGCGCTATTTCGGCGGCGACACCTTCACACCTGAAGAGATTGCCGAGGCCGTCAGAGCCAATATCCTGGATGAGTCCGTTGTTCCCGTAGAGTGCGGCATTTCCACTCAGTGCAGCGGTGTCGAGAATGTTCTCGATGATATCGTGCGCTATATGCCCAGCCCCAATGGACGCACCATGACCGGCACCAACACCAAGAGCGGCGATGCTTTCGAGGCCAAATTTGATGATGCCCAGCCCAAGTCCGCTTTCATCTTCAAGACCATCGTGGATCCCTTCATCGGCCGTTACAGCCTGATCAAGATCTGCTCCGGTGTCTTCAAGTCCGATGAAACTGTCTATGACACAGGACTTGAGTCCGAACTGCGTCTTGGCAAGCTCTACATCATGATGGGCAACAAGACCAGCGAGATCGGCGAACTGCACGCCGGTGATATCGGCGCTGTCGCCAAACTCGGCGATGCCAAAACAGGTGATACTCTGTCCACAAAGGCAGAGCCCATCCAGTATCCTCAGATGGATATTTCCACACCTTATACCTATATCCGTTACAACGCCAAGAACAAGAACGATATCGACAAGATCGCCCAGGCAATGGCGAAGATCTCTTCCGAGGACCTCACATTCAAGATGGTCAACGACGCAGAGAACCGCCAGACTCTGATCTACGGTATCGGCGACATGCAGCTTGAAGTCGTCAAGAGCATCCTCAAGAATGAGTACAAGGTCGAGATCGAGACCATGGATCCCAAGGTTGCCTACCGTGAGACCATCCGCAAGAACGCCGATATCGATTCCAAGTACAAAAAGCAGTCCGGCGGCCACGGCCAGTACGGTCACGTCAAGATCAAGTTCGCTCCCTCCGGCAACCTCGAGGAAGCTTATGAGTTCGATGAAGAAGTCGTCGGCGGCAGCGTTCCGAAGAACTACTTCCCCGCTGTTGAGAAGGGTATTGCCGAGACCGTCCTGAAGGGACCTCTTGCCGCATATCCCGTTGTCGGCCTCAAAGCGACTCTCTACGACGGATCCTACCATCCTGTAGACTCCTCCGAAATGGCATTCAAGACCGCTGCCAGCCAGGCAGTCAAGAAGGGCATTATGGACGCCAATCCCGTCCTTCTCGAGCCCATCGTTTCCCTGAAGGTCACCATCCCGGATTCCTACACCGGCGATGTCATGGGCGATCTGAACAAGCGCCGCGGCAGAGTTCTTGGCATGAATCCCATTCCCGGCGGCAAGCAGGTTGTCGAGGCGGAAGTCCCCATGTCCGAGCTGTTTGACTACTGCACAGTCCTCCGCTCCATGACCGGCGGACGCGGAGATTATGCGTATGAGTTTGCCCGCTATGAGCAGGCTCCCGCTGATGTCCAGGCCAAGGAAGTTGCGGCCCGCGCAGCTGCAGTCGCCGAGGGCGCAGACGACTGATTCCTGTCAGTTTTGCAGTTCAGGACTGTCCCCGAAAGGGCAGACGCTCCTTGAACCGCTTTCTGCCGCAGGACCCCTTTTGTGGAATCTTCAGGCGGTTAAAAAGGTTCAGTCAAATATATAATCAATACTAATCAATAGGGTAGAGGGGAGCCGAATGGCTCCGCCCCTCCCATTGCACCGGACGTACGGTTCACGTATCCGGCGCTACATTAACTGCAAATTAATATCGAGT
>CACYTU010000053.1:28483-45925 GCA_902777355.1 uncultured Lachnospiraceae bacterium | reverse complement strand
CGAAGTTCCTTCCCATGCCGCCGAAGAGCTGTTTGACAACAACGATGGCGACAAAGCTGCCGATGATGCAGATCAGGATCGGCATAAAGATGGGATACTGGATGCCGTCCAGGTGCGTGAGGTTGGCAGGCAGGTTCAGGGCCAGGATCAGGCCTGTAACCAGCGCACTTCCGTCGCGCACGGTGTTGGGCTTGTTGAGAAGCTTTTCATAAGCCCACTCAAAGAAGGCACTGCAGATCATGCACACCGCGATTATGACGATTGCGGGAATGCCGAAATAAAGGACGCTCATGAATGCAGCAGGTAAGAGGGCCGCCACAACATACAGCATGGTCCTGGTTGTGTCCAGGCTCGTCACCAGATGGGGCGAGGAGGATACGGTCAGATTATCATAATATTTCGTATTACTTGCCATTAGTGCTCGCCTCCCTTACCATTGCCTTGCCAAGCTTGTTCATAAAGGCCAGAGGACGATGCGCAGGGCAGACATAGGAGCAGCTTCCGCACTCCATGCACTGCATGACCTTGAGGTCGTTCAGGCGCTCGACGTTGCCGGTCTCATATGCGTCAGCGAAGCCGGTGGGCAGCAGGCCGAAAGGACATGCCTTGTGGCATCTGCCGCAGTTGATGCAGGCTGTCTCCTCGGGGATCCAGGCCTGTTCCCTGGAAAACGCGAGGATAGCGTTATTGTTTTTGACAATAGGCATTCTGTCTGAGAAGACCGCGCGTCCCATCATGGGTCCGCCCATCAGGATCTTCTTCGGAGGTTTGCGGTAGCCGCCGCAGAACTCGATGACATCGCGGATCTCGGTGCCGATCGGAGCCACGATATTCTTGGGCTCGGACACGGAATCTCCGTCGACCGTCATGCGCTTTTTGACAAGCGGGATACCGTCTTTGAGATACTGTCCCACAAACGCGATGGAAGTCACGTTGGAGACAATGCAGCCCAGATCCGCAGGAAGCACGCCCGCGTCGCATGTCAAGCCGGTCACTTCATAGATCAGCACGCGCTCCGCTCCCTTGGGATAGCTTGCCCTGAGCGGGAAAGTATGCATGACATTGTCAATGCCCTGCTCTGCAAACAGGCTCTCGAAATTGTCGATCGCATCCTGCTTGTTGTCCTCGATGCCGATGTAGCACTCTTCGATCTCGAGATACTTCATGACAGCAAGGGCTCCGTCGATAACATTCTGTGCATCTTCCAGCATTGTCCTGTGGTCGGAAGTGATAAAAGGCTCGCACTCCGCGCCGTTGATGATCAGGACTTTTACGCCGTCCAGGTCCTTAGGATTGAACTTCAGCCATGTCGGGAATGACGCGCCGCCCAGGCCAACGAGACCGCTGGCTTTGATCGCATCTACAAACTCTTTGTGGTTTGTCACGACCGGAGGCTTGATGTCCGGATCCATTGTCTGCTGTCCGTCGGTCTCGATGCAGACCAGCGTATCCATGCCGCCCATGGCATTCCTCTGCGTCTCGATCCCGGTAACCTTACCGGAGACGCTTGAATGTACGGGAACATGCAGAAACGCATCAGTGTCACCAATCTTCTGACCGACGAGGACCGTGTCCCCCTTTTTCACAAGGGGCTGACAGGGCGCACCAATGTTCTGCGACATGGAGATCCTGACGGAAGCAGGAACCGGCATGACCTCTGTCGCACACCCGGCCGTGTGTTTATAGTGGCCGGCGTTAATGCTGTTCAAATGCTTCGATTTGAAAAACATAAGTTAGCTCCTCCCTTTCCTCAATTGTAACCTATGAACACTGCAGCCTGAACCCTACCCCCACATTGAGGACCTGCCGCAGAATGTTCCTTACTTATACTCACGGGTTTTCTGTTCCGCCGGACTGCGGTAATTTCTAAAATGCAGCCGCCGCAGAACCGGCATTTCATAACGCCGCCTCTTAGCTGCGGCGCGTCTGCACAGCGGATTACCTGCTTTCCCCGCAGACACAAAAACCGGTTCCGCAGACGCGGAACTCCCCCAAAAAGTATACACAGTTATTATAGTGCATATTTTGTCTTCCTGTGAACTGAAAATAACAACATATGCAAAAAAATTGTTCCTTTTTGCATACAGATTGTATACAAAAAAATCAACAGAATACACTTCCGAATCGCGCCCGGCAGATTTTGAAAAGACGTGCACGAACCGGGACCCGGGCTGTTCCGGTCATAAACCGGCGCTGTCATTTCCCGAAACAGCGTGAAGGGAGTTCCACCAGGGCTTCCGCTTCCGTGTGGGTCACGCCGTCCTGCCGGACCGCCTCCAGATGCAGCTTCACGAAGAAGCGGCCGTCAATCTTCTCTTTTCCGGTCACATATCCTCTCTGCAATGACAGATCCCCGAAATAAAGCGGTCTCCGGCAGCGGCAGTCCAGGCAGCGCAGAAAGCCGGCATCGCCCATCCAGTCACCGGCGGTTTTCGCCAGCAGGGCCTGGCTGTGGATTCCCGACACCAAAGCCCTGGGAAGTCCCTGGGCTCTCGCCGCGGCATCGCTGCTGTGCCTGTCGACCGGGTGCCGGACGGCACCTGTCTCGGGGTCGGTGATGACATTTTTTTTTCGCGCGCGCAGTGTCCCCCATTTTGTCGCGAAGGCATTTGCAGCGCCTATGGCAGCCATCAGAGCCTGCCCGTCCGATTCATCGTAGGGACCCACGATCTCCTCAGGCAGCTCTTCTCCCGTCTCCACGTCCTCCCAGAATCTGGGAGTGGTTCCCCTGCGAAAGAGTCCGTCAAACTGTGCGTCCAGATTTGCATAGACCCGTTCCAGCTCTTCCTCCGTATAGTGCGGACGTCCCTGGTATGAGAGACCGGCAGAAAGTCCGGAATCCTGCTCTTTTGTAAGACCCACAGTCTCCCTGCCGGAACCCGCATCGGCGGTGACGCTCCCCTCTGCAGGGACCGGCGGCAGGCATTTATCCGGTGACAGGCATTTGATCAGAGATCTTGCCGTCAGGACCGAGACAGTCTCCCCTCTCTGATTATAGAGAGTGATCTTGTGGCTGCGGAGCAGCAGCCGGTCGCCGGAACCTGGCCTGGTGACTTCCGCCACACCCAGAAAGGCCGTCTCCGCCCTGAAGGCATCCCCCGGCCTGATCGAATAAAACCGCTCCCATTTCGTGCCGGCATCATATACGCTGACCCCTCTGAGCCTGGGCATCTTTCCTCCGATAAAAGTCGAACAGATGCAGCATTCCAGAAGAGGCGGTGCCTGAATGGCTTCAGGGTGCATGGGGTCAGAGTAGAGCGGGTTGGAATCTCCCAGTGCCCGCGCGAACCGCCCGATGGTGTCTATGGTCACAGTTTCATTGTAAAGACCTCCCCCGGACCTGTCCGAGTCGTCCCTGCAATAGATCCTGTGAACCGGGACCACCCTGCCTGCACTCCTGTTTTCTTCTTCAATAAAAGCGTCAATGCGCTCGTTCCATTCTTTTAAGGTAATCATTTTTCCGCTTGCATGCAGCCCGCCCCGGTCCGCATCGGATTCAGGGCCGGCCGGCAGGTCCTGCGTTTCCGCATTGGCTCAGGAGCTCCTTCCGTACAACTTTCCCTGAACAGCATATCAGGAGTCCCCTTCAAGATACTTGTCCAGAAAATCAAATCTTCTCCCGATCCAGTTCTCCATTTTTTCCAGCGCTTCTTCCGGTGTGCCCGGCTGGGGCCATCTCTGCATCTCTCTGTCAATAGCCCCGCTCTCTTTCAGTATCCGCATATTGGATTCCGCTGTGCTGCAGATCATATCAGCGCTGATCCCGCCTTCCCTCCATGCTTTCCACTTCCCGCAGAGCCTGCTCCAGACCGCGGGATCTTCCGCCAGAAAAGCCTCGAAGTCAAAAGTGCTGTCTTCCTCCGGTTCGTATACTTCCGCGGTAAAAGTATCAAAATAGGAATATCTGTTCTGGGGATCAAAGATAAATACGTCGCCGAACACATAGTTGAGGTCCCAGAGTGTCCTGGAGAGGTCATACTCTCTGGCAGAGCGCCGCCTGCAGATCAGAAATGTATTTTTCCAGTTGTTGTCCATGGCATGGGTCAAAGCGCAGAACAGACTGAGATCCAAAGTGTTTTCCGGGTCTGTATGAAGACCGGCCGCACTGAGCGTGGTGCTGTCCCCGTTCACGAAACAGAACTCATGAAAGACCTGCATGGGCTTCCATGTAGCAGTGGAATCCCAGTTCAGGGGGTACCTGATCTCAACACAGTTCACTCCGCGGTCAGTCAGTATACTCGTCTCCTTTTTCTCCTCCATCTCCTCATAGAGATCCATATAGGGGTACTCATAATCCCATTTATCGATCTTATAGAGAATGTCCCCCTGAGAGAGAGAAAGCTGTTTTTTGTCCACAGGTTCCATGAGCCCGTAAATCCCCTCATAAGAGTCATCGAGAAAGAGCTCAATGTAGCGGATCCGTGACGAGGGAACGGGACTGTCGGACAGAGCCGTCACCTGGTCCCAGAGGGCATAAGCTGTCGCTTCCCTCACCCTTGTCTGATCCGAATACATGGGATTGAGGATCCAGTCATCATCAGACCTCAGATCAAGGAGACCTTTTTTCTGCTTATGTCCGTTTGCGTCCAGAAGAGAGACTTTGTATGGCTTTTTCTTATAAAAAGACGCAACATTGCCCCGCACATGAAAATTGCAGTGCATTTCCTGCATCCCCGCCTCATTATCCTCTCCCAGCCGGGGAATCAGGCTGATCGTCCCTGTGTGGTTCTCCTTTCTCACGATCTCATCGGGGTCCGTCTTGTCAATGCACAGAGCAGGAAGACCGGTCAGAATCACATTGAACTCCAGATTTTCTTCACCGGTGACAAGAAGGGCGCTGAATGGATGACCCTTTGCGATCGCGGTCGGCAGATCCTTCATGGCATCGTCCTTTTTAAACCAGATGATTCCTGTCCTGTCCGCCGGTTCCAGTCCGTCCAGGACTTCCCGCCAGGTCAGTTCTTTCTGCAGTCCGCAGGGAAGATAGACCGTGTCCGAAGAGGAGTCGACTGCGGCATTGCCCTGTTCCCAGAACAGATCCCTGGAGGAGATCATCCGCTCCCCGTCTCCCTCGTCAGATCCTCCGCTCTTTTTCCTGAAATCCTTTTCGGCGAGAACCCTGTCTTCAATTTTTAATGAGTCCTGTTCAGTCTTTCCTGCACGCTTTCTTCCAGTCTTTCCGACCTTGTCGGGAATCACGGCAATAAGCGCGATGACGATAATGATCGCCGCGAACAGAACGATTAAGAGTCGTTTTTTTCTCATTGTATCCTCGTGTCAATAGGGCGGACAATACATTACGCGGACCTTGTCATAAGAAAAACAGCGCCTGTTCTGTAAGACAGACGCCGCCCGTTCTTTAAAAACAGTCAAAGTCACCTTATCCGGCCGCGCCTCCAGGGGTGTGGCCGGCAGCCTGCGGTCAGTCAGTGTGACAGCAGGCAGTCCGCTTGCCGGCTGGTCGTCTGTCCTCTGTCAAAGATATACGGTGCCCAGAATAGGCTTGCCGGACGCAAGGATCATCTCCACGACTTCAGCCGCCTCCCTGAAGGAACTCTCTCCGATTTCTTCGACTACAATGCAGGCATCCACTTGGCGGAGCCGGCGGATCGACGAAGCATCTTTTTCCAGGTCAGAGCAGGCTTCGTAGGAAACAGGGCTGTTTTCTTTCTTTGCATGTTTGTTGAGAGAATTGGTAAATGAGGAAAGCCTGGTCCCGCCGATCGTCCCGACCATCATGACTGTGCTCATTCCCTGACCGGCAGCCAGATTTTCGGCTTTGGCAGCGAGCACATCATAGGCGGCGGAGACCGACATGTCGGGAGCGTCGCTGACCAGTTTCTCCACAAATCTGTCGATGGGGAAAGCAGCTTTTTTCCGTCCGTTTCCAGCCGGGAAAGTGACCAGGTTTCTGAGGCCGTAGGCGATATTGATCTCATCATTGGAGAGGATCTTTCCCCTGAGCAGGATGAGGACCGCGTAGACCAGGATCATCAGAAAAATTCCTCCGGCCATTCCTGCCACACCGTATTTAATCCCATGCTTGATGATCGTCGACATGGAAGCGCCGGACGCGACACTGGGTTTGATCAGCTCCTTCAGAGCGGTCTGAGAGGTCTGCAGGTTTTTCTGCAGGGTGGCAATAGAATTCTGCAGTTCGGTCTGCTGCTGGAGAAGGGCTGTGTCGACAGCGACTTCATCACTGCGGCTGACCATGTTCAGCTCATATCTGCCCAGTGATTTGGTGAACTCCGCCCGGTTGTCTTCCAGCGACTTGATGATCAGATCCATGATTTCCCTGGACATTTTCAAGTCCATGCTCCTGGCCTGCACCTTGAACACACTGGTGAAATGGTTGAGGTCGGAAGTCACTAAGACCAGTTCACGGATGCTCTGCTCAGGCACGCCGTACTTTTTCGCAATTTTATCATAGGAGATTCCGTTCATAATGTAGTCGGCGCAGGCGTTGGCGACATTGCCGGCATTGATCACTGAGGCACTGCCCACATCTCCGGATTCTTCCGCTTTTTCAAGCCCGGGAGTGCGCGCCACAAAAGAGGCGGTCGAGACAGACTCGTTGTGGGGATCGATCTGCATCAGCAGGGATTCATTGAAATATTTCTGCTTGGCATCGATCTTGGTCTGGAACTTCTCGATCGCGTTGTTGTAGGCTTCGACTGACGCGTTGTACATCTCCATGGCCGCCAGGTACTCCTCCTGAGCCACATTGGAGACACCTCTGTTCCGGTATTCCTTCACAACCTTCATACCGGCAAGGAGAACCGCCAGAATGAGTCCCGCCGCCAGCATGCTGCGCCAGCGCCGGAATGTCAGAAGCAGAAGCCGCGGAAGACTGACTTCCCGCACCTTCAGACCCGCCTGGTTTTGATTTACATAATTCTGATTACCCAAAATATTCCTCCCAAATCGTTTTCAACGATTCTGATTCTCGATAATTCCGCTTTATTATAGCATAGTGCATTGTGAGGCGCAAAGAACCCTTTGCAACATGTCCGACAGTCCGGCAGATCCGGTTACAGTACACGCCCAATCGAGGGCGTGTACATGTAACGTTGCGTTCGACGATTCCAATACGCTTCGCTGTACGTAACACACTCTTCGAGTGTGTTAACGCCGTAAAACTCCGGTTTTTGTACGCTCCGGCGTACAAAAACACGTCGAGTTTCAGGTGGGGCTGTACTGTAACCAGATACATCGTCACAGTACAGGGCCGCCTGAAACACGAGGTGTTTTTACAGGCAGCCGCGTAAATAACCGGAACTTAACAGGGTTCAGCGGCTCGATTTTTTCCTCCTCAGAATACGCCTGACAGTGTCCATGCAGAATCCCGTCATAAAGCTGTCTCTGAGTATAAAAAGGACAATGATGTATACCGCTCCTCCCACACACACTTCCACTGCAAGAGCCGGGAAATTACTGTGGAAAAAAGGATCGACCGCCCGTACCGCCGCGAACATAAGAACCGCTGCGGCCAGCTTTTTCCATCCGTCCCGCAAAAAGACGATCGGGTGAAAAGACTCTCCGGAAAAAGCGACATACAGGATGGTGATCGTCATCTCCGCGATCAATGAAGCGGCGATCGCCCCGTATCCCCAGAAGCGGGGGATCAGCAGCAGGTTGAGAACCAGATTCACACATGCTCCAATAATGATGAAGCGCGCGCTCTGCGCTCTCTTCCCGGAAGGGGTGTAATACTGAGATCCCAGACAGTTGCTGACGCCGATGATCACCACGATGGGGCTCATCATGACCAGCATCAGGATGGCTCGTTCATATCCGGGACCCAGAAACCAGGGGATGAAGCGGGATGCCACGCCTGCCAGGCCAAATCCGATTCCCAGTCCCATGAAAAGGATATAGTTGATAGATGTCTCGATCCTGCGTCGGATCTCATCATATCTCTTTTCAGCAAACAGAAATGAGATTCTGGCTCCCAGTACGCTGTTGAGGGCGGTGAAGGTCAGGGCCTTCATAATATTGATCAGCTGCACGACTTTGTCGTAGCATCCGTTCTCCGCCTCATTGCGCGTGATCTCACCGATCAGCGTCTTGTCAAGCACCGTATAGACCGAAGTGGCTACAGAAGGAATGAAGTAGACGAATGTCTCCCTCAGGTGTCTTCTGATCCGCAGAGTGCGGAAGTCCACAGGATCCAGAAAGCGGGGCATATACAGCCACATGGACATGTTTCCCAGCATGGTCGTGGCCGACAGGATCGCGATATACAGCAGCAGATCCTCCGGTTTATGCACAAGAGTGAAAATCAGTACTGCGCCAAGCAGTTTGAACAGGGCGTTCTTGGTCACGATATAGCGGAACTGCTCGATTCCTGTAAAGAACCAGGAAATATCAAACATGACAGCCAGAATCGCCATCACCTGCGGCACATAATAAATCTGGTACCGGTCTCTGAAAACAATGAAGAGTATAAAGGCGGCGATTGAGACCGAGGAAGTCAGCACCGTCATCAGCTCGATTTCCCAGAACAGTTTGCTTCGCACGGCCTTGTCCTTGCGGTTCCTGGCTATTTCCCTGGAGCCGTAGGAAACTGTGCCCAGAGCGGCAAACATGGAAAAATAGGTCTGGTAAGAGGCCGTAAAACTGTAAATGCCGTTCTTGTCAGCCCCCAGGACACGGGCGACATAGGGGGCTGTGATCATGGGCAGAAGGACGACCAGGACCTGATAGGCCATGCTGAGCACAAAGTTCAGACGGACGCTTGGTTCATCGGAAGTTTTTTTCTTTTTTCCCCCGTCTTCTCTGTCCGGATCTGCGTCGGAATCAGGCGCCGGCTCTGCCGGTCCGCCCTGATCTGCCTGAGCAGGGACTCCGCTGTCTTCTCCGGCACCCTGTGCCGGCACCTGTGGCTCAGCCTGCTCTTCCCGACCCGGGACTGCGCTGTCTTTGTCTTCTCCGGCACCCTGTGCCGGCACCTGTGGCTCAGCCTGCTCTCCCCGGCCCGGGACTGCGCTGTCTTTGTCTTCTCCGGCACCCTGTGCCGGCACCTGCCGATCAGTCTGCTCTTTTCCGGCCGGAAGCCCGGTCATTCTAAGGCTTCTGACTCCTCTCTCAGGACTTTGCGGACCGGATGACCGACGAATATCCGCCCTGCCCCCGGGTTCTGTGGGAGGAATTCCATCCTGTCCTCCCGGATCCGCCGCCGGTCCCGCCTGTCTTTTTTTCTTTCGCCACACCTGGATCGCGTACCAGAAAGCAAACAGGGTACAGCACTGCTCCGTGTCCAGAAGGACGTTGTTCATCAGGCTGTAGCCGGCTATACAGACCATCCAGATGCACAGGACCGTATCGCCGTTTTTTACGGCGGCGACCGAGATCATCGCGTAAATGCCCAAAAGAACAATGGCAAAGACCAGCCCGTAATTGATCAGGATCTTCATATAGGCGCTATCGATATAGAAATAGTTGGGCGACTCCAAATCTCCGTTCTGATAGATGACCTGTGAAAATGGATGGATCCCGTAGGTCTTAAGCCCCTCTGCCGCATGGCGTATCCTGAAATGAGTCAGCTTGTCATCGACCCACAGCCAGAGCTTTCTGTTGCTGTTGTAATGAGATACGACCTCATAGGTGAAAAATGCCAGGGCGGGATAACAGATCCCTGCCAGAAATCGCATCAGCGCATTGTCGGGGAAAAGGTTGACTCCCCTGTAGACGCACAAATAATAGAGCAGAACAAACAGCGATGTGACAAGAAAGGGGATGTTGGTGTCGGATTTGATATAGACCCATACGTTGACCGCCTCCAGAAAAACCAGAGCCGGCAGCGGGAGACGCTGGACATACTGCCCCGACATCCTCTTTTCCGCAGCCAGAGCCGGCAGATCGGTATAGGCATAGGCCCCGCAGAAAATCAGGTTAAAAATATAGATGGAAGGAAACGAGACAAATCTGAATCCCAGATATTCACGCACACGGTTTCCATCCACCAGAGGTGGAATCGTGATCAGACCCAGCCTGTCAAAAAACAAGACCCCCAAATAACAGAACAGACAGGTCCAGAACATCACTTTGCAGATTTTCCTGAAAGAGATGTCCTTGACCGCCATCATCATGACAAACAGCTGCAAAAATGTGATTCCGGCGCCTGCCATCTGCTGAATCATCATCAGATAACAGAAAAAAACAGCCGCCACGGAAACCGCCCTGGCGGCCAGATGCATATCCGTCACCACGATTTTGAACAGAAACAGAAGAAGGCAGAAATACCGGATCAGTTTTCCCATTTCCGCCCCGAAAAACGTGCCGAACCCGCTGTCATCTATATAGGCCTGAATGACCCACAAAATGAGTCCGGCAAAAGTGATCAGCTCATCAAGCCGGATCCTCACTTTATCCTGTGGGATCCTGAGCCTGACAGCCCTGCTGTCAAATACCATACAATTCCTCCATGCCCTCCGGACTCAGCGCACGATGTCTTCCGGAGTCTCCCCGGGCTCCAGAAGCCAGGCGTCCATCCCGTGCATCACGCGTTTTTCCTCAGGCGGGAGCTGCATATAATCGTGATACAGTCCCGTCAGATAGTGATCATAATTGGACGGAGCGTTCAACATCCTGCCCTCAAAGGGTACTTTGACAGGACGCAGAAACTTTTTGCGCGACATGCGCTCCCTGGGTCCGTAGCCCCACATGATGCAGCCGACATAAGGCGTGCTGTCAAAAGGAATGCTCATGGAAAGATCATCAATCTTTTTCAACAGCCTGGGCATAGGAGCGGCTACCTTCAGCAGCGCGATCACAGCCGGCTTGAGTACACGCTTGAGGGCAGTCTTACCGGCGCCCTTTTTGGCGATTTTGATAAAGATCAGCCTGCGCAGGCGCAGCGATTTCTCGTAGATACGGCGGTTCTCATTTTTGTCGGCCGGATTCCCGTCAATGGGAAAGATGTCCATCCAGATCTGGCTGATGTTCTCTTCGCTGTCATAATAGGGAAAGTCCACAAAAGTCCTCTTGTCCACCAGCTTGATAAAGGGATAACTCAGACTTCCGTCCCTGTAGCTCTGAAATTCCATATAGTCCGGAAATCCCGACATATCCAGGCTCTCCGGATGAAACAGACGCTCATAGTCCGGTCTGGGCATCATCACGTCGATATCGTCGTCCCAGGGAATGAAGCCCTGATGCCGGATCGCCCCCAGAAGAGTTCCGCCGCCCAGGGTATAATAGATATTGTTTTTTTCACAGAGTTCCGCGAAGGCATCCAGAAGTTCCAGCTCCAGGGCGCGGATCTCATCCAATGTCAGTTTTTTCATGATCGTTACCACTATCTCCGTTTTCAGTTCCCAGAAGCAGCTTTTCCAGCCTGGCCGTCTCCGCCGCGCTGTTATAGCCTTTTTCAGTAAAATCATCCGCGAGTTTTTCCCACATGGGATCCTCCGGCAGCAGGGGCCTGGCGGGAAGATCCTTCCTCATCCGGCTGACCTGCTCAGCCCAGGCGGCAGGTCCTTTTTCCAGGGGATAAAACTGAAGTCGGTCCGTGACCGCTATATCCTGGGGAATGACACCGGAGGAAGCCAGGGTCGGCAGTCCTGCGGCCTGAGACTCCAGTCCCGCGATCCCCAGCCCTTCAAAGACCGAGGGAAACAGGAAAAAGTCCGAAGCGCCAAGCCAGCCCGCCACATCTGTCACCACGCCGGCAAAATATACATATTCTTCCAGATTCAGCTCACGGACATGGGTCCGGAGCATCTCCTCGTCCTCTCCCTGTCCGATCAGCAAAAGACGCGCGTCGGGCATAACAGGCAGGAGCTTGGCGAGCACATCGATCGCAAACTTCTGATTCTTCTGGAAATGAAGTCTTCCGATACAGGCCAGAATGAACTTGTCGGACCAGCCGCAGGCTCCGGATGTCCCGCTTTCTGCGTCTTTCATAGCTTTCATTGCTTTCATTGCTTCAGTGCCGGCCATAGCCCGATACTGGTCCCTGCGGCCGATCCCGGCCTGGATGACCTCGACGTCGATCGCATTCCTGATCACGACGGCAGGATGGCGAAGGCTGCCTTTTCCTCCCCTTCCGGCATAAAACCACTTTGCCGCATAGTCAGAGCAGGCCCAGAAGTCCGTCGCATAGCTGCCGACCTTTCCCCGGTTGGCCTCATGGAGCATTCCGCGCAGTCTGGTATCCATGTTCTGCGCATTATGGCTGTGAATGATCCGCCTGGAAATACCGTATTTTTTTGCCATCTTCAAATAATCGATATTGGCAAGGCTGTTGACATTGACCCAGATCGCCTGATATTCCTTCGCGTGCTTTTCAAAAAAAGTCTGCAGTTCCCTGCGGAAGCGAATGGGGTTCTGCCGGCGGGAAGTAAAGTGGATCGTCCGGCCGCCCATGGCATGGATCTCGTCCTCATAGGCCACCGGATCATAAGAATTGCAAAGAAAATCAAAATGAAACCGGGAGCGGTCGATTCTGCGATAATAATTCATCAGAAAACTCTCAACCCCTCCCGGGTTCTCTGTCATACCAAAAACAAGGACGTTATACATTCTCAGGCTCCCGTCTTTATGATTCCAGCCCTCACCGCCTCTGCCTCCCTGCCCGCAAAAGGCAGACGGCACTGCGCTTTTTGAGCGCTCCGCACGCCCGGGAAGGCTTTAAAAAACTATTTCATGAACACTTTTCCGGGAACATTTTTCTAAAATGCTTTTCCGGGTGCGCTTTTCAAAGTCAGCTTTTCAGTGCATCTTCTCCGAGCGCCTGTTCTGCAGGACACGCGCCTCATAGATTGCCGCTGCTGCCGGCGGCAGTCCGTACTTCAACAGCTGGATCGGCAAATAACGCAGGCCTTTGTGACGGCCGGGATCATACTCCCGTATAGCCGCTGCAAAGGGCTCCTCCTGACTGATCCGGATCATCCGGCGGATTTTCTCAGCCGGGCCGAAAGACCTTTCAGCTGAATCCGGACCGGCCGCAAAGACTTCTCTCACCATCAACAGGTTGAACTGCATCATTCCGTAACCGGCAAAGGCTTTCCGGACCGGCTCGGGCTGCGTCTTCAAAAAGGCCTGCACAGCCTCAAGAGACTTTCTGTAGCCTTCTTCCTTCTTCCCGTCCCATGTGCGGACCGCGGACTCATTGTCGGTGGAATAATGGTAAAAAGGGCGGTCGATCAGACGGATCCTTCTGCACAAAGACAGATAACGGATAAAGAAATGGCTGTCCTCTGACAGCCTCAGAGAAGGATCAAAGCGCAGCCTGCCATAATCTATCCTGTCCTTTCTGAAAAGCTTGGACCAGACAGTCGTGTAGCGGGTGGGATTTTCGATCATCCTCACACTGATCCCTGAGATATCGCCCGAAAAACGCTCTCCGCCGGGCTGGCATACATGGACAAGGCTCTTGCCCGATTCAAAACTGTGTACGATCAGATCAGTCCCCGAAAAGAACATATCATCCCGCAGCACAGTGCCGGCGTTTTCCAGATAGTAATCGTCCGCATCGAGAAAGAGAATCCACTCTCCTCTGGCTTCGTCAAGCCCCTTGTTGCGGGCGTTGGAAACACCTTTTTCAGATTGAAGGACACGCACTGTGCCCGAATGCTCCTCCTGCAGAAGGCAGGCCAAAGCTTCAGTGCCGTCAGAAGATCCGTTTTCGATGATCAAAATCTCATATATAGATGATGGAGAAGATTCCTGCTCTGAAAAGCCCTGTCTTCCCGCCCGGAGCGTCTCATTGTCCCCGATGACACACATGGCGCCCAGAGCGCTCTCCACTGCTCTCCGGAGTGTTTTTTCCGCGTTGTGGGCAGGAATGATCACAGACAGCAGCATCCCGGTTTTTTTGGGTTTTTCAGAACGGTTTGTATATTTAGTATTCATGGCTACTATCTTACCACAAAATGCACGGGTCTGACAGGGATTACAGTATTTCTATGGCATGGTTTCTATGGCAGTTCCGATGACGGTTTCTATGGCAGTTTCTATCGCAGATCCGATGATGGTTTCTATGGCAGTATCTATCGCGGTTTCTACGGCAGTTCCGATGATGGTTTCTACGGCAGCTTCCATGGTCATGAGGCAGCTTTGCAGCTCAATGCGGCCACATGCCGGCAGGCGCGTGATCAGTAGACGAACATGGCATCCCCAAAGCTGAAAAAGCGGTAGCGCTTGTCCACGGCTTCCCTGTAGGTTTCGAGTATGGTCTCCCGTCCCGCAAAAGCCGATACAAGCATGATGAGTGTGGATTCCGGGAGATGAAAGTTCGTGATCAGCGCATCCATGGCACGAAAACGGTAACCCGGATAAATGAAAATAGAAGTATCATCACTGCCGGCATGTACTGCCCCGTCTTCATCCGCCGCGCTTTCGACCGTCCTGCAGCTGGTCGTGCCGACACAGATGACGCGATGCCCCTCCTTATGGGTCCGGTTGATCAGCTCTGCCGTCTCCGGGGGAACATTGTACCACTCCGTGTGCATGACGTGTTCCTCCACGTCGTCCACTTTTACAGGCCGGAATGTACCCAGGCCCACATGCAGGGTCACAAAGCCGATATTGACTCCCATGTCCCGGACCTCCCCCAGAAGTTCCGGCGTGAAATGCAGTCCGGCGGTGGGAGCCGCCGCGGATCCCTCATATTTCGCGTAAACAGTCTGATAGCGGTTCCGGTCCTGCAGTCTGTGAGTGATATAAGGAGGAAGGGGCATCTCTCCCAGACGGTCCAGGACTTCTTCGAAGATCCCCTCATATTCGAAACGGACCAGGCGGTTGCCGCCCTCCGCGATCTCAAGGATCTCAGCCTTCAGACTTCCGTCCCCGAAGACCGCCCTCGCCCCGGGACGCAGCTTTTTGCCCGGCCTCACCAGGCACTCCCAGACATCCTTTTCCAGCCTCTTCAGCAGAAGAATCTCGATGGAAGCCCCGGTCCCTTCCCGCAGACCCAGGAGCCTTGCCGGAATGACCTTGGTGTCATTCAGAATCAAAGTATCCCCCCGTTCCAGGTACTTTAGAATATCCCGAAAGGTTCCGTGGGTTCTCTGCCCTGTCCTGCGGTTGAGGATCAGAAGTCTGGAGGAAGACCTGTCCTGCAGAGGATCCTGGGCGATCAGCTCCTGAGGGAGATCATAGTAATAGTCAGCAGTACGGTGCCCGACGGGCACCTCCCGCCCTGTGTTGGTGTCAGAATGATTGGTCATGATTAATTCCTGTAATTCAAGACCCGCCCGCGAGTCCTGCGCAATGAAGAATAAATAATCCCTGTACTACAAGACCCGCCCACGAGTTCTGCGCAATGAAGAATAAATAATCCCTGTACTACAAGACCCGCCCGCGGGTCCTGCACAATAAAGAATAAAAAATGTGATTCAGACAGGGCCTAATATTCCTTCTTCACATATTCCTGAAATCCATTTTCTTCAAAAATGTCTTGTATCCCCGGAAAGCCTCATAGATGTCTGCCTTGCTGGTCACCTCCCACGGAGCGTGCATGCTCATCACCGGTACTCCGCTGTCAATGACATTCATACCGTAGAGGGCCAGGATATAAGCGATGGTACCGCCGCCGCCGACATCCACCTTACCCAGTTCCGCAGTCTGCACCAGAACCTGATCCTCGTCAAAAATGCTGCGGAGAGCCGCAAGATACTCCGCATTGGCATCGTTTGAGCCGGATTTTCCGCGGGATCCCGTAAACTTGTTGAACACCATACCTCCGCCAAGGTAAGCGACGTTCTTTTTTTCAAAAGCGGAGGCATAGGCCGGATCAAATGCGCTGCTCACATCCGAGGAGAGCATTGCGCTGTTTGCCAGTGTGCGGCGCATAGCCAGCTCGGAATACTGGCCGCAGAGTTCCATGACCTCTGCCAAAGCATTTTCAAAAAAGCGGGAGCGCATTCCGGTCGCGCCCACGCTGCCGATCTCTTCCTTGTCAACCAGCAGAGTGCAGCTGGTGCGGGCAATCTCTTTCACTTCCATCTGGGCCCTGAAAGAAGGATATGCGCAGACGCGGTCGTCCTGTCCGTAGGCCAGTACCATACTGCGGTCAAAGCCTGCCTCGCGGGCCTTACCTGCCGGGACGATCTCCAGCTCCGCCGAGATAAAGTCTTTCTCTTCGATGTCATAGACATCCTTCAGTATCTTCAGAAGCGACTTGGTGACAGCATCCTTTTCAGAAGGCTTTTTCCCATCGTGGCCTGCCTTTGTATCAGCATCGATTATCACCGGCCTGCTGCCGACGACAAGATCCATGGCCTCTCCCTCGATGAATGAAGAAGCGGTCTTTTTCATCTGGTCCTGGGCCAGATGAGGGAGAAGATCCGGGATAAAAAATACGGGATCATCCTCTTCCTCTCCGATGTTCAGGATCACTGTCTCGCCGCTCTTTTTGACCACTACTCCGTGAATAGCCAGGGGAATCGTCACATACTGATATTTCTTAATCCCGCCGTAATAGTGGGTATCGAAATAGCACAGCCCGCCGTCCTCGTAGAGGGGATTCTGCTTTACGTCCAGACGGGGGGAATCGATGTGGGCACCGAGAATATTGATTCCCTGCTCAAAAGGCTTTTCACCGATGCGGAACAGGGCCATAGCTTTATTCATCCAGACACTGTAGACACAGTCGCCCGCCTTAAGTTGTTTTTTTTCGGCAATTGCCCGGCTGAGCTCAATATATCCGTTTTTCTCAGCTTCTGCGACAAAAAAGTCAATGCACTCCCTTTCAGTCTTTCCAACATTCAAAAAATCCATGTAATCTTTCGCAAAGTCCATGCAGTCCTGCTGCATGGCAAGATCATAAGTATTCCAGGCATTCAGTCTTTCCATCTTTTCCTTTACCTCCGTATATAAGCGCTCTGCGGGCAGACATTAAAGAAAGGCGGGCGGACCCATGTCCGATCCCGCCCGTCCGGCAACATTCAGGTTTAATTCTTTATCGCACAAGACTCGCGACGTAAGCCATGGGAGCAGGCAGAAAAAAGGAGCATGCAGATCGCGCACAGCCCGCCGGTAAGTCTTGAACCGGGTTTCTCCGGTCATGCCGAGACGGAAACCCCAAAGAAAAACCTGAAACGCCGAACCTGCATTTTGACTCCTAGCACACATGCCAGGTGGGTGTCCGCAGCGTGAACATCAATCTTCCTCTGCCTGTGCTTTCGCACGGAAGGCCTGACATCTGAGCACGCGATATGAGAATCCCGTTTAAAGTAATTGTAGGTTCAAAATAGCAGATGAGTGGCATCTCAGGTGCCTTTATTATAACACAACAGTGCATTATGGGCAACATTTCTTGCCTGATCATGCCCCCTGCAATGTACACGCGGTTACTGTACAGACCGGCTCGAAACTCGAGGCGTTTTTCGCGGCTTTTTCGCGAAAAACCCGAGTTGTACGGCGTTTGGCGGCGCGTAAGCGCATTGGAATCGCCAAACGCGTCGTTACATGTCCACGCCTTCGATAGGGCGT
>CACYTU010000053.1:0-28469 GCA_902777355.1 uncultured Lachnospiraceae bacterium | reverse complement strand
ATACTAAGCTTTTTGCTGCGCCAGGGCTTGCAAAAAGCAAGTACCGGCGTTTTTCAAGGCCCACCTCTACAGCAATGCACAAAAGGCGCTCCAAGAATCGGGTGGGCCTGAACTGTAACTACACGCGTTCTGTACAGACCCACCTGAAACGCGAGGTGTTTTCGCGGCAATGCGGAGCTTTTACAATGCGCAGCAGTGTTTTTTTCGCGAACACTCCGCTTGTACGGCATTTGTTTAAGAGCTTTCAGGCCTGTGCCGCGCGTCTTTTTTATTTGTCGTCTTTCTTTATTTGGCGTCTTTCCTCTTTTGCGGAAGGGTTCTGAAATCATCTCTCCGGAACCGGCTGTGTCTGTCCGCGAAGCCATTCCCTCTCCTCTTCGGTCAGGAGGGGGGCGACCTCCTCAAATACTCTGCGGTGGTAATCATTGAGCACATCCAGGGTCTGAGGAGTCAGGCAGGAGGGCTCGATCAGGGCTAAGTCAAAGGGCACCAGGGTCAGCGGACGGAAACGAAGAAATCTTCCGTCGCTGTTCTTTGCAGCTTCCACCACTTCCAGGATTGTTTCGATCCGTATCCCATATCTGCCTTCCAGATAGACACCGGGCTCATCGGACACGATCATGCCGGGTTCCAGAACCTCCTCCTCCATGCCGGGTGTGAATCTCCAGCGGATGTTCTGAGGGCCTTCGTGAACGCTGAGCAGATAGCCGATCCCGTGGCCGGTACCGCATTTATAATCCGAGAAAATTCTCCACAGGGGTTCCCTGGCCAGAATGTCGACATTTCTGCCGTAACAGCCGTGAAGGAAGACCGCGTCCATCAGCTGAAGATTACCGACTGCAGTAAGTGTGTAATGGCGCCTCATCTCCTCCGTCACGGGTCCCAGCGCCACAGTCCGTGTGACATCTGTTGTCCCGCGAAGATACTGGCCGCCACAGTCTACCAGAAGCATTCCCTCAGGTCTTAGCCGGGCGCAGTCATCCTCTTTGGCGGAATAATGCATCATGGCAGCATTGGGCCCGTAGGCTGAAATAGTCTTGAAGGAAAGCCCCATGAAGTCACTGATCTGAGCGCGCAGAGAATCCATTTTCTTTTCCGCGTCCATTTCAGTCAGGGTCCCGATCGTCCCATCTTCGACATGCCTGTGGATCCAGTAAAGGAACCTGCAGACCGCCGCCGAATCTTCCAGATAGCAGGAACGGATGTTGGTGAGCTCTGTCTCGTTTTTGACAGCTTTGAAGACCTCGACAGGGTTCCGTCTCTCCATGTCTTTTTTCAGACCGCCCCGGTCAGCGGCAGCCATGTCCTTGTCCCGGCTTTCAAAAGCAGCGTCTCTTCCCCTGTTCATGGCTTCATAGAGGCTGATGCTGAGAGAGCCGGGTGAAAAATAGACGCGGCACCAGTCCACAGGGGCAGCTGCTCTGCTTTTCTCTGAGCGGTCCGCCTTGTTGTGGCGCTGCGGGTTAAAGGCAGCGGCCGCCTTTATGTACAGCTGCGGATTTTCCAGAAATCCGAAGATTTCTTCGTAAGGGCGAAGTTCCAGACCGATTCCTTCCGCATAGGCGCGGACCTCATCAGTGACTGCCCGGTCCTGGATAAAGAGTATCTGGCGGTCCGCAGTGACCACTCCAAAGCACAGGGCGACAGGAGTACACTCGACATCTCTTCCGCGCAGGTTGAAAAGCCACATCAGGTTATCCAGCTTGTTATCCACATAGACTGCGGTCCCGGCAGAACGCATTTTTTTGCGCAGACGCTGCAGTTTTGAAGGGGAGCTCTCCCCCGCGTACTCCAGTCCAAGTACAAAAGCTTCCCCGGCAGGGCGCTCCGGCCGGTCCGTCCAGATTTCCCCGGCCGGGTCGGTATCCGTCACAAATCTGACCTCCATTCCCGCCAGCGCCCTGCGATAAGTCCTGGTCTGACTGACACTCACGCATCTTCCGTCAAAAGCCAGAGCGGGCTGATGGTCCACGGTGTGACCCAGGCGGTCTGTCAGCCACTCTGTGACCGTAGGGACCCCTTCCTCTGACTCCCGGTAGAGGTCCACCCCTGTTCCCCGGAGTTCTTTTTCCGCCTGAATAAAATAGCGGCCGTCTGTCCAGAGACCCGCCTCCTTCAGACCGACGACAAGTGTTCCGCTGGATCCTGTAAAACCGCTGAAATATTTGCGGGTCTGAAAATATGGAGCCACATATTCCGAATTGTGGAAATCCGCTGTGGGAATCAGATAATAATCAATTTCCAGCGATTTCATTTTCGAGCGAAGCTGTTCCAGCCTTTTCTGTATAACCTGATTAGTCATTTTCATCATTCCAGTGTCACTTCTTTTATCACTTCTTTGTCACTTCTTTTATCACTTCTTTTGTCACTTCTTTGTCACTTCTTTTATCACTTTTCCACAGCATGCCGGAGCACGCAAGTGGGCAGGCAATGCCGCCTTATCTGTCCCGGATCAGATTCCGAGGAATCTGCGGACCTCCGCCTTCATGCCGTCCCTGTCGCAGACGATGTTGTGGCGGACCGGCGCTGTCCTGAGCATGTTTACCGCCTCGGGCACTGCCACCTGCGCCTTCTCGCTGAGGCGGTCGGCCAGTTCCAGATCCGGCAGGTCGGAGGGCTCGCCCAGGGCCTGCATGACACTGTTTTCAAATTTGAAAGGGCTGGCCGTGGAGGCAATGACAGACGGTGTCGCATCTCCGGTATCGTTCCTGAATCTGTCATAAACATGTGCGGCGACAGCGGTGTGGGGATCGATCACGTATTTTTCCCTTTCATACAGCCTGCGGATTGCTTCAGCTGTCTCATTCTCGTCCGCGTATCCGCCGCGGAAGAGCTCTAGTCCCTTCTTCATCTCCTCAGTGATCGTGTAGGAGCCTTTTTCTTTCAGATCCTGCATAAGTCCAGCGGTCTTCTCAGGGTCGTTTCCGCTGATATGATAGATCAGCCTCTCAAGATTGCTGGAGATCAGGATGTCCATCGAAGGGGAACTGGTCAGTATAAACTCCCTGTTTTTGTCATAAGTGCCTGTTGTAAAGAAATCAAAGAGCACTTTGTTGGAGTTGGATGCGCACACAAGCCTGTGGACCGGCAGCCCCATCTGGGCGGCGTAATAGGCAGCCAGGATATTACCGAAGTTTCCGGTCGGAACGACAAAGTTTACCTTGTCTCCCTCGTCGATCGTCCCGTTCGCGAGCAGCCTGGTGTAGGCAAATACATAGTAGACGATCTGAGGAACAAGCCGTCCGATATTAATCGAGTTGGCGGAGGAGAAAGCAAACCCCTTCTCGGCCATTTCGGCGCGAAGAGCCTCATCGCCGAAAATTTCCTTGACAGAGCTCTGGGCATCATCAAAGTTTCCCCGGATTCCGACGACGCAGGTATTGTCGCCCTTCTGGGTCACCATCTGCTTCTCCTGGATCGAGGAGACACCATCCTTGGGATAAAAGACCATGATTCGTGTACCGGCGACATCCGCGAAGCCGGCCATAGCCGCCTTGCCCGTATCACCGCTGGTCGCGGTGAGAATGACGATTTCCTTGTCCTCCCGGTTCTTTTTTGCGGAGGTGATCATCAGATGCGGCAGAATCTGAAGCGCCATGTCCTTGAAAGCGATCGTAGGGCCGTGGAACAGTTCCAGATACCATGCCCCGTCTGCTTTGCGCAGGGGGACGATCCCCTCCGTGTCAAAATTGCTGCTGTAGGCTTTGGCGATGCATCCCTTCAGCTCCTCTTCCGTAAAATCGGTCAGCAGCAGTTTCATCACCTCATAGGCGACTCCGCGGTAATCCATGGCAGCCAGCTGAGAAAGCCCGATATCCAGGGCGGGGAATTCCGTAGGGACAAACAGTCCGCCGTCTTCCGCAAGCCCCATCAGGATGGCTCTTGATGCCGGCACCGGAGTGCTGTCAGAACGTGTGCTCTTATATAAAATCTGCTTCATATTGTCTCCTCTCTATCCTGCCCTTCTGAGGTTATCAGATCTGGCGACGATATAAATCGTTATGATAAATGAATGTTGAAAAAGCCCGGCGGTCAGCACAATGGCCGAAGAACTTTCTCCGGATCAGCTGCCGGCATAAAAACTTTCATGCAGCTGCTCCGGAGCCGGATCCGGATCTGATTGATCTGTGACAATACACTATACCACAAAACAGAAATAATCACAAAACGAATCACTTCCTGTACATACCCTGTTTATTTTTGCCGATATACCCTGAAATAAAAAGACCCGGAATCCATGTCCGGTTTGAATATCCCGAAAATTTAAATATCCTGAAATCCTTCTCTGATTTAAGCGTGAGGGGAATTTTTGTGGTACACTGATAGAAGTCATCCTGAATTATAACAAGACGCTCCGGCAAGTCTTGCCAAAATATTTAAAGATAAAAATGGTTCCAGCCATTTTACCATGCAGGAGGTTCCCATGCGGATCATCAGCAAAACCATTTACAGCCAGGCTAATACCTCTCTTCCCGATCCGGAACTTGATATCGGAGAAGTCCTGTTTCTGGATATCGCCACGACAGGGATCAGACGTGCAGACAGCCGGGTCTTTCTGATCGGCTGCATCTGCAGGCAGCAGGACGAATGGCAGCTCACACAGTGGTTTGATGACACAGGGCTGGAGGAAAAAAACGTTCTCTCCTCATTCCTGATCTTCTGCAGCCGTTTCAAATATGTCATAAGTTACAATGGAAATCGTTTTGACCTGCCCTTCCTGCGCGTCCGCATTGAACTCAACGGACTTCAGGAGGCCGCGGCGGGATTTCTCTCCATGAGTTCCATTGATCTGTACGGATATATCGCCCCATACCGGCACCTGCTCAGCCTTCCGGATTACCGGCAGCAGACCGTCGAAGCAGCCATGGGAACCGGCCGCACCGCGCTGACGGACGGAAAGGAACTGGTGGAGATCTACAAGAAATATATAGCGCTCCCCTCCTCCGGTCTCATGGAAAAACTGACCCTGCAGAATGAAGCCGATGTAACCGGGCTTTTGTCCCTGCTCCCTCTCTCCGCCTTTTCACACCTGGAAGAACTGGATGTCACCGTTCGCCGGGCCCAGGCAAACTATTACACCAACCACGAAGGAAAAAAGGCAGAGGAACTGCTCATACAATTCACTCTCCCCTTTTCACTCCCGACCAGAATCTATGCCGGCCTGGATCACTGCTATCTCAAGATTGACGGGGAGCAGGGTATACTCAAGATTCCCCTGTACACCGAGGAGATGAAATATTTTTATGCCAATTATAAAGATTACTATTATCTGCCCGGCGAAGATATGGCGATCCACAAATACATAGCGTCCTATGTCGACCGGAACCGCAGGGTCCCCGCAAGACCCGAGACCTGCTACACCAGGAAAACGTCATCCTACCTGCCCCAGTGGGATCTGTACCAGACCCCCTTCTTCAAGCGCAAATATGAGGACAGGGAAATATTCTTCGAATTTACCGACAAAATAAAAAAAGACCGGGCAGCCTTGTCTGACTATGCATCCTATGTGCTGAGGCATATAATCTTCAGAAAGAGTGAAAAATAATGCCGATGCATTATTTTTCACCCCGGATATACATCGAGTGCAATGTAATGATTTAAATATACTGAATGCAATATACTTTGAAGGACATGAATCCGCGTTTTTATCCAGAAGGGAGAAGTGACATGGAAAATACAATCATCACAATCAGCAGAGAATACGGCTCAGGCGGACGTGAGATCGGAGAAAAGCTGGCCAAACGTCTGGGAATCGAATTCTATGACAGTGAAATCATAACCCTGCTCGCAAAAGAGAGTGGTCTGAGTGAAGAGACGATCCGCAGCTGGTCGGAAAAAGACGTGTCTCCCCTCGTCTACGGGCTCAACGCCGCCAGGGGGATCGTTCCGATTCCCGACAAGATTTTCGGAGCCAGGCAGAGTGTCCTCAACAGCATCGCCGACAAGGGCAGCTGCATCATAGTCGGAAGCTGCGGCGACTACATTCTGAGAGAACGCGACAACCTCAAAACGTTTTTCATCTATGCTCCCAAGGAGTTCCGTGTGAAACGCTGTGAAGAGGTCTACGGAGACGACCTGAACACATATCCTGATCTGATCAGGCAAAAAGATGAAGAGCGCAAGACCTATTACAACCACTTTACCAGCTTCAAATTCGGTGATTACAAGAATTACGATGCCTGCTTCAACAGCAGTACGGTCGGGATCGACAAAATCGTGGACCTCATCGCATTTATGGTGGAAAACGGATAAACACACAGCATAAAGCGTAAGACAAGTACAGAATAAAGAATCTGATAAAGATAAAGAATCTGTTGTAAAACAGCTTTGAGGCCGTGTCATTATAAAAGCAGCTCTGCGGAAATCCTCATTCCGCAGAGCTGCTTTTTTCCTGTCTTTTAATTGTCACTGCAGGCCGTCAGATTAATACCTGTATTCCCGGCGCAGACGTTCGTGAAGAATTCCGTAGGCGTTAAAGCGCGTTATCAGAAGAAGCTTGAGGATCTTGCTGGTACGCAGCAGTTCTTTGTAGATCAGAGGCTGCTCTCTCTTCAGGTATCTCACAAAATTGATCAGCTCCTGTTTGTGAAGCGCGGATTTTGAGATCACGAGTAAAACCCTGATCTGCAGGAAGGTGCGCAGGACAAAATAATTGAAAATATACTTGTCCTTTGCTGTCTTTTTCTTTCCGACCTGCGGATAGATCGTATACAGCCTTTTCAGGACGACTGTCTGATCGTTGTAGTGCTTTTCCAGTCCTTCGGGGCTGACGCTCTGCTCTCCGCGGCCGATGCGGTAGCAGTATACCACCTCAGGAAACACACGCACTGTGTCCACCCAGGGAAGGGGGAGCAGGTCATACTCCTGATCCGTGTAGAAGCAGTGTTCCGTGAGTCTGACATCGTTTTCCTGCAGGATCTTCGTGCGGTAAGTAATGGCATGCATGGTAAACCATTCATGGTCGCCCAGAGAATCGAAGCGGACAATTTTTTCGTCCAGATCTGCTGCCTCGTCCCGCATCTCCTCGTGGCCGTCCTCCTCAAAAACCCTCTTGAAGCGGGCGATGACCATGTCCTCTTCCGCCACGGAGAGCTCTTCGATAAATTTCACCAGACCATCGCGGTCAAACCAGTCGTCTCCGTCCAGAAGGCGAAAATATCTGCCGGCTGCCACCCTGATCGAAGCGTTCACTGTCGAGCCGTAGCCGCCGTTTATCTTGTCGATGACACGGAATGTTTCCGGATATTTTGTCTCGTACTCACGGGCGATCTCCAAAGTGCTGTCAGTGGACCCGTCATTTACCACGATTACTTCCAGGCGGTCCATAATCTCAGGAATACAACAGGAATCCAGCGCCTTTCGGATAAATTTTTCAACATTATAGGAAGCGATCGACACACTCAGTATTTTTTCCATTTGCAATCTCCCAGAAGTAAAAAGTTGTTTCTTTTCAGATCGGTACGAAAAACCAGTTCAAGGCGTTTTGCGGGGATTTCGGCGCAAAAGCCCCGGGTTGTACGGCGGAAATCCCATTGCGAAGTGATAGCAAAGCTTCACTTTGAAGAAGGGGATTTTCGCGGGTTACTGATTCACACACTCAACAAGTGTATATAGATAACACAAAGATTTACAGCATGGCAGACATCATGCGCCTGAATGCTTCCGCCAGTCCACAGGAAGGTTCCCATCCAAGGCTGCGCAGTCTGGTCGTATCGAGATTCATATGCAGAGTGGGCGCATAGCCCAGTTTTGAGGGGTCTTCTCCCGCCTCGATCCTCACGCCGATCTTTTCCGGCGCGCATTCTGCCGCAACCATTTGGGCCATCTCCAGAATGCTGCAGTATGTGCTCTCATTGGCAGCATTATAAGCCTGTCCGTCGCATCCCCGCAGCATGACTGTCAGAATCGCCGCTGCGGCGTCCGCAGTGTACAGGTACGACCTGCATGTGGCTCCCGCTGTCTTGAGGACAATATCCCGTCCTTCCATGGCGCAGCGGGCAAACTCTGCGAACACTCTCCCGTCATCATATCTTACACCGGGCCCGAAAGTCTGGGTCAGGCGGAGTACCCGGACTGGGACATTGTACTCCTTCTGCCAGGACGCGCAGAGAATCTCGCACAGTCTCTTGGATTCCGGATAGCAGCTTCTGGGCTGCATGGTGTCAAGATTTGTCCCGTGCGTTTCATCGATTTTATGATCATCCGAAGGAGCACCATAGACTTCCATTGTGGACAGGTATATGAAGCAGCGGACATTATTATTTTTCGCAAATTCCAGAGCCCGCCTTGTCCCCTCCACCGCGGTAAAGATCGTTTCAACAGGCTGATCGACAAATGCCCGGCTCGATGTCTGACTTGCGGCGTGTATGACATAATCAACAGGTTCAGAGAGCTTTTTTTCCGGCATAGACTGGATATCGGTGATCATGAGATCAAGATTTCCGCGGTCAGCCGCTCCGAACAGACGCCGCGCCTTCTCTTCACTGCGGACACAGGCTATGACCCTGATCCGCGCATCGGGATCATCCCCTCCGTATCGGAGAAGTGCGGAGACCAGCGTCTGGCCGATCAGACCTGTCGCTCCTGTGACGAGAACTGTTCTGCCCCTGAGTTCCTCCATGACCGGAAGAGCGCATAGACGCTTCATGTCTTCTTCAAAAACGGGATTTGTCTGTAATTCCATCTTCTCTTTCCTCTGTAAAGGCCCTCTGTAAAAATACTCTGTAAATATCCTCTGTAATATTACTCTGTAAATATCCTCTGCAAATATCTCTGAAAACGCAGAGTTCAGTCCGGTACAGGCTGGCCGCCGCAAGAGTGGATCATACTTGTGGCCATGGGCGAGCGCCCGCAAACATGTATGATTGCACGGGCCGTGTCATAAAGAACGGGACCGGAACCCTCAGGGATTCCGGCCCCGCTGTAAAGAGCTATTCAGAATATTTCAGGGTGTCGGGAATGATTATTCCTCGTCCTCAGCCCCTTCTTTATCTCTCTGAGCTTTGACAAATGCAGCAACATCAACATCGCTGACATCCGCATCCGCGTTTGCGCGCTCAGCTGCACGTCTCTCGCGCTCTTTGTCGATAAGGAGCTGCTTGACGCTCAGGCTGATCTTGTTGCTGTCCTGGTTGAAGTCAACGATCTTGGCTGTGACTTCCTGGCCGGTCTTCAGAACATCTGAAGGCTTGTCAATGTGCTCACGCGCGATCTGGGAGACATGAAGCAGGGCATCAATGCCAGGCTCAAGCTCTACGAATGCGCCGAAATCAGTCATCCTGGCAACTCTGCCGGTGACAACAGTGCCGACTGCATACTTCTCAGCAGCACCAACCCAGGGATTCTCCTCGGGGAACTTCAGGGAAAGGGCAATCTTGGTGCCCTGGATGTCTTTGATCAGGACGCGAAGCTGCTCGCCGACCTTGAAAACCTTCTTGGGGTTCTCAACACGGCCCCAGCTCATCTCAGAGATGTGCAGAAGTCCGTCTGCGCCGCCGAGATCGATGAATGCGCCGAAATCTGTAATATTCTTGACCGTGCCCTCGACGGTATCGCCGGGGTGGATGGTCTCAAAGAGCTTGCGCTGCATTTCCTTGCGCTTCTCAACAAGGAGCTGCTTGCGGTCTCCAATATATCTGCGCCTGTTGGGATTGTACTCGGTGATAACAAACTCAATATCCTGGCCGAGATACTTGCTCAGGTCTCTCTCGAAAGTATCGGAAACAAGGCTTGCAGGGATGAATACCCTGACTTCCTCAACGACAACGCTCAGGCCGCCGGAAAGAACCTGCGTAACCTTGGCTGTGAGGACTTCCTTGTTCTTGTAAGCTTCCTCAATGCGCTTGTTGCCGCGGTCTGCCGCAAGACGCTTGTAGGAAAGAACTACCTGTCCGTCTCCATCGTTCACTTTGAGAATCTTAACTTCAAGTTTGTCGCCTACGTGCAGGACTTCTGTGAGATCAACAGAGTGATCATTCGTGTACTCAGCACGGGTGAGGATACCGTCGGACTTGGCGCCGATGTTCAGGATGGCCTCATCGGGTTTGACATCGATGATCTGTCCCTCTACTACCTCTCCGGTGTGAATGGTCATAAACCTCCTCAATGATATTCTTTGGGGTCGAAGCCCCCGCGGTAATGCCTATCACCTTTTCTGCACCAGTCAGAGTAAGATGTAAGTCGTTCCACGTCTGTATGAAAAACGTCCGCGCGCACTCCCTTCTGCAGATCTCGTAAAGCTTTGCAGAATTGGAACTGCTGCTGTCGCCTATTACTATCATGATGTCAGCACGGGCCGCAATAGACCTTGCTTCAGACTGCCGCTCATGCGTGGCATTGCAGATAGTATTCACACAAAGTACATTGTATTCTTTTTTCTCCAAAATATCAACTAAATCTTGAAATTTCTTCGCGTTAAAAGTTGTCTGGGCAACCACACAGAGCTCTGAATTTCTGAAATCATCAAGTTTTTGTATATCTTCGGGACTTTGTATAACCGTCACGGGAGTCGAAGACCAGCCCATGATCCCGATCACCTCGGGATGGACAGGATTTCCGACGATCACGATGTGTTTTCCGGCCGCGCTCTCCGCCTCGACGGTCCGGTGGATCCGCTTGACAAAGGGACAGGTCGCGTCCACGCAGGACAGCCCGCTCTCCCTGATCAGCCGGTCTGTCTCCCTGGAGACGCCGTGAGACCTGATGACCACGGTACCATGGTCGATTTTCTTTATATCTTCAGGGGTCTCAACGACCCGGACTCCCCTGGACTCCAGATCGGAAACCACCTCCTTGTTGTGAATAATAGGCCCGTAGGTGTAAATGCTGCCGCCCTTCGAGATTTCCTCATAGACCCGGTTTACTGCCCGTTCCACGCCGAAGCAGAATCCGGCGCTCTTTGCCAGGATTACTTCCGCACTCGTTTTCCTGTCTGCCAAAATCTTTTCCTTTCTCCGGACCTTTCAGAGTCCCGGCACCGGCCTTCTGCCGGATCCTGTCCTGTCCCGAATGATATTCAGGATATGTGATGTAACCTCATTGATCGTCATGTCGGATGAATCGACCAGGACGGCATCGTCAGCCTGCCTGAGGGGCGCCACTTCCCTTGTCATATCCCTGTGGTCGCGCTCGGCAATCTCCTCTTCGATCTTTTCCAGCACCGGATTTTCACCTTTTTCCTTCAGCTCCAGAAAACGCCGCTTTGCCCTGACACGGACACTTGCGGTGAGATAAATCTTGACCTGGGCGTCGGGAAGCACCACTGTGCCGATATCGCGCCCATCCATGACGACGCTCTGCTCGGCAGCCAGTTTCTGCTGAAGCTCGACCAGACGCTTTCTCACTTCGGGAACAGCGCTGCTCTTTGATGCCATATCGCTGACTTCCTGCGTGCGCAGAAAAGAATTGACATTTTCACCGTCAAGCAGGACAACCTGTTCCCCGTCGCGATACTCTATGGAGATGCGGGGCTCTTTACAGACCCTGGCGATCGCCTCTGTGTCATCAGCGGCAATTCCCTTCCTGTGAAGATACAGGGCCATCGCCCTGTACATGGCACCAGTGTCCACATAGATAAAAGACAGCTTCTCAGCCACCTTCCTTGCAATCGTGCTCTTGCCCGCCCCTGCAGGTCCGTCAATTGCGATGTTGATCATTCTTTTCTCCTCCTCCAATGTATCTTTTCAGGCCCTCCCTGCCCCGTCCGCGGGCAGACGGGGCAGGCCGCATGAAATCTGTCATTTCGTTGTATGTCTGTGTTCGGATGTAGTGATGTTGATGTTGGGCGCCTTCTTCTTGGACAGGTCCAGAGAGCCGTCGCTCCTGAGCGGCCACCAACTGTTTCCGACTTTAATTCTTCCGGACATCATTGTTCCCACTTTCCCGGGATATGTGGAAAAGTAATAAAACTTTCCGTCTATCATCTGCCAGCCGGTCTGCCTGACACCCAGTCTGCTCATAAAGTATTTTTTCCCGTTCAGAGTGAGCCAGCCCTCGTGCCTGTAACCGCTGTTGTTAAAATAATATACCTGTTTCCCCAGAGTCTTCCAGCCTCCTGACAGCCAGATCCCCTTTGAGGTTATGTAGCGCCAGCCCCTGGAATCTTTTTTCCAGCCGACGTACCCCCTGGTCCTGTCCACCAGCTTGTCTGTCGAGGGACTTGTCCCGGGAGGAAGCATACGCTTGTCCAGGTAAAGAGCCTGGGCATCATTGTAGACGACTTTCCAGATATGCGTTTTCCCGTCAGACTTCTTTACCACTCTGACCTTCCTGGTCTTTGTATGTCTGGCCGCACTCACATAGATCGTGTTGCTCTGGATCTTATAAGTGATCGTCCCGTTGTAGCGGTTTCCCAGAATATTGTACTTACTGGAAAGTCTTTTCAGGACAGAAGAGACATCGGGAGCGGAGGCAAATCTCCTGTGCTCCTGATCCGACGCGTTTTTATAGGAATAAAAACAATAACACGGATTTACAGCTTTGACAAAGGCATTCAGATTGGAAGTCCATATTCCGTGATGGTTCAGCTTCAGAATATCCGCGGAAAGATTCATGCCCGATGCCAGAAGATCTCTCTCTGTAGAAAATTCGATATCGCCGCAGTTGAGGAAGCTCCTTTTGCCCAGAGAAAACCTGGTGACAAGAGAACTGTTGTTGATAAAACCGACCCCGCCCTTATCGTAGGGATCAAAAGAACTGAAACCGCGGGGATTGTGATCCCACAGGACATTAGCCCTGACCGATCCGATGGCAAAGCTCTTTCCTTTCCTCAGATCGGTCACCGGGACTCTCCTGCTCCTGGCAGCGGACCTGATAGAATTGTAGTAGTCAAGATACTGCCTGCAGCCGTCATAGAGTTTTTTTCGATGCGACCTGGTCGAGGAATTCAGATACCTCCTGGCGGGATCCGGATTGGCCAGATAGACACGCTTCACATGGAAATAGGAGTCTCTGAGAATGCTGGCCGCGTAATAGCAGTGGTCCTCATGAAAATGTGAGATATACAGGCTCAGGTTCCTCACCCCTCTCTTTCTGAGGTAGCGGATCACCGTCTTGTTGGGATCCATGGACCCGGTATCCATCAGGAGATACTGTCCTCCCGATTCCAGGAGAATGGATTCCCCGTATACTTCGCTGCTCCCCCCAAGGTCAATACAGGTGATCTTCATGTAAGGGGATGACGCCTCCGCCGTCACGGAAAAAGGTTCTGACGCCTTTCCCGGGAAAAAGACAAGTCCCAGGGAAGATAAAAAAGCAAGAAAGAAGCCGAGTGCCTTTTTCTGCTTCTTTTTCACCTCCGGGTGCCAATATTCTCTGTTTTTCTCCATACTCAATCCCTCTTATTTTTTCTCTTCTTTGTACATGTGGACATGGCAGGCCTGTTATGGCCGGATGTCACCCTTTCGAACCGCCGGGCACTGACCGGTTCCCTCCTCCGGTCTGTGTTTTTTATGACACGGCACGTGAAATAAATTTTCCGCCTTCCGGCGGACACGGGCCGGTTCCCTCCTCCGGCCTGTGTTTTTTATGACACGGCACGTGAAATAAATTTTCCGCCTTGCGGCGGACACGGGCCGGTCTCTCAGGGGCAGAGGGCGGCGCTGCCGCCTCTGCCCTGTTGCCGCGAATTCATTCCCCGCATGGCGGCGTCTGCGCCGCGTTCATTCCCGCCAGCCTTCCGGTCGACCATGCGATCTGAAGATTGAATCCTCCTGTCTCGGCATCCACGTCCAGGACTTCCCCGGCGGCATAAAGACCTCTGATCTTCCTGAATTCCATGGTCGACGGATTCAGTTCCTTCACAGAGATTCCTCCCCGGGTAATGATCGCCTCATTATAGCCCCGGGTTCCTGTGACTGTAATTGGTATGTTCTTGATCAGGGCGGCCAGCCGGGAGATCTCCTGTCCCGAAAAAGAGGCCGCTCTCCGGTGTGTCTCCAGACCGGACAGTTCAGTCACCGCTTCCGCCAGTCGGGCAGGGAACAGCGGCCTGACCGCGCCGGGCAGGTGCCGGTCGGGCGCCGCCGCAAATTCCCTGGCTATTCTCTCCTCCAGCTGCTGCTGTGTCAGTGCCGGTTTCAGGTCCAGGCAGAGACGGAAACCGTATGAATTCTCAAGAAAGTCACAGTAACAGGAAGCTGTCAGGATGATCGGACCGCTGAGTCCGAAATGTGTGAAAAGCAGCTCGCCAAAAGCTTCGTAGACAGGCCGGTTCTTTTTCCCGCCTTTTCCTTTCTTTTCTTTTTTCCCATCCTTTTTCCCGCTCTTATTTCCCGCGGTCTGTCCGCTGCCGGAATCCGGCACAGAAGACAGCAGGCCGGGCGATTCTGTCTCTTCCGCACCTGGAAAGAGATCCTCATCCATCTCCCGGGCAGGCGCCTCCATGGGGAACATCCGGACCGAGACATTTTTCAGGGCCAGCCCCTGCAGACTGCGGCACCAGCTCTCTTTCGTCTCAAAGGGGACCAGAGAAGGGGCTGTCGCGGTGACTTGTACACCCAGCTCGCGTGCCATGGCCAGCCCGTCCCCCGTGGAACCGGTGGACGGATAGGACAGTCCCCCCGTGCAGAGAATGACTGCGTCCGCCTTCATCTCTCTGCCGTTCTTCAGACGCACACCGCGGACTCTCCTGACGCTGTTTCCTTCTCCGTCAGGGTTCTCTTCTGTCAGGATCCGCTGGACGGCCGCGTGATAAATGATCTGAACACCCTTCCTTTTCAGCCGGCGCAGCAGGGCCGCCGTGACGTCCGACGCATGGTCAGAGACAGGGAAGACCCGGTTTCCACGCTCCACTTTGACCGGACAGCCGTTTGTCTCAAAAAAATCTCTGACCATCTCATGATCGAATCCATAGACCGCGCTGTAAAGGAAGCGGTGATTGCGGGCCACATGATTGAAAAAATCCGCCGTATCACAGTCGTTGGTGAGATTGCATCTCCCCTTGCCCGTGATATAGATTTTTTTTCCCGCCTTTTCATTTTTTTCGATTATTGTGACTTTGTTCCCGTTTTCAGCCGCCGCGGCTGCAGCCATAAGGCCGGCCGCCCCCGCGCCGATGACGATTATATTTCCAGACATACCTTTGGTATCTATCTCCCGTTCAATGCTGGTGATTCGTGTCGGTGATTCCTTCTGCCGATTACTCTTTCGGTATGTGTTCCGGCCACACCCATGAACCTCACATTACGATGCGCCGGCGGATCCTGCTTCCAAACCTGCCCGCGCGGATTGCGCTATCAAGAGTAAAAACCTGCGCAAACATGAAGCCATTGTATCAGCTAATCGGTTTTGTTACAACATCTTGTATTCCAAATCCTGTTTTAACACACATTCAGTGTTATTGTCCACGCCCTCACGAAGGTGTGGTCAGATAATGCCGCGGGTCTGTACAGCAGTCCGGTCTTTCCAGATACTGTTTTTAAAAATACGGAAAAATGGCACCGGGGCAGAGAGCGGCCTGCCTCCTTCTGCTCCCTGCCTGTTTCGCTGCAATGGCCGGATAAAACGGAGGAAAGTGCATTGTAGGGGCTGTGTCAAAAAAGAAACGGCATCCGGGGATTTTTTTATCCGTTCGGATGCCGTTTTTATATATTGTTTTCAGCTTTTTCCAAAAACAGAGATGATAGTATTCCTTGCGGAGATGCTATTTATACCTTGCGAAGATACTATTTATACCTGGCAGGAAGCTATTACACCTCTCAGAGGTACTCTTTTACCTCGCAGAGATACTTTTACATCTGGCAGATGTCCGCGGGAACCATGTTGGGCGCATACTTCTCCTTCATGGCTTCCAGGCAGGCGGCCTTGTCAAATCCGGGTTCCGCCACGACGTCCGCGTACAGAGTCATCTCATTGGTCGCAGCATCATACTTCATGTAGGCGTCGGCAGAACGGATGTCATCAAAGGAAGTGAGTGCCTGCTCGACCGCCTTGAGGTCAAAGAATACGCGCCCGCGGACGCCGTCCGTGACCACCTCTCTTCCGACCTCTTCCAGGAAGTCGACCGTTCCGTCGGGCAGGATCCTGGCTTTCAGGCCGGTCGCGTAGAGAGTGCCGGGACCATAAGGGTTGTCAACGATCTCAGTGAAGAAGGCAGGCTGGTAGTCCATGACATAGAGCGGACCCCAGGCGCCGTAAGGTTTCTTCTTGTAGGATTCATCCAGAATATAGACCTTGACCCGTCTGTTTCTCTTCACACCGGGAAGCAGCTCGAAGCCTGCCTCTTTGTTGAGCCTTGTGCCGTACACACGGAAGTGCTTGGGATAGACTTCCTCGGGCAGGTGGCGTTTCAGGCGGCGGACAGAGGTCTCTTCCATCATAGCCCTGACGATCTCCTCATAGCAGGTCAGGAAGATTTCCAGGAGACTGCCGTCAAAGCGGTTCTCCCAGTAGCGGAGCTCCGTGTAGAATCCCTCTTCATCATACATGATCTGCATGTGGAAGGGCAGGGAATCCAGCTGCAGGCAGTGCATGCGCTCACCGGGTTTGTCGCCGGGTGTCGGGCAGGAGAGGATGTCGCCCTGGTACTGTAGGAACATGTCGCCCATCCTGGAGACAGGGGTATAATTCTTCATGGTGTTCATAATCTGATTGCCCGTGCGGGTGATCAGTTCATTGACCTTCTCATGCGCAACAGTCTCATATCTGCACAGATATGTCTTGAAAAGGCAGCCCGCAAGGCCGGTCCACCGTCCGTCTGTACGGCCGCTGTGGATGCTGTTCAGGAAGACATCCTTTTCATCGCTGAAGAGGGAAGCCGTATAGTTAAAAGCGGCCAGGAAGAGGGCATTCTCTGACACATTGTTTTCCTTGCAGTAGTAAAGGATCTCTTTGCGGACGATCCTGTCGAACCTTCTGCGGATCGAGCCGTACACTCCTTTGGAGCAGTCCTGACGGTCGTGTCTTGTGAGCAGGGACTGCCTCATGCGATGACCCTTCATGAGTTTCTCAACCTCTGCGCAGTCCCTTTCGCGGACGCCGGAATCCTCTTTTTTCTTCGCGTCCAGGATATACTCGTAGTAGGTATAGGTCTCTTTCTGAACCTCTTCTCCATCGTAGATCTTCTTGAGATCCTCCATGAGGATGTTCATGGTAATGCCGTCGCCGATGACATGAGCCACGTCAAAGAACATATATTTTGCGGACTCTGTTTCCGCCAGGCAGATGTGGACCAGGTTGTCATCCTCTCTGTAGCGGAAGGGCACCAGCATGGCCTGGATCTTCTCCTCAACCTCTGCCTCTGTCCAGCGGCAGACAGGGATATCAATGATCCTGGAGTCATCGCGGAAGACAGCGTAGTACTTGTTCTCGGCAGGTTTGATGATGGCCTTGAGCGCCGGGTGTGCGTCAAAGAGCTTGAGGAAGGACTCTTTGAGACGGTCCAGGTCAACGGATTTATCCAGCTTATAGGCAAAAGGCAGGTTGCCAGTGGTGTTTCCGGGAATGACATAGGAGAAATACATCATAATGCTGGTCAGCGGATATGCCGGGCGCACGCTGTAATCGACCTTCTCCTCTCCCTGTTTCTTCAGGATCAGCTCTTCCAGCTTCAGGATCGTATTGCAATCCATAAGTTCTGTGAGGGTCACACCGACGTCCAGCCGCGTCTGCAGTTCCTCGATGAGCATGACACTTGCCAGAGAATCCAGGCCGTTGCGGTAGAGGTTCATGTCTGTGCCGATCGCCTCTCCGTTGAGGACGTCCATGACGATGTCGTAAATCTTCTGCTGCAGCTCTGTGACAGGGCGGAGCAGACTCTCCTGTTTCTTCGAATCCTCTGCTTTTTCATCAAAGAATGCCTGACGAATGATCTTTTTGGAAGAGGTCTTTTCGAAGGGATTCTTACGGACATTGCAGGCGGAAATTTTAGCGTAGGAAGGAAGCTCCTCGTTTTTGGCGGCAACAATCTCATTGAGGGCAGCCTGGATATCATCGATGCCGTGAACCTGGGCATATTCGTAGTTGGGATAGACCTCGACAGAGATGCTGTCTCCCTCGCCGTAGGCGATGATGTCCTGAACCAGTCTCTCACCGTCAAATTTATTCTCGATCAGCTCAGGGGAGACGTTTTCTCCGTTGCTGAGGATGATCAGGTTCTTCTTGCGGCCGGTCAGATAGAGATATCCGTCCTCATCCATGTAGCCCAGGTCACCGGTGCACAGCCAGCCGTCTTCCGTGATGGCTTCAGCCGTGAGTTCGGGGTCGTTGATGTATCCCATCATCACAGAGGGGCTCTTGACCTGGATCTCTCCGTCCGCAAAACGGATCTGACAGCCGCGCACGGGTCTGCCGACAGAGGCGATCTTTTCCATGTTGCCATAGTCCGGAGCAGAAATCTTGGGAGAACACTCGGACATGCCGTAGCCCTGGGCAGTGACCACACCCAACTCGTCCAGTCCTCTTGCCAGCGCTTCGGAGAGATAACCGCCGCCGCTGACGATCTTGTGCAGCCTGGAACCCATAATCTGGGATTTCAGATAATTGAGGTCCTGTTCGGGATGCTTTTTGGCGGCGATCGAGACGCGGCTCAGGAGCATCTTTGCCATCATGGGAACGATCCTCATCATGGTGGGCTGGAACAGATCGATGTAGTAGAGGAACTTGGTGATATCGTCACACAGGCAGAGGGTACTGCCGTAGCGCAGGTTCAGAAGCAGGTCGCCGCTGATACAGAACACGTGGTGGATGGGAAGCACACTCAGGCAGGTCTCCCGGGCATCATCGGAACTGAACATGTTGTCGAGCAGGTTGCCGTGGGAAAGCATAACTCCCTTCCCGTGTCCTGTCGTGCCGGATGTGAAGATGACCAGCGCGCAGTCTTCGGGCTGTGCATAATAAGTGATCGTGGGAACGCGGAATTCCCTGTGGATCTGGGGCGTTGAAAAATGCTGCCTGCGCTGCTGGATGCAGATGGTCTCCTGTATACAGTCACAGGCTTCCTCCAGGTACTCCACATCACTCAGATACTCATAGTCAAAAAACACGACATCCGCTTCCGCGCGCTTGAGATTCTCAATGAATCCTTCCTTGCTCAGCTGTACATCCAGGGGAATGGCCACGCCGCCCGCCGCCGCAACGCCCATCAGGACAGTCAGATATTCATAGCTGCACTTTCCGATCAGTGCGACATGAGGCTTTTTCCCCAGTTCTCCCATCTTGTTGATGGTCCAGTGGGCGACAGCGCGGGTATCCATCGCGAAAGTCCTGTAACCCTTCTCATATACGATCCCGTCTGTCTCATAACGGATAAAAACCTGGTTTTCAAAATCAACCGCCGCGTTTTCCAGCAGGTCTCCCAGTGTGTGAATGTTTTCCCTTGTGATCATGGTTATCGTTTACCTCCTTTGCACGCGTTTTAGCAAGTCTTTATTACATCCTGTGCCGGCAGACTCCATACAGTTTGTCTTCCTGTCGGCAGATTTACTGGTACTTTTCTTAATGCCTTCAGACTTCTGGTATTGTTCTTCGTGCCGGCAGATTTTACATCTGCTTTTCCTGTAGCGGCAAATTTCGCATTGCGAATCATGTAGATAAAAAAACTTTTTACCGGACACTTCCACATGCAGCCGCCACTGCCGGACTTCTCTTTTCTCTTCTTCTATTTTACACTTTTCCCTTCGCTTTTCAAATTTTCGCAATGCGAAAGAAATGATTAAAAAAGAATCGGGAGCGAAAAAGGCGTCGGCCTTTACAGTACATCCTCCCGGTCTCATGTCTTGTCCGGCAGGAGTCTCCTCTCCCCGGAACGCACTCAGTATACAAACCCCCATTTTATTTCGCAATGCGAAATTTATACATAATTTTCTCAGGCTTTCTTTGGAAAATGATGAAAAGTCAACAAATATTCAAAATATGACCTCCTGAAGGTGTATTCTTTTGTATACATGTGGCTATGGTCTCATATTCTAAAACATAGACGAATACGCTGCGCATTGCTGCGCGCTTTGTGCTCCCGCAATGCTCCACACATTCGCCCCCGCCCCGCGGCGTCCGTTCTTGCGGCCTTGCGCTGCTGCGCGCTTTGGATGTTGTAAGCCGGCTTCATGCCCCACAAAAAAACTCTGCAGCAGGCCATGCGGCATGCTGCAGAGATAATTTTTATGAGAAATCCGGAATATCACATAGAATTGAAATAAACGGTGACTTTTTTCAGAAGTTCAATCAGCCTGACCGTATCATCCAGGCCCAGGGCTTCGTAAAGTCCGCTGTACTGCTCACGGATCTGCTCTCTGCGCTCCGTCACGCTCCGCGAGCCTTTCGGTGTGATGCGCACAAGAACCCTCCTTCCGTCCTCCGGGTCTTTATCCCGCCGGATCATTCCTTTTTTCTCCAGGGTCTTCAATATGTCTGTCATACGTCCCGGCACAAGAGACAGTGCATCGGCTATGTCTCCGGGATGAACTTCCTCAACGTGGCGCATCAGATAAGTCAGAACAGCATTCTCCCCTCTGAGGCTCTCGATCAGAGCCGCGTTCTTTTTATTTCCGACGATTTCAAACATGAGACGGTAGAGCTGCTCGCCGTAAGTACTGCCCTCAGCATCGCTTTTCTCAGAACTCATATCATCTGTCCTCACATCTTTATTCGTTTTTTAATCTTTAGGAATCTTTCCCTGATGCATCTTCTTTAGTCTGATACTCAACTCGATCAGGGTCCTTTTTCCGGCGGATCCTGGATTCTCTGTCAACAGCTTTCGGCCGCTTCTCGGTCTTTTCTTTTTTTTCATTGGTGATTTCCCAGTTGATCAGGAATGTGAGCGCAGCACGCAGCACGATGATCGCGCCCAGGATCCCCAGCTCCGACCATTCCCGTACAACGACTGTGCGGAGCACCTCTCCTCCCATCTTGAACGTAAGTGCCGTGGCAATCCCCTGTGCCAGATCCAGTCGGAGTTCATCACGATCCCTCCTGGCCCATCTGACAAAACAGACTACTGCCGAGGATACCAGTACGGTAACGCCTGCCAGTTCAAGTCCTACTGTGCAGATCTCCACGATATATTGTAATGCGGTTTCCAATAATTCTTTAAATGCCCCCAAGATTTTTTCCTCTTACTTTCCTGTTTCAGTCCTCTTTGACCCCCTCTTCCACTGCCTGTCGGAGCACGCCGGCAGGGCGCTTTTCAGCCATGCAAGCGGTCAATCACTCTAGTCTGCCGTCACGCAACATAAAGGCCAATCACTTTCGTCTGCCGTCCGGCTGACATAAAGGTCAATCGCTTTCGTCTGCCGTCACGCCATCCGGCCTGGCTGCTGCTTTTTCAGCCCTTCTCCTGAGCGGAACCCTCTTTTGGGAGGGAGTGATCGCTCCCTGAGGACATACCAGAAGGCAGAGATGGCAGCCCACGCATTTACTGCCGTCCAGTTTGGGTTTTCTTTCTTCGAACAATGTGATCGCCTGATGTCCCCCGTCCCAGCAGGAGATCGCACACCTGCCGCAGCCGATACATTTATCAGGGTGGAAAGACGGAAATACAACCGTGTCCCTCTCGATCACATCGGTCGTCTGGCTGATAAAATCAAGGGCCTGTCCCCTGATATCACTGACACCGGAGCAGCCCGCTTCGGCCAGGTAATAATTCAGGCCGTTTTTCAGGTCATCAATGATACGATAACCGTACTGCATGACCGCTGTAGTAATCTGAACAGAACCGGCGCCCAGAAGCAGGTATTCGACTGCGTCCCGCCAGGTTTCAATTCCTCCCATTCCGCTGATATGCATGTCGGCAAGTTCCGGATCCTTCGCAAGCTCGGAGATAAAGCGAAGCGCGATCGGCTTGACCGCGTTTCCGCTGTATCCGCCCACAGCAGACATTCCGTGCACAGCAGGCGCGGATACATAGGTATAGGGATTCACTCCGACAATACTCTTGATGGTATTGATCGCGGAGATCCCGTCTGCTCCTCCCCTCTTTGCAGCCTGTCCCGCGGGCACCATGGATGCCACATTGGGGGTCAGCTTGGCCAGAACAGGAATGCTGCAGCCTCTTTTTGCAGCAGCTGTAAATTTCTCCACAAGTTCAGGTTCCTGGCCGATATCCGAGCCCAGACCTTCCTCCATCATGTTGGGACATGAGAAATTCAGTTCGACAATGTCTGCCCCGTTTTCCTGGCAGAGGCGCGCGAGTTCCTCCCACTCCTCCTCTGTCTGCCCCATGATAGACGCGATGATCACTTTCGAGGGGTAGTCCGCTTTCAGCCTGCGGAAAACCTCCATGTTTTCCGCCACGCTGTGGTCCGAGAGCTGCTCTATATTTTTAAATCCGATAATCTCCCCGCTGCTGCCGTGGATAGCGGAAAAGCGGGGCGATGCTTCATGAATATCTAAAGAACAGACAGTCTTGAATGAGGCTCCCGCCCATCCGGCCTCGAAGGCCCTGGCACACATATCATATGTGCTGGACACTACGGAGGACGAAAGAAGGAAGGGATTTTCCAGAGGGATTCCGCAGATTTCTGTTTTCAGTCTGTTCATATCATCGGGCACAGTTATTTCCAGAGCCGGACGCACTTCCAAAAACAGACGGGTGATCAAATCCCTGATCGGCACCTCCCCTGCCTTTATACATTTCTTTTCGCAAAGGGCATGACAGCTCATACACATCGTGTCATATGGCAGATTTGCCGCCGCCCATTTCTCATTATAGAACCATATACTTCTGAGTACATCTGACGGACGGATATTCGGACATTCCCGGCTGCAGGGAGCATCATAACACAGCACACATTTAGACATATCACTTCTTTCCATATCATGCACCTCCTGGCCATTACTGCTATCATCTTAACATAATTGCGTATAATACGGAAGTTTCAGCGATGGACATTGAAGGTGTTTTTCGTCCTGTACATAGAATGTGTTTTTCGTCCTTGCCAACAGGAATACGATATGATATGATGCAACCGCTGTCCGGGCGGACAGCACTGGTTCGAGAACCTCCCAGTATAAAAAACTAGGCACCCATAAGAACAAAAAAATCCGGGACACTCAGTGTGTCTCTTGTTTTTGTCTGCCGCAGGTTCTTCCTGCGTTTTTTTATGCGCGAAAACGGGATATCGAGAGCAATAAAGAGTTATTCAGAGTTATCAGGAAAGAAACACAATACAAATGGCACGAAAAATCATTATTGACTGCGACCCGGGTATAGACGACAGCCTGGCGATCATGCTGGCTCTCTCCATGCCGGATCAGATCGAGCTTCTGGGGATCACAATTGCTGCCGGGAACTCACCCGTGGAAATGGGATATCAGAACGCCCTCAAGGTCCTCGATTTCATGGGCCGCCTGGATGTTCCGGTCTTCATGGGAGCAGACCGGCCTCTTCGCAGAGAATTTATCAACGCTCTCGACACCCACGGATCCGACGGTCTGGGAGAGAGCTTTCTTCCCGAAACCGATCCCGCAAAATACGTCCGGCAGGAAAGAAGCGCACTTGAATTTATGGCCGAAACTCTCCGGCGGGAACCCGCCAGCCTGATTGCGCTTGGCCCGATGACAAATATCGCTATGCTGGCGCAGAAGCATCCCGACGCCTTTGACAACATAGAAGAACTTGTTTCCATGGGGGGATCTTTCAGAAGCCACGGCAACTGCTCACCTGTCGCCGAGTACAATTACTGGTGCGACCCTGATGCAGCTTCCATCGTCTATGAAGAAATGGACCGCCGAAAACGTCTCATTTCCATGGTCGGCCTGGATGTGACGCGCCGGATCGTGCTCACTCCCGACCTTCTGGCTTATTTTAAAAGACTGGATCACCGCATCGGCGGATTTATCGAAAAAATCACAGGTTTCTATTTAGATTTCCACTGGGAGTGGGAGCATCTGATCGGCTGTGTGATCAATGATCCCCTGGCAGTAGCCTGTTTTGCTGACAAGGATCTGTGCCGCGGATTCACTTCCTATGTACAGATAGAAACCGGGGGGATCAGCATAGGGCAGAGCGTGGTAGATTCCATGCATTTCTACAGACATTCCCCCAATGCCCTTGTAATGACAGAAGTGGATACACTTGCTTTTTTCCGTCTTTTCTTCAGCAGTCTGCTGGGTGTGGACAAGTCTGAACTGGATCTTCTCCCACAGCTGATCCGGACAGACAGCAGGACAATAGATGATTAAAGAAGCTAAAAAAAGTTTTAAAAAAGCATACCTGCTTTTCAGCAGTGTCTAAGGTGCAGGCAGCTTTCAAAATGGAGGTAAAAATGAGCAATAATGACAAAACACCCTTTAATAATTCCGCCACAGGAAACAGATTCTCCGTTAAAATGCTGTGTGTGATGGCGCTTGCAATCGCAATCAATGTCATAGGAGGGCAGATCGCACTCTTCTTACATCTTCCAGTCTACCTCGACAGTATAGGAACCATCCTGATGGCAGTGCTCTACGGACCATTTTACGGAATGCTTCCCCCACTCGCCTATGGCCTTGTGATGGGATTCACCCTGGATATCTACTCTCTCTATTTCATGCCGGTCGGTCTGGTCCTGGGTTTTGTCACCGGATTGACAGCCCGCCGCTTCCGCATGAGAGGCTTGTCCGTCATTCCCTGCGCCATGCTGATCACCCTTCCCGGGACCATAGTCAGTTCCATTATCTGCGCCTTCCTTTTCGGCGGGATCACTTCCTCCGGATCGACGGTCATAGTCCAGCTCCTCAACAAGGCAGGTCTGGGACTTACTGCAAGCGTGTTTATTGTTCAGATCCTCACTGACTACATTGACAGGCTGATTTCCCTGGCTCTGGTCTCTGTCATCGCAGCGAGAATCTTCTCCTCAGGGCTTCTTTTCCCGGTATCTGTATCCGGAAAGACCGGTCCTCAAGCCCTGCGTGAACAGGAATAAGGCTGAGGGCCTGCCTTCCGCATAAAGCCTTCTTTCCGCATACATCCATTTACGATCCGACCATTCCCTTCTTAAGGGATATTGCAGGTATTGACATGAGAATATTAATAACAGGAACCAGCCGGGGCATCGGGCTCGCCTGCGCGCGAAAATATCTGGCCGCAGGCCATGAGGTGACCGGTCTGGATCTTGAGGAAAGCGCCATCCGCGACTGCCCCTCCTACACACATATCATAGCGGATATAACCGGAGATCTCCCCGAAATACCCGGGGAAATCCATGTGCTGGTCAACAATGCCGGCGTCCAGGAGGGCGGCCGCGAGATCGAGGTCAATCTGGCCGGCACGATCGCCGTCACCGAAAAATACGGGATCAGGCCCTCCATCCGCTCCATACTCTTCATGGCCTCCTCCAGCGCCTCCAACGGGGCAGAATTTCCCCGCTATGCCGCCAGCAAGGGAGGTATTGTGGCCTACATGAAAAATGTCGCCCTGCGGGTATCCCCCTTCGGAGCCACCAGCAACAGCATCTCCGCGGGAGGCGTCTACACTCCCCTTAACAGGCACATCATAGACAATCCTGTGCTCATGGACCAGTGCCTGGACGAGACTCTTCTGCACAGGTGGGCCGCCCCGGAGGAGATCGCCGACTGGTGCTATTTTATGACTAACATCAACCGCAGCATGACAGGCCAGGACATCCTGATTGACAACGGGGAACAGCTCAAGTCCAATTTTATCTGGTAACCGGATGCAGCTCCTGCAGCTGAAATGCGTCTGATATAAAGTACAGTTTCAGGACTCTGAACAGACATGAATCACGCCCTGATCCAGACATTTTTATAGCAGTATACATATTATTGTTTTTTCGTATTTTTTTATTGACACCAAAAAATTGCAGTGATATTATTCAAAACATAATTTTAAAAAGTGTAAAAACTGTACATAGTGAACAGAAGTCAGAACAGACAGTCACTATCATGATCACGCAGCAGTCCGGGTCCTGCGGCCGGGACAGGTGCGGAGCACAACAGACAGCAGATAAGAGATCCGGTTCCGGATCGTTAATCTGCGTAAATTCTTATCAGGAGTTTAAAATGAACTGCAATCTTCGCAACAAGGCCTTCGGGTTTTTCTTTAGCTTTACTTTTAGCTTTACTGACAATGGCAGTAAGGTTAATTTGCTATGCTAAGGAATGCGGAGAGGATAAAAGATAATTCCAATCAGGTCATTCATAAAGGTGTGGCACTTTAACCGGTGCCACACCTTTTTTGTTTTGTCCGCAGGACTCTGCAGGATACGGCATGCCGCTGCCTCTCACAGGACACAGGGGAATACGGCCGATTCTCTTTTCCCTCACAGAGGAACAGAAGGCTGCCTTTCTGCAGACCTCAGGACAAAAACAGCTCCCGAAAGGCTCCATGATCATCACTGCATCAGACAGGCAGATCAGACAGGCAGATCAGATGCAAACAGATCAGAGACAACTGATCAGACAAGAAGACCGGACGAGCAGCAGACGGCAGGTACTACATCCGACACCGGACAGCTGCATAAAAGAGTCACGGATAAGAGTAACAGATTTAGAAAGGAAACCATCATGAAGAACTATTACCAGAAAGAAATCGAGACCGCTTCACGTGAGGAAATTCTCCGGATCCAGAACGAGAAAATTGTCAAACAGGTGAAATACGTTTATGAGAATGTCCCCTATTACCGCAATCTGATGGACAAAAAAGGTGTGAAACCTGAAGATATCCAGAGTGTGGATGACATCAAAAAACTCCCTTTCCTGACCAAGGATGACCTTCGCGAGGCATATCCTTACGGACTTCTGGGGACGGATCTGAAAAACTGTGTGCGCATTCAATCCACCTCAGGAACGACAGGCAAACGCGTCGTCGCTTTCTACACACAGAAGGACATCGATATGTGGGAAGAGTGCTGCGCCAGAGCCATTGTGGCTGCAGGCGGCACAGATGAGGATGTCTGCCAGGTCTGTTACGGCTACGGTCTCTTCACCGGAGGCCCCGGACTCAACGGCGGCTCCCACAAGGTCGGATGCCTGACACTGCCCATGTCCTCGGGCAACACTGACCGCCAGATTCAGTTCATGATGGATCTCAACGCGACCATCTTGTGCTGCACCCCTTCCTATGCGGCATTCATCGGCGAGTCCCTGGCTGAAAAAGGCTACAAACCCGAGGACAACAAGCTCAAAGCCGGTATCTTCGGCGCAGAGCCCTGGACAGAAGAGATGCGCCGCGGAATCGAGAAGAGCCTGGGAATCAAGGCCTACGATATTTACGGCCTCACAGAGACTTCCGGCCCCGGAGTGGCCTTCGAATGCGAGGAACAATCCGGCATGCATATCAATGAGGACCACTTCTATGCGGAAATCATCGATCCCAAGACCGGCGAAGTGCTTCCGGAAGGCTCCAAGGGCGAACTGGTCTTCACTTCCCTCGACAAGGAAGGCTTCCCCCTCCTGCGTTACCGCACCAAGGACATCTGCATCCTCTCCCGTAAGAAATGCTCCTGCGGGCGGACACATGTCAAGATGACCAAGCCCATGGGCCGCAGCGACGACATGATGATCATCCGCGGCGTCAACGTGTTCCCCAGCCAGATCGAGGCAGTTCTCCTCAAAGAGGGCTACACGCCCAACTACCAGATCGAGGTCGACCGCGTCAACAACACAGATACTTTCGATGTTTATGTCGAGTTCTCCCCCGAGCAGTTCTCTGACAAGATCTCCGATATCCAGGCGCGTGAAAAGGCCCTGAACGGAGCCATGAGGTCCATGCTGGGTATTGGCCCCAAGATCCATCTGGTGGCCCCCAAGTCTATTGCAAGATCGGAAGGCAAGGCAGTCAGAGTCATCGACAAGCGCAAGCTGCATGACTGAAATCAGATCCGCAAATATGTCAAAAGAGTCAATTGAGCTCATGTCCCGCCGCCGGAAACGATCCTGATACAGGATGCTTTTCCGGTGGCTGCAGAACAACATAAAAAAGGAGGAATATCATGGCTATTACCCAGTTGTCCGTTTTTCTTGAAAATGTCCCAGGCACACTCTGCAAGGCAGTAAGTGCCATATCCGGCTCAGGGATCAACATCCGCGCCCTCTCAGTCGCGGATACCCGCGATTTCGGAATCATGCGCCTGATCGTACCGGATGTCAGCAAAGCGAAAGAAATCCTCGGCGACTATACTGCGGCAGAGACAAAAGTCATCGCAGTCAAAATGGAGGACCGGACAGGAGCTCTCAAGGAGATCCTTGAAGTCCTTGAAAAAGCCGCTATCAATATCGAGTATGTCTACGCATTCGCAGCGTCTGTTCCGGGATCAGCCTATGTCGTTCTCAGGGTCGATGATGTCGACTACGCTGAGGCTGTCCTTGCGAAAAACGATATACCCACTCTGAACGACGAAGATCTAATCCACCTCCTGCCCTGATTGATTCTCCCGCAAACTGCGGAAGGGTCCATTACACAGACAGCCTTACAAAAGAACTTATAAAGGCACAATTAATGGCGCTTCTGTAGCTTGGGTGGGTAAGTAAGCGCTGAATCTTACCCACCAGTATAGTTATTGGCTCAGTACGCCGCCCTTGCGTGAACCTCAGATGGA
>CACYTU010000052.1 GCA_902777355.1 uncultured Lachnospiraceae bacterium | reverse complement strand
CCACTATTTCTATTGTGCCAAAAACGTAAACAGGGTGGGCGAAAAGCGGCACTGCCTGTTTGCGGCAATCTGCAGTTACTGCTTTTCAAGGTTCCCCGGAGCCATTTTTTTTGCCTGAGCTTTTTCATAGATCACTTGACACTACCTGAAACGCATTATTTCATAAACCCTTTACGTGTCCAGTGTTTATTTGCCGAAAAGCTCTGCCTGCGCATACTCCCCAATCGCCGGATCAGGATTGTTTTTCACGATCGCGGCTAAGAAGCGGTCCTGTAAAGTCATCTCCTGCGGATCCATTTCAATGTAGGTCTCCGGGGTAATCCACCCAATATGCATCTCCCTGACTGCCTTATACATCATAATGTGGCTATAGAAAAAGCGTACACAAACCTGACTGACAGATCTACGGATCCGGCAGGTTTGTATGCGCATAGTATTCTTAGTCAATATGTCGTAACACCATCATAGTGCTCTCTTCCATATGGCTATCATCATTATGACTATCATCATTTGTCAAAATCTAAAACAATTATAAACGCATGGTCATTCAGCGTCAATCGACAGGTATTATCATTCATCTTCCGCAGTGCGGCAGTGTACCTACAGTTACAGCCCCCTCGAATTCGAGGCGTTTTTAAAACCCGAGTGGAACGGCGTTCGCCCCATTCGCGAAGCGAATTCAGCATGGGCGAACGCAAGTTACATTCACGCCCTCGATAGGGCGTGAATAGTAACCTTCTCCGGAGCACAAAGTCCCGAATTGGCTGTGCTTCGTTGCGGATTATGCCCAAATGGAGTATGATTAAACAGCGAGCAAGCGGCCGCAAAGACGGATATGCTCGCATATCCGGTCTTGCGGACATTTGCGAGCGCCCACACATGAGCATAGAGAGATTTTTTGCGCAGAATGCGCTAAAAAGATCGGGATGCGAATGTGTGGAGCGCTGTGAGAGCGCGGGACGCGCGAAGCAGCGCGTAGTTTAATCATACATGTTTGCGGACACCCGCCCATGGCCACAAGTATGATAGTGTGCGTATACAGCTGACAATACACCTCGGAGGAAAGAGGAACAGTCAGCATGACGGGTCCCCGCCCGGGCTGTTTGAAACAGCGAAAGTAGCAGAAAGCATATTTACGCAGCCCGGTTGTACAGTACATTCTTCCTCAAAAGCCTTTTCATCACATGTCTGTACAGGGACAGTTACACCAATGCAGTTTCAAAGGAGAAGTCATTTTATGGACAGACAGAATCTCACCCTTCTCACCGATCTTTACGAGCTGACGATGATGCAGGGCTACTTCAAGAACAAAGAAGAAAACAGGACCGTTATCTTCGACGCCTTCTACCGCACAAACCCCTTCGGCGGAGGCTATGCGATCATGTGCGGCGTAGAGCAGCTGGTCCGTTACGTGCAGGATCTGCATTTCAGCCGTCAGGATATCGATTATCTTCGCAGCCTGGGGATCTTTGACGCGGATTTCCTGGATTATCTGGCAGATTTCCGCTTTACGGGTGATATTTATGCCATTCCGGAAGGTACTCTGATGTTCCCCCGCGAGCCTATGGTCAAGGTCATCGCTCCGATCGCACAGGCCCAGCTGATGGAGACCGCGATCCTCAACATCATCAATCACCAGAGCCTGATCGCAGCCAAGGCAGCCCGCATCTGTTACGCAGCCAAGGGCGACGGCGTTATGGAGTTCGGTCTTCGCCGCGCTCAGGGTCCTGACGCGGGCACCTACGGAGCACGAGCGGCTGTCATCGCAGGATGTGTGGGAACCTCCAACGTCCTTTGCGGCGAGCTCTTCGATGTCCCGGTCAAGGGCACTCACGCCCACAGCTGGATCATGAGCTTCCCGGATGAACTGACCGCCTTCAAGACCTATGCGGACCTGTATCCCGATTCCTGCATCCTGCTGGCGGACACCTATGACACACTCAAATCCGGTGTTCCGAACGCGATCAAGACCTTCCAGTATATGAGGGACAAAGGCACACTGGGCAAGGGCTACGGCATCCGCCTCGACAGCGGCGACCTCGCCTACATCTCCAAGAAGGCAAAAAAGATGCTCACCGATGCAGGCTTCCCGGACGCGATCATCTCCGCCTCCAACGACCTGGACGAGCATCTGATCAACTCCCTGAAGGACCAGGGTGCGACGATCACTTCCTGGGGTGTCGGCACCAACCTGATCACTGCCAAGGACAACCCTTCCTTCGGCGGAGTCTACAAACTGGCTGCCATTCAGGATGACGACGGCAACTTCGTTCCCAAGATCAAGCTGTCCGAGAATACCGAAAAGGTCACCAACCCCGGCAACAAGAAGATCTACCGCGTCTACAACGAGCCCGAACACAAGATACAGGCAGATATCATCTGTCTCGAGGAAGAAGTCTACAGCGAGAAGGAGCCCCTCACCCTCTTCGATCCCGTGGAACCCTGGAAAAAGACCAGGCTGGCTCCCGGCGAGTTCTCCCTGCGCGAGCTCATGGTTCCCCTGTTCAAGGACGGCAAATGCGTTTACACTTCTCCCAAGACCATGGATATCCGCGCCTACTGCATGAAGGAACAGGAAACTCTGTGGCACCAGGTCTACGTCGACCTGTCCCAGAAGCTGTATGACAACAAGCTCCGCCTGCTCGATGAGATCACTGAGCAGAAAATGAAGATGGCAGACGCCTGATACTCAGATTAGGGATCCAGCCCCCGGGGGCGGAATAATCCATTATACGGCTTGAATCATAAACAAAAATACCGGCTCATACATCCGATGTGTCCACTGTGGTCACATCGATATATGAGCCGGTTTTGTGTCCCCGATTCTATTCCCATCCGTCCCATCCGCAAAAAACAGCACCCGAAAGTGCTGTTTTTTGTCGTTATTCACGTTATTGAATTGACACCGTACCGTTTGCTTTGCCGCATGTCTCCTGCGGCAGATCAGTCCCTGTCCGGGATTGATCATATCCTTTCTTATTGCGGTTCAGACTCTGCAGAGCCGTCCTTATTGCAAATCAGTCCTTATCGCGGATCATGGCGTGCCACTCCTGCAGGGGCAGGATGAGGCCTTTGCCCTTGCGCTTGAGATGGCTGATGCCCTCTGCGGCGGCAAGGCCGGCAGCTGCCGTGGTCACGTAAGGGATCTTGGCCTTGATGGCCGCCTTGCGGAGGTAGCTGTCGTCGTTGCGGGCACCCTTGCCCTGAGGTGTGTTGACGATCATCTGGATCTGGCCGTTGGTGATCAGGTCAAGGATGTTGGGGCGTCCTTCCGATCTCTTGTTGACGCGCTCAACCGGAATTTCCGCGCTGCTGATGACCTTGCAAGTGTTGCCGGTAGCCAGGATCTTAAAGCCTGCCTCATGGAATCTGCGCGCAATCTCGGGCGCGTAAGGGCGGTCCGCCGCACTCAGGGTGATGAGGACTGTGCCCTCCAGAGGAAGGATCATCTTGGCGGCTTCCTGTGCCTTGTAGAAAGCGCCGCCGGTAGAGCGGGAAATACCCAGGACTTCGCCTGTGGAACGCATCTCGGGTCCCAGGATGGGGTCGACTTCCGGGAACATGTTGAAGGGGAAGACGGCCTCTTTGACGCCGTAATAAGGGATATCCTTTTCCTTCAGGTCCGGAACAGGGGACTTGCGTCCTGTGAGTTCACCGGTGATGATCTCGGTCGCCAGCGGTACCATGCGGATGCCGCAGACCTTGGAGACAAGCGGGACAGTACGGGATGCGCGGGGATTAGCCTCCAGCACGAAGACCACGTCGTCCTCGATGGCGTACTGCATGTTCATCAGACCGACAACATGCATCTCCTCCGCGATCTTTCTGGTGTACTCGCGGATGGTCTCCAGGTTCTTCTCGGAAATATGTCTGGACGGAATAATGCAGGCGGAGTCGCCCGAATGGATTCCGGCAAGTTCGATGTGCTCCATGACTGCGGGCACAAAAGCGTGGGTTCCGTCGCAGATCGCGTCCGCTTCGCACTCCATGGCATTGTGGAGGAAGCGGTCGATCAGGATCGGGCGGTCGGGTGTAACACCGACTGCAGCCGCCATATAGTCTGCCATCTGCTCATCGTCGTGGACGACTTCCATGCCGCGTCCGCCAAGGACGTAGGAAGGGCGCACCATGACCGGGTAGCCGATCTTCTGCGCGATGGCCTTGGCTTCTTCAACGGTGGTCGCCATACCCGCCTCGGGCATGGGGATGCCCAGCTTTTCCATCATGGCGCGGAAATGGTCGCGGTCCTCTGCCAGGTCAATGATGGCAGGGGAAGTACCCAGGATCTTGACGCCCTCTTTTTCCAGCTTGGAAGCAAGGTTCAGAGGTGTCTGGCCGCCGAATTGGGCGATGACGCCGACGGGCTTTTCTTTTCTGTAAATTGAGAGGACATCCTCCAGGGTCAGGGGCTCGAAATAGAGCTTGTCGGAGGTATCGTAGTCGGTGGAGACGGTCTCGGGATTGCAGTTGACGATGATGGTCTCAAAGCCGAGCTTTCTCAGGGACTGTGCCGCATGGACGCAGCAATAGTCGAACTCGATACCCTGGCCGATGCGGTTGGGACCGCCGCCCAGGATCATGATCTTGGGCTTGTCGGTGCTGATGGGGTTCTTGTCCTCGCCGATATAGGTCGAATAGTAGTAGGCGCTGTCCTGGGTTCCGCTGACATGGACGCCTTCCCAGTTCTCGGTGCAGCCGAGGGCCTCGCGGGCGTGGCGGATGTCGTCCTGCTTCACATCCAGAATCTGTGCCAGATAGTGATCGGAGAAGCCGTCCTTCTTGGCCCGGATCAGGGCTTCGTCGGAAGGAACGCGGCCCTTGAATTCCTTCACAAGAGCCTCTTCCTCTTCCACCAGTTCCTTCATCTCCTGGATGAAGTAGTGTTTGACCTTGGTGATATCGAAAATCTCATCAACGGTCATACCCTTGCGGAGGGCCTCATACATGATAAAGTGACGCTCCGAAGAGACGTTGATCAGAAGATCTCTGAGCTGATCGAGGGACATCTCGTCATAGCCGTTGACATGACCCAGACCATAGCGGCCTTTTTCCAGGGACCGGATGGCTTTCTGGAAGGCTTCCTTATAGGTCTTGCCGATGCTCATGACTTCGCCGACCGCGCGCATCTGCGTGCCCAGCTTATCCTCAACGCCTTTGAATTTTTCAAATGCCCAGCGGGCAAATTTGACGACGACGAAATCGCCGGTGGGGACATATTTGTCCAGCGTCCCGAAGCGGGAATCCGTGAGGTCCGCCAGTGTCAGGCCGGTCGCCAGCTTGGCAGAGACCAGAGCGATCGGGAAGCCGGTCGCCTTGGAAGCCAGGGCTGAGGAACGGGATGTGCGGGGGTTGATCTCGATGACGATCACCCGCCCGCTCTTGGGGTCATGGGCGAACTGGACGTTGGTTCCGCCGATGACGCCGATATGCTCGACGATCTTGTAAGCCTGCTTCTGCAGCTCTTTCTGCAGGTCCTCATCGATGGTCAGCATGGGAGCCGTGCAGAAGGAATCACCGGTGTGGACGCCGACAGGGTCGACGTTCTCGATGAAACAGACTGTGATCATGTTGTTGTCCTTGTCGCGGACGACTTCCAGCTCCAGCTCCTCCCAGCCAAGGATGGATTCCTCAACCAGGACCTGGCCGATCAGGGATGCCTGAAGTCCGCGGGCGCAGACAGTCTTCAGTTCTTCTTTATTATATACGAGGCCGCCGCCGGCGCCGCCCATGGTATAGGCGGGACGAAGGACTACGGGATAGCCGAGCCTGTCGGCGATCGCCAGTGCCTCTTCCACACTGTAGGATACTTCACTGCGGGCCATCTCGATGCCCAGCATATCCATTGTCTTCTTAAATTCAATGCGGTCCTCGCCGCGCTCAATCGCGTCCGCCTGAACGCCGATGACCTTGACTCCGTACTCGTCCAGTACACCGGTCTTGTAAAGCTCCGCGCAAAGGTTCAGGCCTGACTGCCCTCCCAGGTTGGGAAGCAGGGCGTCGGGACGTTCTTTTTTGATGATCTGTGTGACCCTGTCGACGTTCAGGGGCTCGATATAAGTCCTGTCCGCCATCTCCGGGTCAGTCATGATCGTCGCGGGGTTTGAATTCACCAGCACGATCTCATATCCCAGGCTCCGCAACGCTTTGCACGCCTGCGTCCCCGAGTAGTCAAATTCACACGCCTGCCCGATGACGATCGGACCGGATCCGATGATCAATACCTTATGGATGTCAGTTCTCTGGGGCATGTACTCTCCTCTCCGGCGGTGTGCCGCACCGCCAAACTGCACCTTCAAATTTATCATTCCTCATTATATACACGGACATGGAAAAAATCCATGAATAATTTCATGGAAATAGATGTTTTTGAAGTTAATATTTGCGTACATGTATACAATCGTACTGTACAACAACCTTGCAAAGCTGTCAACTTGCGTTTTGCACAGCTTTGTGCGTGTTTTTCACGGCTATTTGTATTTTTTTAAACAGTTTTGTACGTATTTGTTCTTTTATACGTTTTTCAGTGCAGAATGCTGCGAAAAACCCCATCCACACTTCCGAAGGATGGGGTTTGTCATTTACCCCGGGATGATACCCGGGGAAAAATCCTGAAAAACGTGTCAGAAATGCCTTAAAAAAAATGCAAAACCCCCGGATCCGGCACCTGTCTGAACAATACCTGACTATACGTATTGATTCAGACCGGTGCGGGATCCGGGGTTTTTTAATGTGTTTTCAAAAAGAGACAGAAAAGAGACAGGGGACGGTTCTGTGTCTCCTCGGGAAATGATTATTTATTTCTTATTCTTTGCGTCCCCGGCGTCCTTAGCGGCTTTGTCCGGCTTGGGCAGTCTTCCGTAGGTTTTGGTCAGGTCATAGATGCTGTGAGCCAGCTCGCGGGAGAGCAGGTTGGGAGTCACGCGCCACTGCCAGTTGCCCTGGGCTGTGCCGGGGGTGTTGAGGCGGGACTCTTCTCCCTTGACCAGGAAGTCCTGGATGGGAATGATGCAGAGATCACAGACGCTGCGGAAGGCCTCGCGGATGAAGTCCCAGGTGAAAGCGCCGTAATCGGTGTACTCGGAGTGGATAAAGCGGCGGGCAAAGTCACGGTCGTGATCGCTGCACTGCTCGATCCAGGCCCGGGTGGTCGTATTGTCGTGGGTGCCGGTGTAGACAACGGCATTCTTCACATGATTGTAAGAGAGATAGTAGCTGGATTCGCTGGGGTCAAAAGCGAACTGGAGAACCTTCATGCCCGGATAGCCGGTGCTCTCGAGAAGCTTCTCGGTCGCTGGTGTGATATTGCCCAGGTCCTCCGCGATGATCGCGACGTCGCCGAGTTCTTTTTTCACAGCGCGGAAGAAGTCCTGGCCGGGTCCTTTGACAACCTTGCCGTGCTCGGCGGTCTTGTCACCGTAAGGGACCTCGTAGTATTCCGCAAATCCGTTGAAGTGGTCCAGGCGGACGACATCGTAGAACTCAAAGTTGCGGGCAAAGCGCTGGATCCACCAGCCGTAACCGTCTTTTTTGAGTTTTTTCCAGTCGTAGACCGGATTGCCCCAGAGCTGGCCTGTGGGCGAGAAGGCATCCGGAGGGCAGCCCGCCACTACGGTCGGGACAAGGTCTTTGTCAAAGCGGAAGATGTCGGCGTGAGCCCAGGTCGCCGCGCTGTCCATGGCCACATAGAAGGGAATATCACCGATGATTTTGATCCCCTGCTCTTTGGCATAGGCATGGAGTTTTTTCCACTGGCGGTCAAACTCAAACTGCAGGAAGCGGTAGAAATCGATCTCCTCAGACAGTTCCTTTGCCGCTGCGTCCAGGGCTTTGGGGTCGCGGAGGCGTTCTCCATCCGCCCAGTCTGTCCAGGATTTCCCCTGGTATTTTTTCTTCAGGCCCATATAGAGGGCATAGTCAAAGAGCCAGTAATGCTCTCTCTCCAGATATTCCTTGTACTCAGCGTGGTACTGGCTGTGGTGAGGGGAATTTTCCAGGGTGCGGAAACGGTCAAAGGCGATGCGGAGCACAGTGTAGCGGTTGTTGTACATTGCGCCGTAATCGACTTTTTCCGGGTCGCTTCCGAAGTCAAAGCGGTTCACTTCGTCCCAGGTCAGGAGTCCCTCTTCAATGAGCTTCTCCAAGTCTATAAAATAGGGATTTCCCGCAAAAGAAGAGACTGACTGATAAGGTGAGTCCCCGAATCCGGTCTGGCAGAGCGGCAGCACCTGCCAGTATGTCTGTCCTGCCTCCTTGAGGAAGTCCACAAACTCATAGGCTTCCCTGGAAAATGAGCCAATCCCAAACTTTGAGGGCAGGGATGATATGGGGTACAGAATTCCACTTTCTCTCTTCATTAATTTGTTGTTCCTTTCTAAAAAATATTTATCTCAAATCACACGAGAGAACAGTCCCGGTATCTTTTCTGAATATCCGGATAAGATACAGGGGCTTCCGCGCGATCATGAGTACGTGATGTAACCGCTGTAACTGCGGACAAGTAAGCCGGCCGGCGGGGTTTTATGTGCCATTTCCACGAAGCAGGTTTCCCTTTTTGTGCGCGTATCCCGCGGCTGAAGTCACGAGTATTGCGCGATGAAGAATTAACAGGATATACTCCGGGCAAAAATAACCTTTCAGAATCACTTCAATTCCAAATTTCTACTCCGCCTTCTATTCCGCCTTTCAGCTGTTTTCTATTCCGCCTTCCCGCCGTTCTCTATTCCGTCTTCTATTCCGCCTTCTTTCTAAAAGACATGATCTTTCTGTAAAGACTCCTGTTCGTATTATAAAGCACGTATTTGATTTTATAATTTTTTGTCAGCCCTGCAAATACTTCTTTGCGTGTCAGGCCGGTATTTTTGAGAAAAGATGACAGTCTGCCGGGCGGACACTGCCGGTCGGGGAAGTATGCGGCAAATGACAGAAACTGTCTGATATAGCGCAAGGCGGCAGCCTTTACAAAGGAAGGCCGGTCGGAAAGTCCGCTGATCTTTTCAAGGGCGCGCAGCAAAGTCAGGGTTTTCTCATTCATTGCGCTGGAAATGGAGTCCCCTGATGTGTAATAGTTGTAGAGTTTCTGGTCCGTAATCCTCACTGTGCGGCAGCCGGCCAGATACTGCTCGACAAAGAGCAGGTCTTCGCCAACGAATATATTTTTGCTGAAGGCCATGCCTCCCCGGTCGATCAGACTCTTTCGGAAAAGCTTGTTCCAGAGGAAGCCCCCGATGGTGTCATCGTGCAGGATCCTCTCCATCAAGGAATCCGCGGTCTCTGTTCTGCAGTAAGCTTGCGGCATTACCGCGGTCTTCGCTGTGTCAGGTGCCTGCGGCGTTTCCGCGGTCTTCGCTGTGTCAGGTGCTTCCGGCGTTTCCGGCGTTTCCGCGGTCCACGGACTTTCAGGAATGTCCGCTGCAGGAATGATGTCATCCGTCACTTCATTATATGCGCATACGGCAAGGTCAGCGCCCTCTATGCAGTCGGAGAGCACCTGCAGATAGTCCTCCCGGACAGTATCATCGGCATCGACAAAACAGATCAGGCTTCCCCGGGCCATGGCAAGACCGGTGTTTCTCGCGGCCGCAGGCCCTGCATTTTCCTGTCTGCAGCAGACTATTTTTTCAGATTCAAACCGGGCGCAGACCCCTGCTGTGCCATCGGTGGATCCATCGTCCACAATGATCAGTTCAAAATTCTGCATGGACTGATTCAGGATACTGCTGATCGTCCTTCCGACCGTATTCTCCGAGTTGAAGACGGGCATGATTATGGAAATCATTTCTTCTTGTCTGGATTCCACAGGTTTCTCCTTCTGCCCAAAGGCACAGATTTCCGGCTCTCAGCTTTAAGGGCGCGGGTCAGCATTTCCCGAGTCAAAAGATTCCGGTTATCAGTTTTCTGCCCCAAGGGCACGGATCAGTCTTGTAATGGATTCTTCTGCCAGCTTAAGACGTTTTTTCGTAATCTTCCTATAATTGATCCTTGCCTCTATATCAAAATTCTCCGCCTCTTCGGAAGTGATATAGCGGTCCTCAAGGCCCAGGCGGCTCAGAATCCCTGTGATACGGACATCATCTCTAAGGTTTCCGTCCCGGTTCCTGTCGTTGATGCACACAAACCGTTTCTGAAAAATAAGAGAAAAGGCGGTCCCGTGGAAGGAATCGGTCACGATATAGTCAGCATTTTTGATGAGACTAAGATAGTCTCCCGGAGCCAGGGTGCGCGTGACGGGATGAATGCCGTTCCTAATCAGGCGCAGGTAGGCCCGGCCTCCCTTTGCCATCTCGATTGTGTAGGCCGGCAGTCCCGTGCGCCTTGAGATCTCGCGTGCAGCCGCCACAATGGAACTGTTGAACCACACGTAATAGACAAATATATACCTGCCCCGGATCAGCCTGGGCGAAGTGATGCGGGCGTATTCTACCCTGTTGAGCAGCAGGGTCGGGTCCAGGTTGAGGTCGACCTGTCTGCCGTCTTCCAACAGGCCGCGTAGTTTGTCCACTCCGCTCTCTTCGCGGCAGGAAAGATAATCATAATCGGAAATCCATCTTTTAAAGAGTTCCCTTTGGACTTCTCCCTCGAAGGAGCCTGTGTTAAGGCTTACCGCATACGCGATCTTGCGGCCGGGAATCGGAAAGGGGAGAAAATAGACTGTGTCCGAGTCACTGGCACCCGTGTTCCAGATCTGGTCGCTTCCACAGATCACAGCCTCATAATCTTTCCCGCAGATGTCTTCCTGATTCTCCAGCGTATAGGACTCAGCGCTCATCCTGAGGTTATCCCTGCGAAAGCGGGCAAAGCTCTTCTGCTGTCTCGCGAGGATGGTCATAACGGGCACCCTGTTTATGTTTTTCACGAGGAAATGCGGTCTTCCCGGCTTCAGGAAAACGTCGTAGAGGTCCCCGTATTTTTCAGGCTCGTAGTCGATAATCTCTGACTCGATTCCTTTCATGGTCAGCATCCTCTGCAAAGCCCAGGCCTGAAGCACGGAGCCGTAGTTGACGGATTTATGAAAAGTAAGTATTCCTATCATATTCTGATTCTCTTCTATAAAATCTGGAGTAAGATCCGGAGTGACATCCCGGAGTGAAATCCGGAGTTGAAAAACGCTTCGTCTGAACAGCGGTCACTCCCAAATGACATCCCGGAGTGAAATCCGCCAAGTCAGCACTGTGATCTCTCTGACATGGTATGCCGCCTGCCGGAGCGGCAGCCTGAGGCTGTCATCATTTCTGTTTCTTCCGGCGCACTTTTCTGTACATGGCCAGAATGAAGTCTCTCTTCAGCCATGCCGCCAGGAGTATGGCCAGGTTGATGCTATAGCGGATCACGATCTTATCGTAGAAAAAGATCATGAAGATAGTCACAGCCAGGACAGCGGCTGAGAGCACGACCAGGCGGCCGGACTGAAAGACCCGGCTGACCCCCAGGGCCTTCCTGACGCTGGCAGTCATGTAAATGTAGTGACACAGCGCAAAGACAATATAGCAGAACAGGGTCGTATAGGCCGCGGCGATAAAACCGAACCATTTGATCCCGAAGTAGTTGAGCACAATGTTGAGAAGGGCTCCCGCCATGGATATGTACATGGTGAACTTGTTCTGGTCATAAAAAAATTCGACGTTTGCGAAAGCTGTGTACATGAAGGAAAAAACAAGTCCGACCGCCACGGGAGGGATAACGTAGACAGCTTCGTAGTATTTGGCCGGGGCCATGATGCGCATGATCTCGGGCGCGAAGGATGAAAACATGAAGGCACAGACAGACACCCCAATGAAGATCAGGAAGAGCACGTCGTCGAGTTCCCTGAATTCCTGCTTCTCAAGCTTTTCGTACTGCCAGGGGACCAGGGCGTTGTTGACGCTCTGGGTCACGATCTTCATGACCATGGCGGCATTGTAGGCCACGCCATAAAGGCCCGCGGCGGCAATGCTGACCATCTTCTGGATCATGATCCTGTCAAACTGGTCCAGGATGTACTGCGAGATGTAGTGCATCAGCAGGGGAATATTGAAGAGGATGGCAAACCGGGCGTACTCCTTTTTGAACCATACCTTTCCCTTGCTGCGGTTGTAGATGAAGAGACTGACGCCGAACACCATGTTCACCAGGACACATGACATGATCCGGGCATAGCCCTTTTCTGCCGAGACCATTACGGCCACAACGCCCAGCCCGGCGTTGAGGAAAGCCATCAAAAGCGTGCGGAACACCACCGGTTTGTAGATATATTCGTACCGCTTGCGGATGGTCCAGAAATCGATGGCCGGCGTAAACAACAGCTCCGCGAAGATCGCCACCATGATAAAGGTGGGAAGCTCCGTGACTGCATTGATCTGCCTGCGGAAGGGCAGGTAGATCAGGAAGAGGACAAGAGCGAGCACAAAGGTGACGGTCTGCATCGTGGAGGTGTACCCGTCGCGGTCGTCTTTGTACTTGCTCATTCCCTTGTTGAACACGGCATAGTTCAGGCGCAGGGTGACAAAAATCGTAAAAATCTGAAGCCACGAGTTGTAGACAGTGAACTGTCCGTACTGCTCGGTGCTCATCAGTCTGGTGAAGATGGGTGTCGTGAGCATGGACACGCACTTCTGCAGCACGCTGCAGAAAATGAACCACAAAGAGGCTTTGGCAGCCACCGGGATCGACCTGTAGCGCTTGATCATCTTTTTCAGCATATCAGTAAAAAATACCTCGATAAGTAACCGGAGCCCCCGGGATTATCTCCTCTGCCAGATTTTTTTCAGGAAGACATACACTTTCCCTGTTCTTGTGCGGCCGAACTGCATTCGTTTCATGGTCTTTTCAATGCCGGTCGCGGAGATTGCCCGGGAAAAGTCACCGGTGTCCATGTAGGTCCGCATAAAACGCACGCGGTCTTTGTGCCGCAGGGAAGGCCGGCGCAGCTGGGGATTTCCGCGCACTGCCTCGGCGGTCTCTCTCTGCTCACAGACCAGCTGAGGGCGGATCCTCTCGAACAGCTCACGCCCCTTCTCTGTGTTGACGAGCACGACGGAGATATTGCCGTCATATTTGTTCTTCAGCGTCTCCTTATCGAGTCCCCAGAAATCCCCGATTGTGAGGTCGCCCGCCCGGCTTCCTTTGGCATAGCTGCAGCTGTAGCAGTTTTCCCGGTAGGTCAGGCAGTTCAAAAAACCATAAAAATAGGTGTCCTCGATCTCGGATCTGGAATAGAGGAGTTCCTCTCCGTCATAGATCTTGAGGGTGAAGTCATCCGGACTTCCGCGGAAGCGGAAGCGGTCATAGTATCCGCCCTCCGTGGCCCTGGCCAGATGTTCTTTCAGGTACTCCATGGGAGGAACCCCGTGGCAGATAATGTCCACCGCCCAATAGTTTTTATTTTTTCCAAAAAAGCGGTTCATGGCATCTACCTGGCAGGGTGTCCCCAGGAAGAGGACCTCTTTCCCCTGACTCAGGCAGTTTCGGATTTCATCATAAACGTCCGAGATATCGCTCTGAACATATTTTGATCCCTGAAGTAGGGGCAGATCTTCCTTGGCACGAATGACCTTGTGCTCTGCTTTGCCATCGATGACAGCCGACCCGCAGACAACGTTTCCGCTGTCCGCAAAGGATGCAGCCAGAATCGCGGAAATTCCTCCGGAGGAGGATTTTTCAATTCCTTCGAAATAGCTGCCGCGGGCCGCATAGCATTCCATGGGAAGATGCAGAGGGGAGGGGTTTCTCTGAGGACATACCTTCCTGCAGGCATCACAGCCGACACATTTTTCCGGATCGATCTCAGGGAGCCTTCTGCCCTGCCGGTCAGTTCTAATCGAGATTGCGTTTTCTCTGCAGACAGTTCTGCAGGCAAAGCATCCTGTGCACTGGTTGTGATAACAGATCAGCGGATCAAAGGGCTTCTTTTCCGCCGCAGTTCTGTTTTGGGATTCAGCCCTATCCGGGCCTGCCTTCAGACCACCGTCCCCGGGGGGCTCCGTGGTGACTGCCGGGGTGATTTCCTGACAGTTGTCCGCCGCGCCGGCTATTGCCTCCTCAAGAAGCTGTCCGGAGCGCCGGCGCCATTTTGCGATTTCCCTGTCGGCTGTCCTGTATCCGCCTTTACGGGCATAAATATGGGCAAGGCCGTCCGCGCTCATCTCTTTCTTCGAGAGGAGGCGGTCCTCCAGGCCGTACTGCTCAATGAGGTGCAGAGTCTTGGGATTGTCCGTGCTGACCACAAAATTGGCGTGGTTGAGCATTCCGAAAACCGTCCCGTGGAAAGAAGAAGTATAAAAAAATCTGCATTTGCGGATCAGGTTGGAGAAGGCCAGGGGGCCGCACTCCACCTGGTGGTCGCTCCAGCCGTGATAAAAACAGCAGGTGACGATCTTCAGCCCTTTGGCGCGGGCGTATTTTCGAAGTTCCTGCTTCTCCCTTTTGCTGACCGAGTAGGCATACACCAACAGGCAGTCATGGCTGCTGACATAGTCGTCATGGCACTCCTCTTCGCAGCTGTCTGTCGGCCACAGAATCGTGGGGTCGCACACAAGGTCCACTCTCAGATCTGTGTATTTTTCAACAAAACGTCTGGTATTCTCATCCCTGACCAGGGCGCGCTTCAGTCCCCGAAGCTGGTCGAGCTGATCGGGACAGTATAGGAATGCATCCGGGGAGGAGTCTCCTATGCTGGCGGCATAGGAAATTGCGGGAACATTCATATCTCCCCAGAAGACAGGGGCATGGAAAACAGGTTTGTCCACGTTCCATATCTCATCGCTCCCCAGAATGATCAGGTCTGTCCTGGAAAAATCCTCCGTGATCCGGAAAGCCTCCTGCGCCTTTCTGAAGAGCTCGTATTTGCGCTTTCCAAATTCCAGATGTCTCCTATAGACGGCCGGAATCAGCTTTTCCTTTTTCGACACCGGCATCCTGGAATAATAGAGGGACTCCACATAGTCCGCGGGTCTCGTCGGGATGTGTGTGACATTATGTCCCTGACCGGTCAGCCAGCCTTTGAGGCAGTAAGCCTGCAGAAATGCCCCGAAATTAGAAGAATCGTAGGGTGTGACCACTGTAATATTCATATCTGCGGTTTTTCCTCCCAGATGAATCCGTTTTTGCTATCCCCATGTGCCCGCTTTTGGTCCGGTCGGGCAAGGCAATCGGATGGAAGGGACCTGGCCCGACCATCCGATTTGCTGTCAGTCCTATTTCGTCGCGTCCGATATCCTGTAGAGCAGATAAAAGGCTCTTTTCCCCGCCAGGAGGGCGGCAAGCTTCAGTTTATCCACCTTGCGCACCTGGCGCGAACGCATAAACTCCTTGCGGTATCCCTTGAGTGTACTGATGATCCTCTTCTGGACATCCGGGAACATGCCGTAATCTGTCTCCAAAAGATCGGACAGGAAACGCATATAGACGACAACATGAAGGCGGATCGCCGGCTCCCGCAGAGACGGATATCGCTCGATGATCATGTTGGTCACTCTTTCCGATGTGTCGAGAAGAGGCAGGTTGCGCTCAGTGATTCGGCTGGTCATGATGGAGCCCTGGCGGATCCGGTAATAATACAGGGCATCTTTTACAAAGGCCGCCTTTTTTACATTGACCATCACATCATAGATCACTGCGTGGTCTTCGTTCAGAAGGCCCTTGGGAAACCGCATAGTCTCCCAGAGTTTCCGCCGGAACAGCTTGCCCCATGCTGTATGGACACACTCCTGATGAAGGAGAAGTCTGCGGATCGCTTCCTCGGTGTCCACAGCTTCTGTCGTAAACTGCCTGCGCTCCGTGGGTACCTTCTCTTCGGAAAAACGGATAAAGTCCCCGATCGCCACATCCGCCCTGGTCCTTATGCAGGCCGTCCACAGATGGGCCAGAGTAACAGGCGAAATGGCGTCATCACTGTCCAGAAAAAACAGAAAAGCGCCCGTGCTGGCCATAATGCCAGTATTACGGGCGTCGGACAAGCCTCCGTTTTCCTGATGGATCACCCGCACACGGGGATCCTTCCGGGCAAGTTCATCGCACAATTCCCCGCTTCCGTCCGTCGAACCGTCATCCACAAAAATGATCTCCAGATTTCTGAAGGTCTGCGCGAAAACCGTTTCCGCGCACATCTGCAGATATGGTTTTACGTTATAGACAGGGATGATCACAGAGATAAGCTCCTCTGTGCTGTTTACTCTTGCGGTCATTTTTACAGCTCCTGAAATAACTTCATTTTCTTCTGGATTCCGGAGATTTGGTGGAAAAAGAGATAGAATGAGCGGGGAGAGACGGCATAGGTAAGTGCTGCAAGCCTTACTTCGGGCTTTCCCCTTCCCGCCACATGCAGCATCATCTTCTTGTCATATTGGCTCTCGATCCTGGAAAAATATTCTATTTCGCCGTGGCTCGCGAAGTCCTTCTGAAGGGAAATCAGTTTCCTGGGAAGCATATAGGACGCGAATGATTCCACATATTCGGGAGAAGTTGTCTCCATTTTCCCGATGATGTTCATGACAGCATCCAGCATCTGCGTTTTATCCCAGGTGACCCGGTTCATGGCAGAGCCGGGTACAAGGCGGTAAAAGTAATAATTTGCGTTCACCAGGGCAAATGTTTTGCAGCAAGAAAGATATTTCCACAGAAATTCAATATCTTCCCCATATTTGATGGTCTCGGAAAAACGGAGATTTTCAGCAGCTATTATGCTCCTGCGGTAAAGAGTGGACCATACCGCCACAAGTTTCGTCTTGTAGAGGACATTGTCCAGAAGCTTTTTCTTTTTGACCGGCACTGCCTCTACTTTCTGTTTTGTCAGAGAATCCTCCGACCTGGTCCAACAGCAGCAGCAGGTATCCGCCCGTGTTCTCCTGATTCCGGAAAGAAGGGATTCGAGAAAGTACTTTGCGTACATATCATCCGAATCAATAAAGGAGATATACTTTCCCCGAGCCTCCCTTATTCCCCTGTTTCTAGCAGCGCTCACACCGCCGTTGGGGATATCGATGCATCGGATCACATTGTCGGGATAGCAGCTGCACATGTCATCGATGATCTTCCTTGTGCCATCTGTAGACCCGTCATTGATGATGATCAGCTCACATTTTGTGCTGACCGTATTCTCCGCGAAGGAACGGATCGCGGTCTCGATATACTTTTCCGCGTTGTAGCAGGGCATGATCACACTGATCGCCGGTTTAAAGTCGCTCATCTTCCGATCTTCCTTCGCCGGGCCTGCAGGTCATCGCTCCGGACTTTTTCCCTTTTCGTCAGTCTCTTCTTTCAGAGGAGGCGCCACCCGGAAGCCATATCCGGAGAAGCCGGCGGATTTGTCGGCCGGGGCTGTCTCTTCATAGAGATCATCCTCCTGTGAATGTGCACGCCTCCCGGCATCAAAGGCCGGCGAAGCAGGGCTTTCTTCCAGCTCCTTTTCCTCGGGACCGGGAGTAAAGGACGGGTCATCGGCCTCTTCTGCCCTTGCCGCTCCGAAGCCCCATGGAAGGGTCTTTTTCCGGGGACCGGCTCTGAGAAAACCTTTTCCGGCAAAAGCGATCATGGGGAAAACGTTATAGGCAAGCTCCATGAAATGGTGCTCCATGAAACATGCAAGCGCCACAAGCGACAACAGAAAGACGAAGCCGTAATTTTTATAGGCGTAACATCTGATCTGGGCATAAGTTATGGTCAGAAGAAGCAGGCAAAAAAGAACCACGCCTCCTATGACGAAGAGGCGGATGTAGGAACTGTCAATAAAAAAATATTTATCCCATGAAGGAAGGTTCTCTGTCCTTCCTCCAAACCCGTGCTCCTCGATGGCCGTTCCGAACAGCGAGAAGGGGCCTGTCTGCAGAGCCTGCCGGTTCAATTCAATGCGGCGGATCAGCGTGTAATCCAGTGTCTCAAGCGCCTTCTGATCCTTCGGGTCTATGGCATAAGTCATTACAAAAGAAAAAAAGGCACAGATCATATAGGAAAAGACCATTAACCCGCTTATAATTTTCACTGCCTTCGACTGATGCCACTTTACGGTGAATTTATAGACAAGCACTCCTGCCAGAAACAGTATGCAGCAGTACACGTCTGTCTTGCATTTGGTCATGGTCATGACCGCGCAGCAGAGGATCATCACCACGTATTCAATCAGGGTCATCTCATCGAGCCGCAGCATAGCATACATGATCATGAGAAAGAGGATATGGGCGGCGCAGTCGGTACAATAGACAATGCCGAAGGAATGCCTTCCCCCTGTATACACCAGGTCCTCGATGACCCCAAGCTGTGATGCCACAAAAGCCGCAGCCATCATGGCGGTGCCTATACTGCAGGCAATCGCCAGAAGTGCCTTGAACGATCTGCCGGTCATTCCGACGATCAACACGCAAAAAACGAAATAACTGTACTTGCCGCCTCCGACTTTCCAGTGAAGGTAACCTGCCGTGAGTATAAGTGCCTCAAACAGGGCCTGCCTCACGCTGTCCTGCAGGAGAAGGGCGGCAACCCCGCACAGAAGAGCAGCGATCACGGCAATATCGAACCAGCTTCTCATACTGACCTTGAATTCATCGGAGAACAGTTTTTTGAACATGGTCGTATTGATGAATTCCCAGCTGAAGCAGAATGTGAATGCCAGGAAGAAAATAATGTCCGTGATCCCCGACACTGTCTGCTTAGGTCTGCCGGAAAGGAGGCCTCCTCTGAGCCAGCGCCCGAACTGCCCCCGATCCTTCTTCATAACATTACTCATTAAAAGCTGCCCTCATACTTTGTTCCCAGGTATTTTGCCTTCAGGAAAGAAGCCGCTTTTTTATACCACAGGATTTTTTCCGTATAGATCGTGGAGAGTTCGCAGATCCTTTCCCTGGGGATATAGGAGACCGAAATCTGACGGTCCAGCCAGACATTCAGGATCAGCTCACTGACCCTTCCAAAATACCTGCCCTGATAAAAGGAAAGCTCTGTATCCCCCATCTTTTTCGAGAGTGCAAAGAGGATATCGAAAAGCCAGGTGCAGTACTTGTCCGCAAGGTCTCTCCTCATGATCATCATATTGAACATATAGCCGTACCTGCGCCGCATGATCCTGTCAAAAGATGCCAGGTATTCAGGGCATCTCTCCGCGATCACTTCTCTGGTCAGATCCAGATGTTCCGCGTAATGGGTATGGGCGTAATGCGAATAGAGCGTCTCGATATAGTACCGGCGCTTTTTCGGCACAAAGACCCAGTACTGTCCGAGAAGGGGTCTCAGTTCTTCTCCGGTCAGGATGTTCTTGAAGGGATCCTGGCTCTTCTTTTTGCGGCAGAAATGTCTGCGGTAGTGCACAAGCCCTATATAATCGGCCTTCAGATTCTTCCATCCCCAGTACAGGCCTGTCAGTTCACAATAGCCGGAATTGAGTTCGGAGATATTATCTCCCGTATTATCTTTGGTCCATCCCAGATCAAGAGGACAGCCCTCTTCGTCCAGCTTCCCTTCCGCACCGACATGGAGAGGCAGATAGATTTCATCCGTCGGCATTTTGTATTTCTTATGTGAAGCAACCAGAATTTTCACGTTCGGTGTTCCCATTTGCCTTAGTCCTTTCATTCCGGCAGAGTCCCTTTAAAAGGTATCTGCTTTCCTTTCCTGAAACAGCTGATTCCACAACTTCCGGTTTTATTGTTCTGAGCCTGAGCAGTGGAAGGCCGGTTTTCTTTGTATCAAGTGTCTGTGTCACGTCCGCTCTCATTTGTCCTGAATGCGGCCGGACCGGTCATCAGCTGTTTTACTTTTTCTTTTTTCTGTCTTTTTCTGTCGCTGCCTGTTCGAGAGCCTCTTCGTAGATCTCCCTGTATTTCTCCGCCATAATGCGTGTATTGTATACTTCCTCAATGTCTTTTCTTGCCTGGGAAGCAACCTTCCTGAGCAGCTCCGGGTCGGACAGTATGTTGCGGATCACACGTACAAACTCATCCGCGGAACTGCAGATGTAACCATTTTCGCCGTCCCGTATAACGTCCCGGCTCCCGATCACATCATTGACCAGACATATCTTTTCCATGTACATGGATTCAAGGAGCGACATCGGCAGACCCTCCCAGAGGGACGTCAGGATAAAAATCTTCGAGGACATGGACTTGCGCATGGCCTCTTCCCTGTTCAGCCAGCCGGTCACCTCAATATTGGGCGCCTTGAGCACGCTCCTGAGTTCGCCATCCCCGATCCAGACAAAGCGCTGGTCGGGCATCTTCGATGCGATCTCGTTGAACAGGGCCGGATTCTTCTGGTAGCATATCCTGCCCAGCGTAAAGATGCTGTTGTCCTCCTCGCACTCACCCAGTCCTTCCATCATGCGGCGCATCTCATCGATGTTGATGCCGTTGTTGACATAGCGCGCGTTCCTGGTCAGCTTCAGTGTCTCTCTGTGTTCGCCCTCGCTGCAGCTGACTGTCGTGCAGCAGCGGATCGTGGAGATCTTTTCCACCATCTTGTAGGAAAAGCGCTTGAAGGCGTTGTAGTTGGACATCAAAAAGCTGTAGCCGTGGGGTGTGTAGAAGAGGGGAATCTTCTTTCCGTTAAAAGCCCACCGGCCCAGGGCGCCCGCCTTGGAAGAATGCAGATGAATCAGATCCGGCTTCACCTTTTCCGCTATTCTGCGGAGTTCGAGAAATGCTCCGACATCGTGCCTTGGATCGATTGAGCGCTCAAAATGGCGCACCCTCATCATATGGACACGATCGTCGAAATATTTCCGGAAATCATCCGGCGTCTGCCTCCTGATTCCGTAGGCGACATATATATCATAGTATTCGACCAGTTCGTTACACAGGCCGAAGAGGAAGGTGAAAACTCCGCCTCCCATGGCCTCCACAACAAACAAAATCTTTTTTCGCTCTCTGCTCATCTATTATTCTCCAATCAGAGTTTTTGAAAAGCCGCGTTCTATATCTCTTTACTCTGCGGCAGCTCAGCTTGGCTGCCGTGCCGGCAGAGCTTTGACTTGTCCGCTATGTCGAATCGATACGTGAAGACACGTAATGAAAAAAATCAGGGCTTTGCGTCACCCGGGCGCAATCCCTGTGGGTGAAATATATGTACACGTCCCTCGAGGGGCGTGTGCATGTAATGTTGGGTATGGATTGCAGACTCATGTGATTAAAATCACGCGCTCTCACAGCGCTCCACCCATTCGGAATCCGCTCATTTTGTGCGCCTCCGCGCGCAAAATGGCTCCTTCCTCATGTGTGGGCGCTCGGAAAATGTCCGCAAATGCCCGGGCAAGCCCGGCATTTGCAGCCGCTTTCCTCGC
>CACYTU010000051.1:890-29802 GCA_902777355.1 uncultured Lachnospiraceae bacterium | reverse complement strand
TACACAATTCAGAACACTGCTACTTTTTTTGTGGGTCAGGCTGAGAAGCGGCTATTGGAAAACGTGAAGATGGCTATCGCGACAGCGATTTGGTACAATGGCTATGAGCGTCTTCCAGAGCGCGGAAGGACAGGCCGAAGCAGCTGTCCGCATTGCCAAAAACCTTGTGGATGGGAAGCCTGCCGACGAAGGCACCGGCTGCACAGTTTCAGAAGACTGCGAGAACATCTTCTATGTACCCTTTGAAAAAGTGACCGCAGAGAACGCGAAGGACTACACAAACACTCCGTAATTCTGATAATTAACAGAACCGGAAAGCAGCGCGTGCTTTAATCATACATGTTTGCGGGCACTCGCCCATAACCACAAGTATGAAAGACACAGTACTTTAAACTTGATAAGCCGGAAAAGGCATAATACATTACACTTGATAAGCCGGAAAAGGCACAGTATTCTATAACTGATAAGACTGAAAAGCCATACTATACTAAAACCTGAAAAGCCAAATTGATTCTTCCGCACTGGGCAGTGGACCGCAATCCTGAGACAGAGATTCCCGGAGTAAGCACTATCCGGTGCGGAAGAAACTTGTATCAGAGGTTTCTAAACATGGAAAAAAACATCAGAAAAGAATCTTTCTTCCGCTCACTGGCCCCCAATGACCGATACATGATCGGCAATCTGTTTTTTCTGTATCTGATCCAGGGAATCTACACGATCATGATCGGATCTATCCTGCCCATGATCAAGGCGGAATACAATCTCAGCTACCAGATCGGCGGCTACCTGATCTCGGCCCATTCCACAGGCAATATTGTTGCGGGGCTTTTCGCAGGTCTCATCCCGCTTTTGATCGGGATCAAAGATTCTCTGATGATCCTCAACCTGCTTCCCATCATCGGTTTTTTCCTTGTGCTGGTCACGGGCAATCCCTTCGTTCTCATCTTTGCCTTTCTGCTGACCGGCCTGGGGCGCGGCTCGATCAGTAACTACAACAACCAGGCGGTCAGTACCCTGTCAGGCGGGAACTCATCCCCGCTGAACGCCCTGCACGGCTTTTTCGCCATCGGGGCAGTCACTGCTCCCCTCATCGCGCTTGCCTGTACCCGCTTTGACCGGATCGGCTGGAGGATCGCAGTCTCCGTCATCCTGGCCCTGCTGGTTCTGTCTGTCTTCACTTCGGCATTCATGAAGATGGACAGCGTGACCTATTCCCGCTCTGAGAAGAAAGAGAACGCATTCGGCTTCCTCGGGGAGCGCCCCTTCCGCTTCTCCATTGGCATCATGTTCCTCTACCTGTGCGTCGAGGCAACCGTCATGGGATGGATGGTAACCTACTATGAGGAATGCGGTGTTCTGGCATCCGGTTCTGCCCAGCTGCTCAACTCCCTCCTGTGGATCACGATCCTCCTGGGCCGCTTCGGCTGCAGCGCGATCGGCGGACGCTTTAATCCCGCTTCCATTATACGGGTCCTGTCCGCAGGCATTCTGGCCTTTCTGTGCATCGTCCTGTTCACGAACAATCTTCCCCTGATGCTGGCCGGTACCATCGGACTCGGGCTTTCCCTCTCCGGCATGTACGGCACGACCGTCGCAAACGCCGGCGATGTCTTCGGCCGCTATCCGCTCGCTATGGGTATCTTTGTGACCCTGTCCGGCATTGGCTCCATCGTTACCCCGTCCGTAATCGGAACTGTCGCCGAAAGCGCCGGTATCCGCACTGGGATGCGGATCCTGCTCGTGCCTGCAGTCCTGCTTTTGGCTGTGGCGATTCTGAACCGCGGCTCCCGTTCAAAATGAAAAATCCCCTCGGGATCGCGGCCCCCGTTCAAAAAAAAATATTTCCTTTCCGGACCGCGGCTCCCGTTCAAAAAAAGATATTTCCCTCCGGACCGCAGCTCCCGAAGCAAATTACATTTCACGGGCTGTGTCATAAAAAAGGGTATGAATAAATCGCCTGACCGCGAGATATTCATACCCTTATTTTTTACTGCTGCTGCAGGATCTCCTTCAGCTCCGGCAGTTGCTTCCGCTGCGGTTTTTTCGGTTCTTATGGTTACTCAGCTGCGGGAGCTTCTTCCGCTCCGGCAGTTGCTTCCGCTGCGGTTTTTCGCCCCGCTGGTTACTCAGCTGCGGGAGCTTTTTCCGCCCCGGTAGTTCCTTCTGCTGCAGAATCCTGTCCCGCCCCGGCGTTCTTTTCCACGGCGTCCATCCTCTTTGAAATTAATTCAAACAGTCTGGTCAGGAAAGCAGACATGTTTTCTTTGCTTGCTGTTTCCGGGTACTCGAGCTCTGCAGCGCCTTCCTGGTACTTATGGACAGCATCCGCGATGCCCGCCGGATCATACCAGGGGACATTGACGATGTCCCAGATTGAAGGCACCATATTGAGGTCTGTTTCTGTCGCTTTTTCGTTGGAGATAAATCCGCTTCCGTCGTCGGTTCCCAGCTTGAGCATGCCGGAATAGGCCGCGACGTGGCCATATGCGTCGACAAAGGAGCCAAGGACACAGTCTCCGCCGCCCGGTCTTGTACCGATGATTTTGGCAAGGCCGTCCTTCTGGGCAAAATAAGGTAATGCATTGCCGCAGGAATAAGACGAACCGCTGCACAGGATATAGAAGTCGTACTGTCCCCCAAAACCATCCTGATCATCGGAGATGCCGTCAAGATTGGTGTCGACATGATAGCACTCTTCTCTGTAATTTCCCGCCAGCATATCCTGATTCGTGATCTTCACTTCACCGTCTTCGGACAGGAATCCCAGGATGGCGACCAGGGCAGCCGCACTTCCTCCGCCGTTGTCGCAGATGTTGAGCACAACATTTTTGACTTCATCGTGTGTTTTGATATCTTTGAAGCAGTTGTAGAAGAAGGCAAAACTGTTTTTATCTTCATCTTGCTCTTTAATGGGATCCAGATAATAGGAGGGCCTTCTGGTAGTTGTGTCGTCCTTGAACTCGTTAAAATAGATGACTGCGGTATCGCCTGCGTAATCCAGTCTCTGGTCTCCGTAATCTTCAGGTTTGGCAAGGGAGAAAAACTCCGTCCAGGCAGTGAGCGGCACCACTTCGGGGACACTGAGGCCTTTTTCCAATAAGGCGCCCAGAATCACATTCAGGGACAGTTCAGTTTCTTCGTCTGAGACTTGCGCGTCTTCTTCAAACAGCTCCTGTCCTATCTCTGACTGACTGATCTCATTGACGACACCCTCCACTTCTGCTTTATCGACATTGTTAATTGGACCGAATACGGTATCTATGCTCAGCACTGAATCGTGCATGGAATCAAAAAGGTAGTTGAAGAGCATGAACTCTGTTGTGAGTGAAAGGGAAGGATTGGTGGAGCACAGGGCTTCCTTTGCGTTCATTCTGGTAAAATATTCGTCAAAGGTCGTGATATTCTTCTCTTCCTTGTGGCCGAAAGTCTGGTCAAGCAACAGGCAGATCGAATAATATCCGTAGTCCGCATAGGCCTGGGTCGTACTGTTTTTTTCGCTGAAGGGCCCGGAGTGGATCGCCTTCATGAAGGGAGTGTCTTTCAGGGAATAATCCCCGGCATCGAGAACGAACATTTCTGCACTGACCGTATTGTAATAATCTTTACCGTTATAGGCCAGTACAGTCGTCATTGATGCGCTGCCGAAGGTGTTCTGCAGAGCCAGGAAAGGCATCAGAATATCATCATCGTAAGGAATGACAGGCATGTGGTAGTCTTTGAGTGATATGGTTACAGATTTCGCCTCTGTCTGGGTGGACTTGTTTTTCGCAGATCCCGTTATTACGTTGTATTCCCTATTATCAATGATGGCGCCGTCGATAAGGCCGGAGGACCTGAGCCTGGCGGGATTATCAAAGACGATTGTGTCCGCCCCGGGATCGATCACGGCATCCGTCCCGTTCACCCGGATCGTCATGACACCGTTTTCCAGAAAGATCTTTTCTTTGCCTTCGAAAAGGATGTTCAGATAATCAGACGCTTTGATAAAGGGAACATCCTCATATCCTTTGACCCCGTAAGTGACGATCGTATCATAGGCTCCGAGCGTAAGTTCTCCGTAGACGTGGCTGTCTTCCCATGTGACTGAGATATCCTCCGGGGAAATCTCTTTCTCTTCTACGGCAGCAGCTATTGTGGAAGCAGTTTCCGCTGCTGCGGCTGTAGCGCTTTCCGTGGAAAGCGCTTTATCTGCCTTGTCTCCCGCGGCGCCTCCTGCGGGATCCGCTGCAGCCTCAACTGCTGTCTGCCCTTCGGTGGAAGGGGCCTCTGACGCAGGGGCTCCGGAACCTCCGCAGCCTGCGGCAGAAGCGAGCAAGGCAATCGATAATCCGATACAAATCAGTTTTTTAAATCGCATAGTTTTTACCTCCTGAATCTTTAAACGCGGATCTCTTCTCCGGCGTTGCTATCAATATTCACTATTGTACCAAAAAACGACATGTAAAGGGGTAAAAAGTTACAGTTCAGGCCCTGCTGAAAACAATGCACAAAAGGCGCTCCAGGAATCAGGTGGGCCTGAACTGTAACGGTAAAAAAGGGGATTCAGATTAAAAATCCCACGTATTTAAACAGACGAGTTATTTGTGGTAATATATTCAGATGATGTAAAGATTAAAAGAACGTGATGGCTCTGAGTCCTGTCAATGTGCACAAACAGATGCAGGGCTTTTGCGCTGCTATGATGGACTGCGAAGCGGTACATTGCTCATAGGGTGCGGCGCTGACAAACCGCAAGAGGTTTGTGAAAATATCCGCAAATGCCCGGGCGGGCCCGGCATTTGCGGCCGCGAGACCATGGAGATAAATTATGATCATAATGACACTGGAAGGGATCGGGATTTCCTTCGGAGATAAGGCGCTGCTGCACGATGTGACGCAGGGAATAGAGGATTATGACAGAATCGGCGTGATCGGTATAAACGGTACCGGCAAATCAACCCTTCTGGCTATCGTGGCAGGTACTCTGGAGGCGGATGAGGGGCAGATCATCAGACGCAATGGTCTGAAGATTTCCTATCTGCCGCAGAATCCCCTTTTTGATCCGGACCGCAGTGTTCTGGAAAACGTAGTGCAGAACATTTCGCAGGATCAGGCTTTCTGGAATGTGCAGGGGGAAGCTGCCGCTATGCTGCTAAAGCTCGGAATCGACGATCCGTCTGTCATGCCGGGAACTCTTTCCGGCGGCCAGCGCAAACGGGCTGCGCTGGCGGCGGCTCTTCTCACGCCGAGTGATCTTCTGATCCTGGATGAGCCGACAAACCACCTGGATCACGAGATGATCGAGTGGCTGCAGAACCAGTTGGACAGCTACAAGGGTGCCATCCTGATGATCACCCATGACCGTTATTTCCTGGATGAAGTGACTTCGACGATCTGGGAGATAGACAGGGCCGGGGTCTACAGCTATCCGGGAAATTACGAGAAGTACCTTCAGATGAAGCAGGAGCGGATGGACTTCGCCCGGGCGGCGGAGAGAAAGATGGCCGCTCTTTACAAACAGGATCTGGCCTGGATGATGCGGGGGGCCAGAGCAAGGTCTACCAAGCAGAAGGCCCATATCCAGCGCTTTGAGGCACTGAGGGACAGGGAGAAGATCGCCGAAGAGAGAAATGTGATCCTGGAATCGATCCCTTCCAGAATGGGAAATAAGACCATTGAAGTGCGGAATCTGGCCAAGAGCTATGGTGATAAATGCCTCTTTCATGATTTCTCATACACTTTCCTGAAAAATGACAGGATCGGAATCATAGGGCCCAACGGCTGCGGAAAATCAACCTTACTCAAGATCCTGACAGGAGAGCTGGCGCCGGATGAGGGGGAAGTGGATGTTGGACAGACCATCCGGATCAGCTATTTCGGTCAGGAAAACGAGCAGCTGCCGGACTCGGGGACTGTGATCGACCTGGTAAAGGAGACCGGGGAATATGTGCGCACGGCTGACGGCCTGATCACCGCCTCGGCCATGTGCGAGCGCTTTCTTTTTATAAAAAGCAAACAGTATACGCCCATCGCCAAGCTGTCTGGAGGAGAAAAGAGGCGGCTCTGCCTGCTGCGGGTCCTGATGCAGGCGCCCAATGTGCTGATCCTGGACGAGCCCACCAACGACCTGGATATCCAGACTCTGCAGATCCTGGAGGACTATCTGGACCGCTTTTCCGGTATCGTGATCGCAGTCTCCCATGACCGTTACTTCCTGGACAGGGTCGTGAACCGGATCTTCAGCTTTGAGGGGGACGGCCTTCTGCATCAGAGCGAGGGCGGCTACGAGGAGTATCTGGCGCATAAAGAGGGACTGGCTGCGGAGGAGCCTGCCGGGAATGCGGCAGGCAGCAGTGAAGCGGCGGGCAGTCCTGAACCGGCAGGAAAGGACGGAAAGAGGCAGAGAATCAGAAAGTCCGAACCCAGGAAACGTCTGACCTATTCGCAGCAGAGGGAATATGATTCCATAGAGGATGTGATCGATGAACTGACGGAAAAGTCACAGAAGCTGTCAGAAGAGATGCAGAAGGTTTCAACAGACTACATAAAGCTCCAGGAGCTGGCGGAGGAAAAGCAGAAGACGGACGAGGAACTGGAGGAAAAAATCGGGCGCTATCTGGAGCTGCAGGAGCTGCTGGAAAGCTTTGAAAAGGATTGAAACGGCAGTAAGCACTCAGCTTATGTCTTGCGAGGCTATGCTCAGGAGGGAAATTATGGAAATGCTCTACAGGCTGACAGAAGAGGAATATGGGGAGATTCTCGCTTTTAAACGGGATCTGCACATGCATCCGGAGCTGTCAGGGGAAGAGTATGAAACCACCGGAAAACTGCGGGCTTTTTTTGAGGCGCGTCCGGATTATGAGATTCTGCCCCTTCCTGTGGAAACAGGGCTTGTAGTGCGGATCAGAGGCGGTCAGGAGGGACCGGAGATCATGCTGCGGGCGGATATTGATGCCCTGCCCCAGGAGGAAGACTACGAGAGCGAATGGAAGTCAAGGGTTCCCGGGGTCATGCATGCCTGCGGCCATGATTTTCACACGGCGTCTCTTCTGGGCGCAGCCATGCTGCTCTCCCGGGCAAAGGCTCAGGGTCGTCTCAGGGGCTGCGTGGATCTGGTTTTCCAGCCGGCGGAAGAGGGAACACTCGGCGCCCGGAAACTGATCGGCGCCGGTCTTTTTGACCTGATCCGCCCCCGGGCGGTTTTCGGTATGCATAACTGGCCGTCGGTGGAAACCGGAAAAGCGGTCTGTCACCAGGGCCCGCTCATGAGCGCGAAATGCAATTTTGAGATCGTGATCCATGGTGCGGGAGGTCATGGATCCATGCCCCATCTCAATATCGACCCGATTGTGTGCAGCGCAGCCCTGATCCAGTCACTTCAGACCGTGATCAGCCGCAATACCAATCCTCTGGACAGCGCCATCCTTTCGATCAACATGATTCAGGGCGGAAGTCCGGTGAATCTGGTGGTCGAGCGGGTGATGATGCGCGGGACTGTCCGCTCACTTTCCGAAAAGGCACTGGACCGGGCGATCGAACGCATGAAGACTATAGTGGAAAAGACGGCAGAAGCCTATGAATGCCGGCAGGAGATCATCTGGAATAAACGCATTCCCATGGTCTTTAATACACCGGAAATGACTGCTTTTGCCAGAAAGGCTGCCTGTGCTGCGGGATGTACAGTGACAGATGTGCCGCCCTCTCTGGCCAGCGAGGATTTCGCTCTTTACAGGCAGTATGCGCCGTCTTTCTTTTACTGGGTCGGATCCAGGGCCCCGGGGGACGCGGTGGAGGAGCTTCACCGCCCGCGCTTTCACACGGACGACCCGGCCCTGTATCATTCGTCTGCTCTTTATGCGGCCTCCGTGCTTGAATTTGAGGAGAAGCCGTGATTATTCTGCTTACTCCGGTCGCAGGAGCTGACCGCCGAAACCGACTATGTCATGGAGCCAGACTTTATCCTGGATTCCCTTGGGTTTGACGTTGATGGCTCCGGCTTCGTTTTCCACAACCATGCTGCCCGCGGCGGCAAGTGCCTCATCCGAGACCAGAATCTGCCCGCCCCTCGTATAACCCTGGATGCGGGAAGCCAGATTGACATTCCGCCCGATCATATCATATTTTGCCCTGGTCATGGAGCCGATATTGCCCAGAATCGCTTCGCCGGTATGGATCCCGATTCCCATGGAGATCTCCGGATATCCCTGTGACACATTCCATTCGTTCACGGCGCGCATCCGTCTCTGCATGGCGACGGCGCAGGCTGTTGCGTCACGTGCGGATAAATCATTGGATCTGGGCGCGCCGAAGACTACAACGATGGAATCGCCCACAAAATCCAGGATATTCCCCTGCCAGGCGTTGACGATCTCGATCATTTCTTCGAGATAATGATTGAGCATGCGGATGAAGCTGACCGCATCCATTTTTTCGGAGAGCTCCGTTGACTGGCGTATGTCGGAAAAAAGAATAGTCACCACCCTGCGTTCACCGCCGATGTGGAGTCCTTTTTTTTCATTAAGAAGCTCTTCAAGCACTTCATTGGTCAGATAGGTCCCGAAGGTGTTTCGGATGAAGTCCTCCCGTTTGCGGAGGGCTTCCTTCAGATCCCTGTTTTCTTCCTCGAGTTCCTGCAGTCTATCCATGTTCTGTTTTGTCATAGCAGGATTTCCTCTCCTTCCCGAGCGAAATGTACGTTTTTCCGGGAATATTCTTCTTCCCGGGCCAGAAGCTGCCCGTCTGTTCTCTGCGGATCGTGGTGAACAAGCCACAGGCGGCCGATTTTGCATTGCTCCATCAGTTTCAGCCCCAGTTCCGGGCTGGAATGCCCGAATCCTCTGCGCTGCTCCAGTTCCTCTGCGGTATACTGGCCGTCCAGCAGGACAAGGCCGGCTCCGTCAGCCATCTTCGTGAGCCGGTGGAAGGAATGCTCTTCATATTCATAGTCGCTGGCATAGACAATGCTCCTGCCCCGCGAGCTGAGTTTGATGATGAAATTCCCTCCCGGGTGGCTGCCCGGGACTCCTTCAATGAGCAGATCCCCGATAGTGAGCGGAAATTTGAGCGGTCGAATATGTACCGTTCCGCCGTAGGCGCTCAGGGGCACAGGCCAGTAGGGCGGAGAATAGACACCTCCCAGAAGACGGGCGGGATCTTCTCCCGGGCCGGCGGGCACATGGATCAGGGTCTCTTTGCCTTTCGTTGCGAGACGGGGATACATACCCAGTCCCAGCACGTGATCCAGATGCAGATGGCTTATCAGTATATGTGGAGGACGGGGGAAGTCCACGGGAGCGTTCAGAATCCCGCTTCCCGCATCTAAAAAGACAGTCTCATCGCCCGCCCGGACCATATAGCAGGAAGTGTTGCCGCCGAAAATCTGCTGGTCCCTGCGGGTGACTGCCATAGATCCCCTTGTCCCCAGCACTTTGAGAGACAGACAGGGTTTATCCTTAAACATTTTCGCCTTTTTCTCCTTTACAAGGCCTGCTTGCGGGAAAAATCTCCCTGCTGCCTGCCTGAAAGCTCTCCCCTGCTGCTTTACAGGAAAGATTTTTTAACCTTACCTGCTTTACAGGAAAAAACTTTTAACTATACCTGCTTTACAAAAAATCTTTTAACAATACCTGCTTTACAGAAAAAATCTTCTGACTACACCTGCTTTACAGGAAAACTCCCGTGCGGGGCAATGCCGCCGCGCGGGAGTCTTTTCATTCTTTATCCGCTTTATCTGTCTGTTTCAAACCCGCCTGCGGGCTTTGAGAGATGAAGAATATAAACAGATGCCGGATGTCCGGTCGACTGAAACGGCACCGGATTTTCAGGCGTTTTCAGCCTCATAAATTTTGCGGCAGACATCGGCAAGCTTGCTGTTGATCTCACGAAGGCGTCCGCTGAGGTTGCGCATGAGCAGGAGAAGCTTTTCGGGCTCTGACAGGAAATATTCCTTCAGGTTGTCCTCTTTGATCTCCAGCAGAACGGTGTCGTCATCGAGAGCGACAGCGGTTGCGGTGCGCGCAACGCGGTCAAGCAGACCTGTCTCTCCAACGATTTCGCCAACGGAAAGCTCCGCGATCTGCTTCTCGTCCGGTGTGCCGTATGCGGAATAAATACCGACCCGGCCTCTCTGGATATCGTACATGCAGGCCTCTGAATCACCCTGTTTAAAGATAATCTGACCGCTCTTAAATTCTTTACTATTCATGAAAGACCTCCCTTTAAGCATTTACACCAGAATTAAAATCCTTGTGCAGATCGGAAAACTTCCGGATTCTGGCCTGCAGATCCGCATCCTTTTCCGCACCGGCTGCCTCATGCTCAGAAAGAGTCCGGCATGCTTCCAGATAATCCTTCGTTGTCTTTGTCACGCGGTCACACATCTGCTGCAGGAGATTGAGTATCTTGACAGGCTCCTTCTTGAAAAATGCCACGAACTCGTCTTTTGAGATAGTAGCGACTTCAGTTCCGTCAGCACTGACTACTGCTGTGGCTGAGCGGGGAGAATAATCGATGACGCTCATTTCACCGAAAAGATCTCCTGCGGACAGCCCGGCGATCTTCTTTTCGTCGGCTCCGCCAAAATTCACATAAATGTCCACTGTTCCGGACTGAATGTCGTACATGCAATCCCCGGGATCGCCCTGCCGGAAAATGATATCACCGCGAGAAAAGGTTTTAACACCCATATGTTTTCATACCTCCCGTTAAAAAAGGATCTTTCAACGCTACATAGATATTATGATACTATTTTGAAGCCGAAAGTGCAATAAAAAAAGCGACGTTCCTATTTTCCGCAATTGATAATTTGGCGGTTTTACACAGTATGCCGAAGCTTATCAGGCGCCGGTCACATGCCGGCCAGCCAGGGCGTGCGCAGGCACATCACTGCAGCTGCCGGAAGGCCCTGCGGACTACGAAAAAGGCGGCGGCCGCTACCAGAAAGTCCGCGACAGGACCTGTGATCAGCACTCCGTCGATTCCCATAAAACGCGGCAGTATTAGCAGCAGAACGATCAGGACCAGCTGCTTGGAAAGAGAGATAATGATACCGTTTTTGGGCTTTTTGATGGAGACCATGGCATTCATGGAAACGGGAAGGACACCGGCCAGAATGACCAGCATCATAAACTCGTGCATATAGCGCAGGGCGAATTCTTCATACCCGCCTGCACTGCTGCCGAAAAGGCGCAGGATCTGATGGGGGAAAAGACGGAAGCAGAGGGTCTCCAGGGCGCCGACAGCAAAAGAGTAGAGGTAGAGCAGAAATGCCGTGTCCCTGACCCTCTTATAATTTTTGGCTCCGTAGTTGAATCCCATGAGCGGCTGTCCTCCGATACTGCACCCGATGACGGTGGAGTAAAAGAGAAAGTTTACTTTTGTGACGACGCCGGCGGCCGCCAGCGCCTCACTCCCGCCGTATACAGACAGGGAGCCATAGCGGCGGAGGGAACTGTTGAGGACCAGATTCATGGCCAGCATGGCCGCCTGGTTGAGGCTGCCCGCTGCGCCGATGGAAGTGATCTGCGCGATCTTGCTTTTCGTTACGGCAAAGTGCGCGCCTGTCAGCTTTCCGGTCCTGAAGCGCAGCATATATGCCGCGACCAGAAGCGCGGAGACAACCTGCCCCATAACCGTGGCGATTGCCGCTCCGGCGATTCCCATGTTGAGAGGAAACAGGAAGAGGTAATCCAGCACAAAATTCAGGATTACACCGGACATAGAGCAGAAGAGCGCGTAGCGGGGGCTGCCGTCGGACCGGATCAGAAGCGTTCCGCCCGAGGTCAGCGCCAGGAAGGGAAATCCCAGCGCGACCAGCCTCATGTAGGTAAGAGCATAGGGGTATACCTGTTCTGTCGCGCCGAAGAGATTGACAAAGGCCGGTGTGAAAAGAAGGACCAGAACAGAGGTGAAAATGCCCTCGATCGCCAGCAGTGTCAGACCGGCTCCGGCGAAGTCAAGAGCCTCTTCCCTGTTTCCACGGCCGTTGCTGATATTGAAGTTCACAGCTGATCCGTTGCTGAAGAGCAGGGTCAGAGCGCCGCAGAGGAAAGTCAGCGGATAGGCCACTGTGGTGGCCGCGTTGCCTAAAAAGCCGATCCGCTGCCCGATGAAGATCTGGTCGACCATGTTGTAGAGGGAGGCCATCAGGGTGCTGATAATGCTGGGGACCGCGTACTGCAGGAGGAGCCCGCCGATCGGGGCGGAGCCAAGGGGATTATCATTGCGATTCATCTCGAATATAACTCCTTAGTTTTCCTTGTCCAGACTATAGGATTTCAGGAAGGTGTGCCTGCCGTTTTTATACTCGTAGACCCGGATCTCGCAGTTTTTTGCCCGCTCCCAGTGAAGCCCGTCCGGCGCTTCATCGAGATAGCCGCACAGAGCCCGCATGATGCCGCCGTGGCAGGCGACCAGTACGTTTTCGTAGTCGTGGGTCTCGAGATCCTTCAGGAAAGAAGAGGCCCTCTCTTTCATGGATGCAATGGTCTCCACGGAAGGCGGGGCGGGGAAGATTTTCGGCATGACCCAATAGGCGGTCATGGCGGGACCCATCAGATAGTATTTGCACTTTTCGTATTTACCGAAGTCTGTTTCGATTATACGCGGATCTACAATGATTTCTGAAATGTCGACATTGCCGATGATGGATCCCGTCAGCTGTGCCCGCTGAAGGGGGCTTGCGTAGACGGCGTCGAAGTGGACATCACCGATATTCTGCCGGGACTGCCTGGCCTGTCTGATTCCCTTTTCGTTGAGGGGGCAGTCTGTCCTTCCCTGCATGCGCCTGGCGTGGTTGAGGTCAGTCTGCCCGTGGCGGGCGATCCAGATTTTCATAATTTATCTCCATGGCTGTGTGCAAATGTGCGGGACGATGACAAACCACTGCGTGGTTTGTGAGAGTTTGCAAATGTCCGAAAAGACGGATATGCGGGCATATCCGTCTTTGTGTCCGCCTGCTCGCTGTTTATCCATGCTTGTGGTTATGAGCATGGATAGACAGACTCACATGTAAGAAGCTGCGCGTGCTTTCGTGTCTTTATTTATTATAATTAATTGCCTGATGAATGACCAGATATAACCTGCCCTGTTGCTGCTGTACACGCCCTGAAAAACTGGAACTTGAAATCAGACAGCGTTGAGGATATCTTATCTATTAATAAGACAGTTTAAATAATAACAGGAAACTTATCAAAAAACGATTTTGCCGTCACTTGACGAAACGGCGCGCCCCCCTGCTGACCATAGAACATGGCTGCCATCGGAGATATTACGCGTCAGGAGTCCATTCACATGAATGGGGGAATCGGAGGAATCAAAATGGAAACCAGGCAGGCGACAAGGTTATATAGAGATGATCAGGGAGTATACCACTGGGCGTATTATCTGAATATGTATAAAAACTTTTCTATACTGCGCATGATCCTGAAGGCTATGGGAATCGGCATGCTTGTGATCGGCGCTATTATTGGGGGAGCGCTGATCAGCAGCGGATCCCGGGCATTTGGCGCGGCTGAAACGATCGGATTTATTGTCATCACGGTGTTGATTATCCTTGCTATCGTGGTGGGCTGTTATTTTCTCGTAGCTCTCATATATGGAGGAATGTATATTTCATATTTTGTGATGGATGACCAGAAAATCAGCCATTACCAGCCGTCGGATCAGGCGGATAAAGAAAGGCTGATCGGTCTCGCTTCTGCCGCCGGGGGAGCCGCCACGGGTAACTGGGGACTGACGGCAGCCGCAATGACAGCCGGGGGAAGGCTGATCGTAGAGATGAAATTTGATGATATACGTTCCATGACAATCGTCCCCTCACAGGGCGAGATCCGCCTTCATTCCTTTCTGACCTGGAACACGATCTATGTGAATCAGGAGGATTTTGCAATCGTCGCGGAATATTTGAGGAGTAAATGTGTGAGGGCAGGGATCAGAGAGAAAAACTGATGCATTTGACCGGCTCTTTTGCCTGTCCGTCTGCCGGACAGCCTGAGGGGGAAGGCCGGCGGAAACAGTTTGAAGTGCATCAATTTTTATGACATCTTGATAGACATCGTTTTTATGGCAGCTTGAAGGTGAAGCGGCAGGCTTTTTTGGGGGTCACGGAGGGGATGATTTTTGTGACTTGCCGAAATATGCGCTTTATACTTATAATATGTTGATATCGCAGGTGCTGTCCGCGCCCCCGGAGGGCGTGGACAGCTGACAAAAAGGCATTAAGAGGAAAATGTCAGGGGATGAAGATATTGATTTTAAGTGATTCGCACGGCAATCATGATCTTGTGCGAAAAGCGATCGGGCAGGAAGCGCCGATCGATATGCTTATCCATGCGGGGGATGTAGAGGGAGATCTGGACAAAATCCTCGGAAAGAAGCGTGACTATGAGATTCGGGCGGTCGCGGGCAACATGGACTGGTCCGACAAGCTGGAGGATGAGCTGTGCTTTTCCGTCGGCAGGCACGTGATTTATCTCGCCCACGGTCATCGCTTCGGTGTTCACGGGGGAACCTACAGGCTCACAGAGAGAGCCAGGCAGATGGGAGCCGACATCGCTGTCTACGGACACACTCATGCTCCGGATTACGGTACGGAAAATGATGTGCTGGTGATAAACCCCGGCAGTATTGCCAAGCCCCGTCAGGACGGGTGGCAGAAGACCTATGCTGTCATGACGATAGACAAATCGGGAAAGGTTGATGTGGAATTTAAACATCTGCCCGGCAGGCGCTTTTTCTGATTCTGTTTTTTCAGGACAAGTGTTAAAATAACGTAGGTATGCAGCTTTACATTCATGAGTGGAAACATAGTTCGTGCGTGCGGACTTGGCAAAAGAGCAGTGGCGGGTGAGTGCCCCGCGGGGAGCGCCTGCAGCAGGCGCCAAAAAACAGAAGTGTAATAATTTGAGGAGGAACTATGAGCATTATTCTTGGAGCAGCATTACTGCCCCCCTTATTTCTGATGTGGAAGGTCTATCAGAATGACACGATTGAGAAAGAACCTACGGGACTTCTGGTAAAAATATTTGTTTTCGGAATGATTTCAACGATACCTGCGGTGATTCTGGAGACGATCGGTCAGACGGTCCTGGAGGGTGTCCTGGGGATTCCCCAGGGCAGGGTTTTTAATCTCCTGATGTTTTTTATAGTGGTCGCCGGGGCAGAAGAACTGGTGAAGTATTTCGCCATGAAGCTCCCTACATGGAGAAATGAAAATTTCAACTATGTCTTTGACGGCGTTGTCTACGGCGTGGCAGCAGCTCTGGGATTTGCGGCTCTGGAGAATATTCTCTATGTGCTCGACGGCGGACTGGCTACCGCGGGGATGCGCGCGCTGACTTCGATTCCGATCCACTGCATCTGCGGTGTTTATATGGGCCATTATTACGGAATCGCGAAGTCTGCGGATTATCACGGTGAGAAGGCAGCCTGCGGGAAGATGAAACTCAGGGCATTTCTGATCCCGATCCTGATTCACGGGGCTTATGATTTTATTGTTTCGGACCCTGAAGAGATGCTCATTCTGCTGTTCCTTATCTACGTCATCATCATTGATGTTTTCGCGATCAGATCACTGAAAAAGTACAGCCAATTTGATGTCAGGATTTTCTGATATAAAACGCTCCGGATTTGATGCCGGAATTTCCTGATAAAAATACAGGGGAATCCCTGAAGAATTAAAAAGAGGATAAAAAAATGAGCTCCGCGGATTCGCGGGGCTCATTTTTTGTGACATGGTGTGTGTGATGTGCTTTCTGCTTTGCAGCGGATACGGACCGGCAGGGGCAGCGGTATCGGGCAGAGGGCTGCGGGCAGAGGGGCTGCTGCGGGTACAGTTCAGGGCATTACCGCCCCTGTCTTTTTGCCGCTTCGATCACGTGTCCGATCAGGACACAGGAGGTTACGCTGCCGACGCCTCCCGGGACCGGTGTGATCGCCTGAACAAAGGGTTCCACGTCCTCAAAAGCGACGTCACCGGAGATACCGCCTTTTTCGGCGTCCCAGTTGATGCCCACATCGATGACGACCTGCCCGGGGTTTGTATACTCCTTTGTGACACTGTGGAGCTGACCGGAGGCGGCGATCAGGATGTCCGCCTGTCTGGTGATCGAAGGGACATCAACCGTGCGTGTGTGGCAGTTGACGACAGTCGCGTTTTCATGCATCAGCATCATGCCCACGGGGCGTCCGATGACCAGGGAGCGCCCGATGACGGCAGCCTTTTTGCCTTTGACAGGTATATCAAAGTGATGGAGGATTTCCATGGCGGCCTGTGCCGTGCAGGGCGGGAAGCCGGTCTTGGTGTTTGTGAAGACACCGGCCAGGGAAAGATCCGTGCAGCCGTCTATATCCTTGGCGGGATTGAGCATCTGACGGGCTTTTTCATTGTCCAGCTGTCCGGGAAGGGGACGGAAGAGAAGGATGCCGTGGATGCTGTCGTCCTCGTTGAGATCCCTGAGCGTCCGGTCAAAGACCTCCTGAGTGACGTCGCCGGGGAGGACCACTTTTTTGACAGCGATGCCGACAGTCTCGGCCCTCTTTGTCGCGCCGCGCTCATAGGCCAGATCGTCCGGCCTCTCCCCCACCCTGAATATGCAGAGAGTGGGTGTGATGCCGGCTTCTTTCAGCGCCTGTGTATCTTTCTGCATCTGTGCGGTAAGGGCATCCGCGACTTCTTTGCCTCTCAGTATTTTAGCCATTGATTTTCCTTCCTCCGTGAATTCTTCAGTTCCGGAAACTTTCCCAATAAATTATTTGTCCCCGGAAACTTTCTCCATGATTTATTTATTCCCGGAAACTTTCTCCATGAATTTCTTATCTCCGGAGGCTTTCTCCGTGAATTCCTTATCTCCGGATGTTTTCTCCATGAATTTCTTATCTCCGGAGGCTTTCTCCGTGAATTCCTTATCTCCGGATGTTTTCTCCATGAATTTCTTATCTCCGAATCTTTTCTCCATGAATTTTTTATCCCCGGATCCCGGTCAGGACGGATGAGTAGATTTCATCTGCCTTGCGGGTATATTTCTCCAGGAGAGCATCGGCTTCCGCCTCCAGGGAATGCGCGCAGGCGCGGTCTTTCATGGACTTTGTATTGATGTAAATATTGAGCGAGGCAGCCTGCATGGCGGCCTTGCAGAGGATGGCGCCGCAGCCTGCGTCGGAGATGGCGAGCCGGGATCCCTTTGCGGCGAACTCCCCGATGATGTCCAGGGCCTCCGCGCAGGTCCGGAGGATATCCATAGGAACACTGCAGGCAGTCTGCAGGGCACTTTCCATGACAGCATCGCGGCCGGGGTCGTCCTTTGGAATACCATAGGCTTTCGCCAGGGGGGCGAAGGCCTCGGCGTCTCCGTCGACAAATTCCAGGAGCCTTACACGCAGTGCCTGGGCGCGCTCCATCAGAGCGCGGATCTCCTCCTCCACATCCGCATATTTTTTCTTGCCTGTTGTAAGTTCACCGACCATATCCCCGAGAGAGATGCCGATGGCGCCTGCCAGGGCGCTGGCACCGCCGCCGCCCGGTACGGGTGCGGGGGAAGCCAGTTCTTCGGTAAAAGCAGTGACGGTTTTTTCGATCATTTTCATAAAATTCTAACCTTTCGTTTTGAGCGGGCTAAACCCACTGCCTTCAGGCGGCGGGAGGAGCCTTCTGCAGAGATATTTATTCTTCATCGCGCAATACCCGTGACTTCATAACAGTCGTGGGATACGCGGGCAAAAGTCTTCGACGGAAACTCGCTTCATCGTGCAATACTCGCGAGCGATTCTTGAACATTTATCTTATTCACCATTGGGCACAGCGCTCCGGCGCGGTGCCGCTTTTTTTGAGAACTATTTTGATGCCTGACGAATCTGCCTGACGATTTTGAGAGGCACTGCATATCTGCGGAAAATGCTGTCAGCTTTATTATGCTATATTTTTCCGCTCAGAACAATGTGAGATTGATTCACACCCCCCTTCTCTCAGCCGGGGAAATGCCCCGAACCGGACAGGAGGAGCATAGGGCGCGGGCATGGATTGTCACTTTAAACCACACCTGCAGACAGGCTGTGCTTCAGGGTCGGAAAACACTTGGATAAAAGCACATTTGACGTTTGATATAATCAATGAGCTTTAGAAAACAGGCGGAGAAACTCGGAATGTCCGTTGTCTGGAGAGAACCTGGAGGCAGTACATGACAATGAACACTTTATTTTGCCCTTATTGCATGAAACCTGTTATCGGGAGTGAAGGAACTGCCGGATCCGGCTGCTGCAGCGCCTGCGGAAGAGACCCGGCAGCCTATGTGCCCTCTTCTCACCACCTCTCTCCGGGCACACTTCTCAGGGACCGTTACCTGCTGGGATGTGTTCTGGGAGAAGGAGGATACGGGATTACTTATATCGGATATGACAGTCTTCTTCAGAACCGGGTCGCGGTCAAAGAATATTTTCCGGTTGAATTATGTACGAGGGATACGATCGGCGGAAATTCCGTAAATATCCTCTCTGGTATTCCGGCTAAGAACTATGCCCGCGGAATGCACAAATATCTCACAGAAGCCCGGCTGCTGGCAAAAATGGAAAAACAGAGGGTGATTGTAAATGTAAGGGATTACTTTGAGGATAACCGCACTGCCTACATTGTCATGGAATATATTGAAGGAATCACTTTCACGGAACTCGTGCACAATTACGGCGGACGCATTCCGGAGCAAGAACTCTTTCCGATTGTGGAGCCTCTGTTCGGAGCGCTCTGCTCTCTCCATCAGTACGGGCTGATCCACAGGGATATGTGCCCGGATAACCTCATGCTGGAAAAAAACACCGATTCATCTGACTGCAGAACACAATGTCCCGTAATCTGCGGGATGCCTGCTTCTTCTCCCTTGAATGAAGAACAGGGGCATGCGGACAAGGAGCCTGCCGGCTGTACCGCAGATCAGAGAAATAAAGAAATATGCAGGGGAAGGGTGCGTCTTCTGGATTTCGGGAGCGCCAGATCTTCAGATTCTCTCAAGGACACCCTGACGATCACACTCCGCCATGGCTTTGCCCCGATTGAACAATATCAGCAGGGGGGAGGACAGGGACCCTGGACAGACGTCTACGCCCTGTGTGCCACGCTTTATTTCTGTCTCACCGGCATAACACCTGCACTGGTTCCGCCGTCCCAACTCGGAGTGGAGATTTCCCCGGCCAGAGAAAATGCCCTGATGCGGGGGCTTCGTGTTCAGCCCCACCGCCGCTGCCGCTTGATCAGAGACCTGTGGTCAGCCTTATACCGGTAGATGCCGCGCCCAGGCAGATCCGATGTGAGTCCCGCAAAAACATAAAAAAACGGGTGCATGTCCGGCGTGAGCCCCGCAATAACATAAAATAAAACGGGTGCAGGCTGCGGCGTGAACCCGCAAAAAACACAAGTCAAGAACAGGTAAAGAGACAGTCTGCGGCGTGAGCCCCGCAAAATACACAAATAAAAACAGGCGCCGCAGATTTCAGGACCCGCCTGCGAGTCCTGCGGCCTGCGCGCCTGCATCCCGCGAATGTTATCTGAAGTGCCTGGATGAGTGCGATGATGAAAACCGCCACAGCATTCAGTCACAGCATGAGCCACGGCATCTGGCTGCAGCATTCAGTCACAGCATTCAGCCATGGCATCTGGCTGCAGCATTCAAGTCACAGCATTCAGCCATGGCAGTTCAGGGGGCTGTCAGGATTGTATATCCATGAACAGTTCATTGATCACTTTTTCCAGACGCTCGCTCATTGACTCCTCACCGTCGGTGGAAATGGAATACATGATCAGCCAGTCAAAAGCGTTTCTCAGGTCGAGATTGGCCATCCCGCATTCGGTAAGAAGAGCATTCAGAGTCCACCAGTGGTCTTCAACTTTCTCTTCAAGCGAGACATAGTCTTCATCCAGTTCTCTGTAATCGGAACGGAAATCACTGTTTTCCGTGACAACATAGAGGAGGAGCAGCAGCTTTCTGGGAACATCCTCTGTCTGGCTCAGGATACTTCTGATAGAGGTTGTGTTGGGCCAGTTCTGTTTGATCAGCTTCTGCACAAGGGAATAATTTCTTCGGTTTTTGCCGTGAGGCATATGAAGCGTCAGATATGTGTCCGTGACGGTTTCAATCGAATAATCCAGCTCATCCTCTCCGAAAACAGTCAGAGGCTGAACAAGCTGCTTCAGATACTGGCGGAAGTAATAATAACTCCTGAGGTGCATCTGTCCAAACCTGTCCAGATTTCTGATGTAGCAGGCCCGGAGCTCTTCTGTGTCGCGGACCATCTGAAACTCGTTCCGTATTTCATGGGTGATCCTGGAGGCTTCCGTGAATCCCCGCCCGGTATATCCATAATCCCTGGAATGCGGATTTCTGCCCAACGGAAGACTGGCAGGACTTTGAACAGGGTGAGCTTTGACAGGGGCGGATTCAGGCTCTGTAAATGGAGCCGGGGGAATGGACAAAACGGCTTCGATGTTTCCCCACAGATTATTCATGCCGTCTGCGGTTTCTTCATAACGAAGATGATTCCCGCTCTGCGGAAGAACGGACAGGAAATCGTCAGCTTCCCTATAGCTGTATTTGTTTCGAAGGAACCAGGACAGGACCACTTCCCTTCCGTCCCGGTACTGAACTGCGTAATCCGTACACATCCCCAGCAGGAAGTTAAGCTGCGCCTCTGTCAGACCGAGAGCAAATGCTATGCGGAAATAATCTTCCCGGTTTGTAGGAAGATTCCTTCCGTATACCCAGTTCTGGATTTTCCTTTTCATGGAAGATGGTTTGCCGTCCGCGCCGTCCATGGGATTATCCCTGTAGAAATCCTTCAGGCGCTGGATTATATCGGGATGGGGATACATCCTTTTTAAAGTTTCGGAGAAGCTGCGGATCGAGATTCGCTCTTCCCGGAGATAATCTGCTGCCATCTTTGGGGACATGTTTCCGTACAGAATATTTTCATATTCTACAGCTGACCCCTGTGTCAAATGAACTGCCATGGTTTTTATTCTCCTGATGCATTAAAAGCAAAATCAGTGTAGCACATTGATTTATTGACGTAAACGCTAAAAACGGTTTAGTGGAAGTAAATCTTTTTGAAAACATTTTCACGCATGCATTCCAGCCAGCAAATACCGGGTGAATAAGAATAGAAGGGCGGCAGAGGCTGTTTCTGCCCTGCGTTATGTACAGTTTTCCCGGAAAGGGAGCGAAACAAAAAGGCGGTTCTCTATTCCACACAAGTGGATGGGGAGCCGCCTCTTATTCTTCTTTAAGAAGCACACAATTGCGAAAACCTGCTATAATTGTACCCATGAGTTATTTTTGAACCCGAACGGCACTGTCCGGACCGGGCATTCTTGTAAGCAAAAGAAAAGAATCCTGATTTGCTGATAGTCCACACAGGAGGAATATGATGAAAAAGAAAAAAGCACCTGCCCTGTCTGTTTTTTCGGCTGTATTAACAGCAGGCGTGATCTGTGCGGCTTCTGTTCTGCCCGCTTTGCCAGTCTATGCGGCTGCGGAATCAGCCGGAAGCACCGCAGTTGAGGCACCTCAGAATGAAAATGAAGCCGGTACCGCGGAAGCGGCGGCTGAGAGTGTAACGGCAGCCGGCACTGCGGAAGCGGCATCTGAGAGCGTAACTGCGGCCGGCACCGCGGAAGCGGCATCTGAGAGCGTAACTGCGGCAGGCGCTGCGGAAACAGCTTCTCAGAACGAAACCGCGGCAGGCATCGCGGAAGCGGCGTCTCAGAACGCGACGGCGGCTGGCACCGCGGAAGCAGCATCTGAGAGTGCAACAGCGGCCGGCACCGCGGAAGCGGATTCTGTCCGTCTGCTTTTGGAAGAGTATGCGGGCAAACTGGATAACCTCTACGGAAAGACGTATACAGGATATCTGTGGGATGTGAAGAAAGAGGAATTCAGCAGCCGGCAGGGATATGACACGACAGAAATACCTGCTTCTGACGCGGCCTTCAGAATCGATGACTTTGATCAGGACGGAACGGCTGAACTTCTGGTCGTCTCTGTCAAAGAGGATTCGACACTCAAACTCACCATGTATGAGGTCGTAGACGGGCAGGAGATTTTCCCGGCGGATTCATACGACGCAGCGGCAAAGCAGTACGAAAAGGACTTCAGAATCTATGCCGCGGAGCAGGGATCCGGATATACCAGTGTCTTTTCCTATGATAAAGGCGGGCTCTGCATCGGTATTGACAGCTTAGGATTCGGAATGCAGGCAACCGGAAGAATACGGACCATTTTCACTGTAAAATATGACGGAAACCATTTCCTGCAGGAAGGAGAAGCATATATTGACAGATCTTCGGGCGCCTATTCAGAAAGGATAGGGAGAGCAATCCGCGGGAAATTGGAACCCTTTGGAACAGATCCTCTTATGGACAAAGATGTCGAGCGCATTTTCGAGGGCTTCCCGATTGACAAATACCTCCCCGATGCCCGGGAGATTATGAGGACGGATACGGTCGCTGTATATGATATCGATCAGTATTCCGAATGGCTGAAAAAAGGCGCTCCCGATAAGCTGGAGGCTACGTCTATCCATTTTGCGGAGCAGAACGAACTCTACAGCAGGGAAATGAATGACCGCTTTTCCGGAATGCTCTCCAGCCATATCGGCAGAGAACTTGAATTTGCCGACGAACTGGGCAACCAGGGGACGGTGGACTGGTCAACAGAACTGATCGCGTATGGAGAAAGCGGAAACCTGTTCAAGTCCGGATACACATATGTCGGCCCGGATGAGAAAGCCAGGGAGAAGGAAGTCGAGTTCAAATTTAACAAGCTTTCACTCTATTTCTGGGAGACAGAAGAAGGAATCTGGCTGCTGCCGGAAATGAAAGAAGAAGAGAGAGCCCTTCTTCTGAAAGATGGGACTCTGCCCGAAAATGCCGTGCTGGTATACAGTGAAACAGAGCATCCGGATCCGCTCGAACCTTCAGCAGAGGGCGATCACCGGTCCATTGAAAAATACTCCAGGAATATACAGGCCTATAGTGATATTGTGATTTACAGGGCATACAATATACCCGGCAAGGACCTGGAATCCCGCGACTGCACCAATATTATCTGGAAAAAGGACACAGGGCTGATCGGATATCAGCACAGCAGAACACCTGCGGGCGCGGACCTGATCCGCGCAAGGGACTCAATGTATGTGGAAGTAGATGGCATGAGGCTCGAAGTTAAGTGAGATCCACGCCTGCCATGACCGGGATGGGGAGGACTGATCATGAGCTTATACGCAATCGGAGATCTGCATCTTCATTTTCAGTCTGTCCTGAAGGCGCCCGGGCAGCTTCACGGGAGAGTGTGGAAAAACCATGAGCAGAAGTTCCTGAAGAACTGCCGAAGGCTGATCACGCCGGAGGATACGCTGGTTCTGGCCGGAGACCACAGCTGGGGAAAGAATCTGGCGGAGTGCGGGGAGGATCTGCAGTATATCATGGATCTTCCCGGCCGCAAGATCCTGACCAGGGGCAACCACGATATGTTCTGGGATGTCAAAAAGACGAGACAGCTGAACGAGCAGTTCAGCCCGGCGCTGACATTTTTGCAGGACAGCTATGAATCCTACCGGGATTACGCCATCGTGGGCACCAAGGGCTTTACTTTTGAGGGACCTTTTTATCTGGACCGCCGCGGGCGGATCACCGGATGGGACGAGAGGGAGGAGGAGCGCGCGAAAAAGCTGGTCGCCAGGGAGCAGGCGCGCCTGCGCAAGTCCTTTGACCTGGCAAAAAAAGACGGATACCGGAAATTTATCATGTTTCTGCACTATCCGCCGACCAGCATTCTGGAGCAGAGAAGCTGCTTTACCGATATGGCGGAGGAGTACGGGGCGGAGCAGGTGATTTACGCCCACTGCCACGGGGAGTCCAGATTCCACGACAGCATTATGGGAGAATTCCGCGGTGTCCGCTACAGTCTGGTATCGGGCGACTATCTGCGGTGGAATCCCTTGAAGGTTCTGTGATCATCGTTACGGCGCTCCAAAAATCAGGCGGGCCTGAACTCCTGTAACCGATCATACCGGGCAGACATCAGATATAAACTTCAGAATGCACAGTTTTCTCTGCTGTGATATAGTAATTAGATAGAGACAAGAGAGTATAAATGAGTGATAATATAGAGAAGCAGCCGGTGCACCTGGTCCTTTTGCATTCCAATGACATACACGGGGACTTTTCGGGACAATCCAAAGACGGCGTTTTTACAGGCGGCCTTTCCCTTCTCTCCGGAGTTCTACGAAAGATCCGGCAGCAGGAGGCGAACGTGATCTACGCTGTCGCCGGGGACATGTTCATGGGATCGATCATCGACCAGGAATACAAGGGACTGTCCACGATCCGGATGACAAATGCTCTGGAGCCGGATGCGTTCTGCCTTGGAAATCACGAGGTTGATTACGGGCTGATGCATCTGTTGTTTTTGGAAAAATGCGCCGATTTTCCTGTCGTGTGCGCCAACATATATATCCGCGAGCTGAACAGAAGAGTGTTTCTGCCCTGTGTCGATCTGGTGCGGCAGGGAGTGAAGGTGAGGATCATAGGCCTGCTGACGGACAGCATCGGCGAGAAACTGCTTCAGGAGGAGCAGGTCGACAGCAGTGTCAGTATACGGAATCCCATGAAGGAAATCGTGCAGCTTCTGCAAAAGGAGCAGAGAGAACCCGCGGACCTCACAGTCCTTCTGACTCATCTTGGAATTGAAGAGGACCGGAAGCTGGCGGAAATGTCAGCCCCGGAGTGGGGAGTGGATCTGATTATCGGAGGGCATTCCCATACCTTTATGGAGAGCCCGGAGCTGGTGAACGGAATCCCGATCGCCCAGGCTGGTTTTGGCAGCGGACAGCTGGGCAGATTTGACCTCTGCGTCGACCCGGAGAAAAAAGAACTTGTGGACTGGAAATGGCAGCTGCTGAAGATCGATGAAAACACAGGAGAGCCGGATCCTCTGATCGATTTCTACATGGATAGATTCAGAGCGGAGGTGGACAGGAAGTATGAGCGTACCCTGGTCACTTTCCCGTGCGAATATACGCATCCCTGGTTTCACAGGGAGACCCAGCTCCTGGATCTGTTTGCGGATCTCTACCAGAGGACCTTTGAGACAGATGTCTCCCTTCTGGCGTCCAATGTGATCCGGGCAAAGAAGCTTGGACCGGTGCTGACTTATAAGGAATTTATTATCGGTTTCCCCTATGAAAACGCAGTCTATCAGCTCAGGGTGACCGGCAGGCGGCTGGAACAGATTATCCGGCATACACTGCGCAAAGATGCCTGGGAGGGCACTTCGATCTATATCTTGTTTTCGGAGAACATGCGCGTCGAGATCACGCGTGAGGACAAGATCGTTCAGAAAATAGAGATTTACGACGGAGACATTGAGCCGGACCGGATTTATAAGCTTGGGATTACAGAATATTCCTTTAAGAACCCGGAACTCTTTCTGGGGATTGAGCCCGGGGCTCTGGGAACGGAGATAGAGGTCAAAAAGGTCAGTGACAACGACAGGGTGTCGTTCTTTGAGTACCTTTCCCTTCACAGCGAGTTCACTCTCCGAAACGAGGGAAGGCTGGTGCTTCTGGACTGACACCGCCGGGATCGGCCGGACTGAAACTGCTGTGTTTTGCCGGGCAGGCGCTGCCGGACAGACGCCGCCGGGATTGGTCGGACTTTCACCGACATCATATAATTAGCCTTCCGGTATTTTCTGCAAAGAGGAAAAATGAATATTCTATTTATTGTCAACAGTGCCGCACTGGGGGTGGGCCTGGCAATGGATGCTTTCTCGGTCTCGCTGGCCAACGGGCTGCGCGAGCCCCGTATGGGACGGGCCAGGATGTGCGCCATCGCCGGAGTTTACGCCTTCTTCCAGTACATGATGCCGATGATCGGCTGGCTCTGTGTGCGGTTTATCGTGGGAGTCTTTTCCTATCTGGAGAAGATGATCCCCTGGATCGCTCTCCTGTTGCTGCTGCTGATCGGCGGGAAAACGCTTGTCGAGGGACTGCAGGAGAGAAAGGAAGGGGAGGATAATACCGGCAGGCAAGGTCTTTCCGGGGCGGAGCTCCTGATCCAGGGAATCGCCACCTCGATCGATGCCTTGTCGGTAGGGTTCACGATTGAGAAGTACGGGTTTGTCATGGCAAACACAGCCGCCCTGATTATCGGTGCCGTGACTTTTTTCCTCTGTATTTGTGCGCTGAAGATCGGGAAGAAGGCAGGAACCAGGCTTTCCTGGAAGGCCTCTGTTCTGGGCGGATGCATCCTGATTGCGATCGGTCTGGAGATTTTTATAAAAGGAATGCTGTAAAGCGGATACCGCGCAGGGAAGCGGGAAGATAACGAAATGACGGCAGACGGGGCGTGTAACGTCAACAGTGAAATACTCGCACTCATCAGAGAGGCAGGGCAAAAATGCTTTATACGGGTCTTTACAATCTAATAGCGGAACTATTGTATATTGTCGGATTGTGGAAAATATTCAGGAAATTCGGACAAAAGGGATGGTATGCCCTCATTCCGGGATACCGCTACTATAGACTGGGTGTCTGCAGCGGCAAGGATCTGGATGGAATCTACTGTTTTATTCTGGAGATTGGGATCCGCATCCTTTCCTTCATGAGTGACGACGGGGATATCCGCACTGCCGGCCAGATGGCGGTCGCCGTGCTCCTGATGGTGGGGACGATCCTGATGGTTGTCTTTGAGATCCGTATTATCCTCGGTATCCTCCGCGTCTTCAAATTGCCCAAAATATGGGCCGTCGTATGGGAGCTGCTGCCCTGGTTCGTCGCTCTGAAGATCGGGTTGGGCAAGCAGTACAAGCCTGTGGGCTTTGCCATGCTCAGGGAAGAAGGGCGTGAAGGCGGTCTGGTTCCCGCGGATCTGAGCGCCCCGGTGGATAACCAGGCGATTGAAAACGGCCTCGTCGTCAGTATTAAGGAAAGAAAGGTACGGGATTTAACCAGAACCCGCTATCTGCTCAAGGACGTCCATCTCTCCATACCCAACGGCTCCCTGGTCCTGCTGCTCGGAGGATCCGGAGCGGGAAAAACAACCCTGATCAGCGCCATCAACGGCTATGAAAAGGCGAACGCGGAGATACTGCTCAATGGAGTGAATGTCTACAAGCACTATAACGAGATGAAGCACCGGATCGGCTTTGTGCCCCAGCAGGACCTGCTCCGCATGAACGATACTGTGCAGAAGACCCTGAACGATGCCGCGCTTCTCAGACTTCCCACCAGGGTGGACAGCAAGGAGAAAAGTGAAAGGATCCACAGCGTCATGGAAGTCCTGGGTCTCACGGAGGGGGCGGACGGCCTGGTCTCCAAGAAATCAGGAGGACAGAAAAAGCGCATTTCGATCGGAGTGGAACTGATCAGCGATCCGGATCTCTTCATACTGGACGAACCGGATTCCGGACTGGACGGTGTTCTGGCACGGGAGCTGTTTGAAAAGCTGAGGGGTGTCGCCGACGGCGGAAATATCGTCATCGTGATCACCCACACACCGGACCGCGTCATAGATCTTTTTGACAAAGTGATCGTGCTGGCAAAGGACTCCGGTAAGGTCGGCAGACTGGCTTATTACGGGGCACCCAGGGACGCAATGGCGTTTTTTGAAAAGGATTCCATGGAAGGCATTGTCATGGCTGTCAACGGCAAGGACGAGGGCGGCGAAGGCAGAGCGGATGAGTTTATTGAGAAATACGCAAAAATGACGACGGAAAAGGGGGCGGCTGTTAATGGATAAGAAACCTCATTATCGCGGACGGTTTTCCCAGGTCTGGATCTATCTCGGGAAATTCCTGAGGATGTTTGTATACCAGAACGACTGGAAAGTATTGCCTATGGCGGCGCTGATCTCCGGCCTTGTGGCTTTTGTGGTCGGCAGAAATTTGTTCCGGACACAGGAGGGAACACTCACAGGGTGCTTCGCTCTGGTCTGTGTGTGCGTGTGGAACGGCTTCTTCAATTCGATCCAGTCTGTGTGCCGGGAGAGGGCGATCATCAAGAGAGAGCACCGCACCGGCATGCATATCAGTTCCTATATCGTCGCACAAATGATCTACCAGATGTTCCTCTGCCTGGCCCAGACTGCGATTCTGCTGTTCGTCTGCGACCGGACAGAGGTGTATTTTCCCCAGAAAGGGCTGATCACCGACTGGTTCCTGGTGGATCTGGGTATCTCTATGTTTCTGGTCACATATGCGTCGGATATGCTGTCCCTGGTCATATCCTCGATCGTGCACACAACGACTACAGCTATGACAATGATGCCGTTTATGCTGATCTTCCAGCTGCTGTTTTCGGACGGAATGATAACTCTGAGCGGGAATGCCAAGAAGCTGTGCAATGTGACGATCACCAATTGGGGACTCAAAGTATTCTGCGCGCTGGGCGATTACAACAATCTCCCCATGGTCACTCTCTGGAACACCATCTGGAAGTTCCGTTCCCTGGATATTGACGGACAGAAGCCCATCAAATTGATGACGGATTATATCCTGAAAAATGGTATGCGCGAAGAGCTTCTGCTGGAGTCGGGCAAGTATAATATGGTTGCCTCTTATGCCAGTACCAGGGAAAATGTTCTCATGTGCTGGGGCATCCTCGTTGTCATGTGCCTGGTGTTTGCCCTGGCGTCCATGATCTTGCTGGAATTTATCGATAACGACAAGAGATGAGCGTGTCCTGAAAAAATACTTACTGACAGTCGGGTGCTGACAATAAAAGGAAATTTAAAAAGAGAATAATTTCCCCGCTCCGACAATACAAGGAAGCATTAAGGAGCAATATAATATCAATAATATGATGTCGGGGTCAAAAGGTGGTTAAAGATAATCCGTCTCGTCAATATGCACAAACACCTTGGACACGCTCTCGCTCAATCCTCGCTGGCAGCGGT
>CACYTU010000051.1:0-865 GCA_902777355.1 uncultured Lachnospiraceae bacterium | reverse complement strand
CCCAAGTACCAGGCACGCAACATCTCCTTCGGAGCTGCGCAATGGTCCTGCGGTTGTATGTGCATATTGACGAGACTCAGAGCCTTTTCCTGGCTTTTGGCCTTTACATCATAATATTAAGAAGCATAACAAAAACCCTGCGGGACTTTCCTTTCGGAATGAAACCCGCAGGGTTTTTTAATCTGATATACCTGTCCGGCGGTCTTGACATACCGGCATGCTGTACCGCTTTGGGGCGGTCATGAGCAGATCATGGGCAGACCATGGACAAATCATGGGGGACGGAGGACGGCAAATGAACTGCATAGCAGTTCATATTGACGCCTCTGCCCTTACACTTCAAATGTTCTTATTCGTATGATCTTATCCGGATATTTTTGTCCGGTAATTTTTAAATCAGATCTCGAACAGTTCCGCGTAGGCCTTGAGGGCACCGTCGGTATCGTGAGCCAGGACGCGTTTGGCGAGGAGTTTGCCCAGCTGGACGCCTTCCTGGTCGAAGCTGTTGACGTTCCAGATGAAGCCCTGGAACATGACCTTGTTCTCGAAGTGGCCCAGCAGGGCGCCGAGGGATTCGGGATAGAGCTGGTCGCCGATGATGATGCTGGAAGGACGGCCGCCGGCGAATGCCTTGTTGGGGTTCTCGTCATCCTTGCCGCAGGCAAAGGCCATGATCTGGGCGACGACGTTTGCGCACAGCTTCTTCTGGCTGGTGCTGCCCTGGATATCGACGTCCATGCCGATCTGGCTGTCTTTGTAGCCGACGAACTGCATGGGAACAATGCTGGTGCCCTGATGCAGGAGCTGATAGAAGGAGTGCTGGCCGTTGGTGCCGGGCTCACCGAAGATGACGGGGCCTGTCTCA
>CACYTU010000050.1 GCA_902777355.1 uncultured Lachnospiraceae bacterium | reverse complement strand
GCGGTAATCCCTGCATTCACGGTGTTGTGATATTCACTATGAATTGTAAAGGTAAATCCACGATGCTGCAAACTTGGAGGTCACTTCATATTATCTGTTTTGATCTTATATATACCGTTGAAAAAGGGGCTGTAAAAATGAATTATCAGATCAAAGAAACACTTGAAGAGGCTGCTCTCGAAAAATGTCTTTCCCAGATGGGAGAAGTCCCTTACGTAGTGATCCTGTCGCCTGAAGAATGGATAAAGCACAAAGACTCCTTTAATATGGGTTTTGATATTGATCCCAATCCGGCCACGATTTATAACACTAAAGCGGAAGTGAACTACGCATCAATCACCGGTACCTTCTGTATTCCCAACCGTCAGAATATCGGAGGAGAATCGTCTGTATTTGCTTTTGCCCTGGATGACAAGGGCGTGGTTTTTATTGACCACAGCGGAAAGGCGGATTATCTGGTTGATCGGATCGCATGCAGCAGGAAGTGGCGTGTCCCTTCCCTTGAACGTTTTCTGTACGATTTTCTGGAGATAATCATAGCTGAGGACCGTATTCTCCTCGATTCCTATGAAAAAGAACTGAATAAAGTCGAAGCTGAGATCCTGCAGGGAAATGATGACATGAGCACGTCCAGGGTCAACGACATCCGGGGCAATCTGCTGACACTGCGTTCTCACTATGAACAGCTGCTTGATGTGGGCCAGATCCTGGAAGAAAACGAGAACCAGTTTTTCTCCGATGAAAACACCCGTTTCTTCAGGCTGTTTACGGGCAGGATGGAGCGGCGTCAGGACATGGTCTCGAATCTGAGAGATTACACAGTCCAGGTGAGGGACCTGTACCAGACAAGGCTGGATGTAAAGCAGAACCGGATCATGACCATTCTCACCATCGTCACCACTGTTTTTATGCCCCTGACCCTGATCGTGGGCTGGTACGGCATGAACTTTCAGTATATGCCGGAACTGGATAATCCTTATGCCTATCCCATCGTCATCATCGTCAGCCTCTCCGTCGTCCTGCTGAGTCTATTGTTTTTCCGCAAAAAGAAATGGCTGTAAGGGTGTCAACGGCATCGTCTGCTTGACGAACATGCCCTGCGGGGATTATTATAGTGAAAGTTTGTTTCTGCTGTAAATGCTGCCGTTTCAGCCGCACAGGGCAGCAGCGGGGCTCGCGGGGGCGAATGATCCTGTTTAAGCCGTATAAGGCACAGCATTTTAACGGCTTTACATTAATGATATAAACAAAGGAGCATCAACATGAGATACGATTTTAAGAAAATTGAACCCAAGTGGCAGAAGAAATGGGATGATGCCGGGATTTTCAAAGCAGAAGATTTCAGTGAGAAACCCAAGTTCTACGGACTGGTTGAGTTTCCTTATCCCAGCGGAGCCGGTATGCATGTAGGTCATATCAAGGCTTACTCCAGCATCGAAGTCATTTCCAGAAAGCGCAGGATGCAGGGTTATAACGTGCTGTTTCCGATCGGTTTCGACGCGTTCGGACTTCCTACGGAAAATTACGCGATCAAGACCAATACACATCCCCGCATTATCACTGATAAAAATATTGAAAAGTTCTCCACCCAGCTCAAGAGCGTCGGTTTCTCCTTTGACTGGGACCGCGTGATTGATACTTCCAGGGATGATTATTACAAGTGGACCCAGTGGATCTTCCGCAAGCTCTTTGATCACGGCCTCGTCTTCCGCGACAAGACCCTCGTCAACTATTGCCCTTCCTGTAAGGTCGTCCTTTCCAATGAAGACAGCCAGGGCGGCAAGTGCGACATCTGCCACAGCGATGTCATCCAGCTCCCCAAGGACGTCTGGTATCTCAAGATCACCGAGTATGCTGACAAACTCCTTACAGGTCTCGATACTGTCGATTACCCCGAAAATATCCGTCAGCAGGAGGTCAACTGGATCGGCAAGTCCACCGGTGCCTTCGTGAACTTCACTCTCAAGGATATTGACGAGAAGCTTGAGATCTACACCACCCGTGCGGACACCCTCTTCGGAGTCACCTTCATGGTCATGGCTCCCGAGCATCCGCTGATCGACAAGTACGCGGACCGTATCTCCAACATGGCCGATATCGAGGCCTACCGCGCGGAGTGCGCCAAGAAGACAGAGTTTGAGCGCACACAGCTGGTCAAGGACAAGACCGGCCTCAAGATTGAAGGCATGTCCGCGATCAACCCCGTAAACGGCCAGGAAATTCCCATCTTTATCGCTGACTATGTCATGATGGGATACGGTACCGGCGCTATCATGGCTGTTCCCGCCCACGACCAGCGTGACTGGGAGTTCGCGACCAAGTTCGGCATACCGATCATTGAAGTCATCAAGGGCGGAGACATCTCCAAAGAAGCCTATACAGGCGACGGCGAGATGGTCAACTCCGGTTTCCTCAACGGCCTGACCAATAAAAAAGATTCTATCGACAAGATGGTCGAGTTCCTTGTAGAGAAAGGCATCGGCCATGCGGGCGTGCAGTTCAAGATGAAGGACTGGGCTTTCAACCGCCAGCGCTACTGGGGCGAGCCTATTCCGCTCATTCACTGCCCCAAGTGCGGTGTTGTAGGCGTCCCTTATGAGGAACTTCCCCTTCGTCTGCCCGATGTCGAGGACTTTGAGCCCGGTGAAGACGGCCAGTCACCTCTCGCCAAGATCGACTCCTTCGTCAACTGCACCTGCCCCCAGTGCGGCGGTCCTGCAAAGCGCGAGACAGACACCATGCCCCAGTGGGCCGGTTCTTCGTGGTATTTCCTCCGCTACTGCGATGCCAACAATGACAAGGCATTCGCTGACCGCAAAAAGATCGATTACTGGATGCCCGTCGACTGGTACAACGGCGGCATGGAGCACGTGACCAGACATCTGATCTACTCCAGATTCTGGCATCATTTCCTCTATGACATCGGCGAAGTCAACACACCCGAGCCCTACATGAAGCGTTCTGCCCAGGGACTTATCCTTGGTCCCGACGGCGACAAGATGAGTAAGTCCAAGGGCAATGTCGTGGATCCGCTGGATATCGTCGAGCAGTACGGTGCGGATACGCTGCGCGTCTATGTCCTCTTCATGGGCGATTACAGCAGCGCGGCTCCCTGGAGCGACAGTTCCGTCAAGGGCTGCCGCAGATTCCTTGAGCGCGTAGCCGGCCTGACCGAGATCATGACCGACGGGCCTTCTCCCGCAAGCCTTGAGACCTGCATGCACAAGACCATCAAGAAGGTCTCTGAAGATATCGAAGCGCAGAAGTTCAACACAGCCATCGCGGCACTGATGACCCTGGTCAACGATATCTATAAAGCCGGCAGCATCTCCAGGGATGACCTTGTCACTTTCCTCAAGCTCCTTTCCCCGTTCGCCCCTCACCTGGCCGAGGAAGTTTATGCGGGCATAGCAGGAGAGGACGCAGGCTTCCTCACCATTTCCGCATGGCCGGAATACGACCCCGCCAAGACCGTCGACGACATGATCGAAGTCGGCGTACAGGTCAACGGCAAGGTCCGCGCTGCGGTCCAGATCGCCCGCGATGCTGACAAGGAGACTGCCCTTGCCACAGCCAAAGCCAATGAGCGCGTCGCCTCCTTCATGGAATGCAAGAAGCTGATCAAGGAGATCTATGTTCCCGGCAAGATCATCAACTTCGTAGTGAAGTAAAACATTTCCGGATCATGTTTACGAACAGGAGATCATAAGTACAAGTACATTAAGGCTGCACGCAGCACCGCGCGGACAGATTGTCCGCGCGGTTTTTTTACAGCGCTCGCAAATGTCCGCAAGACCGGATATGCACGCATATCCAACGTTACTCGCCCTCTCGAAAGGCGTGTAACGTTGCGCGCGGCGATTCCAATGCGCTTATGCGCCGCCGCGCGCCGTACAACTCCGGTTTTTGTACGCTCAGGCGTACAAAAACACGTCGAGTTTTAGGTGGTCTGCAAAGTAACTATTCGTCTTAGGCCGCTTGCTCGCTGTTTTTTTCTTTGTGGCTATGGTCTTGCGCTTACAGACATATATGAATAAACCACGCATTGCTCCGCGCTTACGCGCTCACGCAATGCTCCACACACTCGCACCCCGCCCCGCGGCGGCCGCTCTGGCGGCCTTGCATGGCTTTGTGCTCGTGTGTGGGCGCTCGCAAATGTCCGCAAGACCGGATATGCACGCATATCCGTCTTTCGGCCGCTTGCTCGCTGTTTATTCATATTGACTTTATTGCACTTGTTGTATACAATAATACATGCTGGTTTTCAGCATTCTGTTACGCCTTCCGGCTGCTTTACGCGCCGCGGATTTTTTGTCAGCGGCCGCGTTTATCTTCCGGTCCGCGGTTCATTTACGTCATTATTTTTGTAATTACAGTTACTGCTTTTTGCGTTCACTACACAGACTGTTTCCGAGAACTCAGAACTATTTCCAAAAAAGCAGTTCCGGTTTTTCAAACCGGCGTTTTATACCGGGACAGCCAGCGCGGAAACGCAAGGTCCGCAATGGGGGGATATAATGGACGAATTTGATTTGAAACGTGAGGTCACTGACAAATACTCGCTCAGGGGCCGGGTCTTTTCCAAGATCAGGGACGACATCCTGAGCGGGAGATACAAAGAACACGAGGAGCTCAAAGAGATCAAGATCGGAAAGGAGCTCGGGGTTTCCCGGACTCCTGTGCGCGAGGCCCTGCGACAGCTCGAGCTTGAGGGTCTGGTCCAGATCATTCCCAACCGGGGAGCCTTCGTGACAGGCATTCATGCCAAGGATGTCAAGGATATCTATATGATCCGGTCCAGGCTTGAAGCCCTGTGTGCAAGATGGGCGACCCAGTACATCACCAAAGAACAGATGGAGGCGATGGAGGAGAATGTCTATCTGGCCGAGTATCACGCAGGCAAGGGGCATCTGGAACAGATCGCCGAACTGGACAGCCAGTTCCACCACATTCTCTACAGCGCCTGTCACTCCAAAATGCTCGAGCATCTCCTGATCGATTATCATCAGTATGTACTTCGCGTTCGAAAAAAGACTCTTTCAAATGTCAGCCGCGGGACCGCTTCCAACAAGGAGCATCGCGCCATCATGGAGGCCATCCGTGCAGGGAATGCCGATCTTGCCGAGCGTCTTGCCAGTGAGCACATGACAAACGCCTATGAAAACATGGTCAAAAACGGCCTTTATGATATTTATAAAGAAGAAGGCTGATAATACAAATCGATATTCTTTGTGTTCCGGCAGTATCTGCCGCAGCACAATTCAGTCCTCTATGCCGGCAAAATCATCTTTTGCGGACGATTACCGGAGCTGCCTGCGCTGACGCGCTCCGGCATGACACGGATACAGGCTGCTGTTGATCTGCTGTCTGTAAAGCCGGAATCATTAACACTACAAGGAGAAATATATCATGCAGAAAATAGCTATGACCACGCCTCTGGTTGAAATGGACGGAGATGAGATGACACGTATCATCTGGCAGATGATCAAGGACGACCTTCTCCTTCCTTTCATTGATCTGAAGACTGAGTACTATGACCTCGGCCTGAAAAAGAGGGATGAGACAAACGACCGGATCACTGTCGAGGCCGCCGAGGCGACGAAGAGGCTTGGAGTAGCTGTCAAATGTGCCACGATCACTCCCAACGCAGCCCGTGTCAAAGAGTACGACCTGCACGCCATGTACAAGAGTCCCAACGCAACGATCAGGGCTGCACTCGACGGCACGGTCTTCCGTGCCCCCATTCTGGTAAAGGGAATCGACCCCTATGTCCGCACCTGGAAAAAGCCCATCATCCTTGCCCGACATGCCTATGGCGATATCTACAAAAATGTGGAGATTCTGGCTGAGGGACCCGGAAAAGCCGAGCTTCTCTTTACTGACGGTCAGGGAAATGAGACGCGCAGGGTCATTCACGAGTTCGACGGCCCCGGAGTGATCCAGGGTGTCCACAACACAGATGCCTCGATCGAAGGCTTCGCAAGATCCTGTTTCTCCTATGCTCTCGATCAGAAGATGGATCTGTGGTTTTCCACAAAAGATACCATCTCCAAGACTTATGACGGCCGCTTCAAGGCAGTTTTCCAGAAACTCTATGACACAGAGTACAAAGAAGCATTTGAAGAGGCAGGGATCGAGTATTTTTATACATTGATCGATGACGCCGTAGCGCGTGTCATCCGTTCGGAGGGCGGCATGCTGTGGGCACTCAAAAACTACGACGGCGATGTCATGAGTGATATGATGGCCACCAGTTTCGGATCTCTTGCCATGATGACCTCTGTTCTGGTAAGCCCTGACGGAAAATATGAGTATGAGGCTGCACACGGCACTGTCCAGCGCCATTATTACAAGCATCTTAAGGGCGAAGCAACTTCCACAAACTCCGTGGCGACGATCTTTGCCTGGACGGGAGCCCTCCGCAAACGCGGAGAACTGGATGACCTCCCTGAACTCATGAAGTTTGCCGACACACTGGAGGAGGCGACACTTGAGACCATAGAGAGCGGAAAGATGACCGGAGACCTCGCCATTATCACTTCTCTGGAAAAAGTCGAAAAGCTCAATACTGAAGATTTCATTCTCGCGATCCGTGACTGTCTGGCAAAGAAGCTCGGGGCATGATCCGGACACATCCTCATGCAGCAGGCGAACCTGAATCCATTCAGGTAATTCATAAGCAGGAATATTCTCTTTCAAAAGCGGAATCCTTTTCCCGCCGCAAAACAAAATATTATATAAACTGGATTTTACATGAAAAACGCGCGGGAAAACCTCAAGTTTCAAACGGGGCTGTACCCTAATCTACAATAGAATAGGGTAGAGGCGGCCACGCCGCCCTCTACCCCCCGGCCGGCCCGCGTCCGCCGCGAGGCGGAAAATACATTACACGGGCCGTGTCAAAAAATATCGCTCAGGCAGGGATTGACATCCCGCGCCTGAGCGTTTTTCTTCTGCTGTATTTTTATTATTCTTCATCGCGCAATACCCGTGACTTCAGTCGTGGGATACGCGGGCAAAAGTCTTCGACGGAAACCCGCTTCATCGTGGGTACAATCCCGCGATGAAGAATAAAGCGCAGCAGCAGGGTTCAGGACTGTTCTGTCTGTTCGCTGAGCAGTTCCCATCGCTCATATAACTCCTGCAGCTGATCGTCCACAGCCGCCCTCTGCGCGGTCAGGGCACTCAGCTTTTCAGGGTCCGTGCTGTTTCCGGGAAGAGAAACTTCTTCATCCAGCCTCTCCCCCTCTTCCTCCAGGCGGGCAATTTCTTTCTCACACTTTTTCAGGTCATTTTCCAGTTTCCGGCGGCGGGCCTGCTCTTCCTTGCGCTTTTTCCAGTCCTCCACTCCCGTCGCCCCGCTTCCTGCGCTGTTTCCCGGGGAGTCAGATTCGCCGGCGGCAGGAGAGGATGATGAAGCATCGCCGGCTGCCATGACTGAAAAACGTCCGGATGTCTGCACAGTCTTGTCCATACTGTCACTCTGACTGAAGAACTGTTCAGAGGCGATGCCGCCGGATCCCTTTCTGCTGGTATTGTAAGGTTCATCGCCCGGCTGTAAAGACTGGTCTTCTGAAGCAGCCAAAGCCCCTCTCCCCCTTTGAGCGGAAGACAGGCCGGAGCGGAAGCTGTCCGATTTACGAAGGTCTTCAATCAGCTTCTCACCCACCTGGGCCGATTTTTCAACATAAAAATCATAGTTTCCGATATATTTATCGGGAATCGACTCGCTGTTATTTCCGGGGTAGTTGACCAGGACCTGGTGTGTCAGTTCCATGATCCTGCTGGCAGTCCTGTTGATGAAATACCTGTCGTGGGAGACAAAGAGTACTGTTCCCTCGTAAGAATTGAGGGCATTTTCCAGAACTTCTCTGGACACTATATCAAGATGGTTAGTAGGTTCGTCCAGGATCAGGAAATTTGCCTCGGACAGCATGAGCCTGGCCAGAGAGACCCTGCCGCGTTCTCCGCCGGAGAGTTCCCCGATCAGCTTGAAAACGTCGTCTCCCGTAAAGAGGAAGGAGGCCAGAAGATTCCTTACCTCTGTGTTGGTCATCGAAGGAAAAGCATAGGCGATCTCTTCGAATACGGTGTTGCGGTCATCCAGAACCTGCTGCTCCTGATCATAGTAACCAATGTGTACATTGGTGCCCAGCCGGATGTGTCCGGCGTCCTGGGCAAGCAGTCCGTTGAGGATTTTGAGGATCGTGGTCTTTCCGGTGCCGTTATCTCCAATCAGGGCGACATGTTCGCCTCTTCGGATGTGAAAGCCGAGGCCGGTGAAAAGCATTTCGGATCCGAAAGACTTGCCCAGACCCTCGACTGTGAGCACTTCACGGCCGCTCCTGATACAGGGAGTGAGCTTGAGATGCATATCGTCGCGAAGCGTAAAAGGCTTATCGACCACCTCCATTTTGCCCAGCATCTTCTCGCGGCTCTCAGCCCGCTTGATGGATTTTTCGCGGTTGAACTGTCTGAGTTTGGCGATGACCTCTTCCTGATGCCGGATCTGGGCCTGATTATTGAGCCAGGCTCTGCGCTGCTGCTCCCGCAGTGCTTTCTTTTTTTCCGCGTAAGCCGTGTAGTTTCCGGTGAAGACAGTCGCGGAGGCATTCTCAATCTCAATGACCCGGGTGACAGTCCGGTCCAGAAAATAGCGGTCGTGGGAGACAATGATCACAGTTCCCCGGTAGTTGGACAGATAGGTCTCAAGCCAGCGGATACTTCCCAGGTCCAGATGGTTTGTAGGCTCATCCAGCATAATCACATCCGGCCTCTTCAGAAGGAGCCTGGCAAGAGCGACGCGGGTTTTCTGGCCGCCCGAAAGAGTGGAGATCTGTTTATCAAACTCACCGTCCGCGAAACCCAGTCCGCGCAGAACACCCACGATCTCACCTTTATAGGAATAGCCGTCCATCATCTCAAAGCGGTGGAGCAGTGCTGTATAGGACTCGATCAGTTCATTGAGCGCATTGCCTTTGACACTTTCCATTTCCTTTTCATATCTGGCCAGCTGCTTCTCCATCTCGATGATCTCGCGCTTGGCTTCCAGGGCCTCATCGTAGATCGTGCGGGACGCATCAAGGCCCTGGTCCTGGGCAAGGTAGCCCAGTCTGGCTCCGGACGACAGAGTCACGCTTCCGTTGTCAGCCTCCATTTCCCCTGCCATGATGCGCAGAAGAGTGGTCTTGCCGGCTCCGTTGATCCCGACAATAGCCGCCCTGTCGCCTTTCTCAAGGTGAAATGTAATATCGGACAGCACGACTTTCTCTGTAAATTCCTTTGAAATGTGGTGACAGGCAATGATCATTGAAAAAAATCCTTTCGACTGTAGATATATGGCAACGTTCAGTTTAATCGCAATTGCGTGCCCTGTCAATTCAGGACCCTGCCACGGATTCTGCGCAGTCAGGACTCTGCTGCGGGTTCTGAGAGTTCTGCATGTTTAGCGCAGTCAGTACCCGGCTTCGGGTTCTCAGGAAACATAAACATGCATTCAAAGTATTATAAACAATGTCATTTTGTATCGAATCCATAAATTTTACTGTGTATTTGACATGCAATTATTAACATATTATAATAAATTAGGCTGTACAATTGTTAGGAAGGTTTTCCTATCCTTCGTCTGAAATCTATATTTCAAGCTCTTCATGAAATATCAGCTGTCCAGCTGTCTTTGTTTATTCAGGCAGACATCTCATTGCCGATTTTTTTACTGATTTTGCCGTCTGTTTGTGTAGCAGATAAAAACAGGTCATTCAGGGATAGATTTGACCCGCTGTTATTATTGCAAAGATTCCGCCCTGCCGGTTTTCCGGTTTTTTGTGTGAATCTTCCTTCGATAGGTGCTTTTTGTGCGGCAAAAAGTAAAAATCACGCATACCGGGGGCATACGGAAGACTTTTCACTTTCCATTTATTACACAAGGGGTGCTTAGGTGGCAGAAAAGGGGATTTCACAGGCGGTCATTTCCAGGCTGCCCAGATATTATCGGTATTTAAAGGAGTTGAAAGATTCCGGAAAGGAGAGGATCTCCTCTCAGGAACTGAGCCGTATCATGAAAGTGACGGCTTCTCAGATCAGACAGGATTTCAACAATTTTGGTGGTTTTGGCCAGCAGGGGTACGGGTACAATACCACATACTTATATGATGAAATCGGAAAGATTCTGGGACTGGATCATCAACACAACATGGTTCTCGTCGGAGCCGGCAATCTCGGTCAGGCTCTGGTGAAATATCTCAAATTCAAAAAGAGCGGTTTCAATTTTGTCTGCGCTTTTGATATCAACCCGCAGCTTTTCAATCAGACAGTCGGCGGAGTTCCGATCCGTCCGATCAGCCAGCTCCGCTCTTATGTCGACGAAAACGATGTGGATATCGTCGTCCTGACGATTCCAAAATCAGAGGCGCGCGAGATCGCGCATTCGCTCACGGATACGAAAATCAAGGCGATCTGGAACTTCGCACACATTGATCTGGAGCTTCCGCCTCATATTCAGGTGGAAAACGTTCACCTTCAGGACAGCCTCATGCGCCTGTCCTATAACATCCATAAGAACGAAAACTGACGCTTCCGAACGACAATATCCTTTCGGATCTAATCTGTGCGGATGCATGACTGCCTTTTCGTACCGCAGCAAGGATTTCGAAAGGTTGTCAATATGCAATATGTACTGACAGGAAGTGAGATGTCGGACTGCGATGCCCGCACTTCCCAGGTGATCGGCATACCGTCCCTGGTCCTCATGGAGCGCGCCGCGCTCTCTGTGGCGGACGGAGCAGAGGAATATCTGACAAAGAACAACAAAATACACGGATCTGTTCTGATCGTGGCGGGGAGGGGCAACAATGGCGCCGACGGCCTCGCCGCGGGAAGGATTCTGTTGGACCGTGGATATACCGTACATTTTCTCAGGCTGGCCGGAAATATAAGTCCGGGCAGCAGTTTTGATGTCCAAAAAAACATACTGGACCACTACGGCGTACAAATCGGGATCTTTTCCCGGGAGACTGCCGCAGAGTTCCTTTGCGCGGAGACTGCCGCGAAATTGTTTTCTCCTGAAATATCTTTCACAGGGAACTCTCAGGATAAGGACGGCCTTTTCAGGAAGAGTCCCCCGGTTCCGGACCTGATCATTGACGGACTTTTCGGTACAGGGCTCTCCAGAGAACTCAAAGGGGATGCCGCCGCGGCCGTGCGCTTCATCAATCAGTGCAGGGAAGCATACGGTTCCTATGTGATCGCCGTGGATATTCCATCCGGTATTTCCTCCGACGATGGAAGTGTGATGGGATGTGCGGTCTTATGTAACGAAACTCGTACTTTTGCGTTTTTAAAAAGGGGACATCTCATGTACCCCGGAGCCTCCTATGCGGGGCGCTGCCATCTGGCACAAATCGGGATCACTCCTCTCGCTTTCGCAAAGACCCCTGGTATGTTCACTATGTCGGAAGAGAGTGCGGAAGACCTGCTGCCCGTCAGAGACCCCGGCGGAAATAAAGGCACTTTCGGCAAGGTCCTGATTGCCGCCGGTCAGAAAAACGTATGCGGGGCAGCTCTTCTTGCAGCCGGTGCGTGTCTTGCCTCCGGGGCCGGAATGGTGAAGATCTTCACCCATGAGGCAAACCGCCTGATCATCCAGCAGAAGCTCCCGGAGGCTCTGCTCGAGACCTGGTCCGAGACAGACAGTCCGGAAGAAACCGCGGCAAAGCTGCGCTCCTCACTCGACTGGGCAGATATAGCAGCAGCCGGGCCGGGGATGGGAACAGGCGTCATGGCGGAAAAGATCCTTCAGACCCTGCTTGAATACGGACAGAAGGTCCTGGGCGGCTTAGTACTTGATGCCGATGCCCTGCGTCTTCTTGCCAAAATCCCTTCCATGAGAACATCACTGGCTGCACGGCGCAAGGATTTTCCCTGTATCCTGACTCCTCACCTGGCGGAATTCGCCGCTCTGGCAGGACTCAGTGTGGGAGAGTGCGCAAAGGACCGGTCAAGGATCGTCCAGGAGACTGCCGACACTCTGCGCTGCACCATTGCCTGCAAAGATGCCAGGACCCTTGTTGCAGTCCCCTGCACGGAAGGACAGAAAGCGGATTCCCCGATCCAGTACATCAACCGCAGCGGCAACAGCGGTATGGCGACAGCGGGAAGCGGAGATGTCCTGACCGGAATGACAGCTGCTTTCCTGGCTGCCTTCATGTCGGAAAAGCCCCTCCGGTCCGGTAAGAGCAATGCTGCAGGCCTCCTTCACCGCAGGCATCATCCCCTTCCGTCTAAAGAAGAACTTTTCTCAACCGGCATGCGTGCAGAGGGATTCGCGGCCGTGTGCGCAGTCTATCTTCACGGAAAGGCGGGTGATCTCGCTGCCTGTCAGCACACAGAGAGGGGAATGACCGCAGGAGATCTGGTCGACGCTCTCAGAAGCCCCCTCTTTAATGATCTATAAGAAGCCGGAGAGTCAGAACTGTCCGCAGTCTGCCGGTCCCGGATCTGATAAGGTCTGAGAAGTCAGAACATTTACGACAATATATGTTCTTACATCATAACATCCAGGCAGTATAATATTCTTACAGGACACTACCTCCCCGGGAATCATCCCTTTTTGTGAAGACACAGCTGTCTTAGGAGTCATTATGAGTATTGAAAGAATCTGCGCAGAGATCGATCTCTCTGCCATACGATATAATCTTGAAAGCATGTACCGGAACCTCTCTGACGGCACAAGCATGATCGCGGTCATAAAAGCGGACGGCTACGGCCACGGCGCCTCCGCTATCGCTCAGGAGATCGAGTCTTATCCTTTCCTGTGGGGGTTCGCTGTCGCCACCTTCGAAGAGGCACAGGAACTTCGCAATGCCGGGATCAGCAAGCCGGTTCTGATTCTGGGATATGTTTTTCCTTATTGCTATGAACAGCTTGCAGAGCTGAATATCCGTCCCGCCTGTTTCCGCCCGGACATGCTGGAACAGCTATACCGGGTTGGAAAAAAGACCGGGACGCCGGTCAGAATCCACGCGGTTGTTGATACCGGCATGAGCCGCATAGGGATCAGTCCTGACGACCGCGGTCTGGATTTTATCCGGCAGGCACTGAAGCTTCAGGAAGAAGGCGGTATATTGCTGGAAGGGGTTTTCACTCATTTTGCCACGGCGGATGAAAAAGACCTGGGCAGCACACAGACCCAGATGGACCGTTTTGTATCCTTTACAGAGAGAGTGGAAAAAGAACTGGGATACAGGATTCCCTTCAGGCATGCTTCCAACAGCGCAGGAATCATCCGGCTCAGGGAAGCCAACCTGGACCTGGTGCGGGCCGGCATCACGCTCTACGGTCTCTGGCCCTCGGATGATGTGCCGCGGACTCCTGTGCCCCTGCTGCCCGTCATGTCCCTGCGCTCACACATAGTCTATATCAAGACTGTGCCTGCCGGGACTCCTGTCAGTTACGGAGGTACTTATGTGACCCGTCAGGAAGAGCGGCTGGCAACAGTTCCCACAGGGTACGGCGACGGCTATCCCCGGAGTCTGTCCAATAAGGGCTATGTCCTTATCAACGGGAAAAAGGCCCCCATTCGCGGCAGGGTATGCATGGATCAGATGATGGTCGATGTCAGCAATATCCCGGAGGCCAGGGAAGGAGATCCGGTCACCCTGATTGGTTCTGACGGAAGCCTGCGTATATCGATGGAAGAACTGGGAGACCTTTCCGGCCGTTTCAATTATGAGCTGGCCTGCAATATCTCCCCCAGAGTGCCCCGCCTCTTCAAGGGAGGGACAAAGCATCATTGACGCATTTTGCGTCTGGTGCTATAGTAGCTGAGAATGGGCAAAAACTGTTTTCAGGTTCATGTCCTTTATCTTTTTTCATTTATTATCGTGAATATGAGGATTCTCTTTATTTCAGGATTTTCATATTTGTGGCCATGGGCAGGTGCCACATACCAGGTATAATTAAAACTGTGCATTGCTTCGCGCTTTCGCACTCCCGCAATGCTGCACACATTCGCACCCCGCCCCGCGGCGGCCGCTTTGGCGGCCCTGCGTTACTATGATGGACTGCGAAGCAGTACATTGCTCATAGTGTGGGCGCTCGGAAATGTCCGCAAATGCCCGGGCGAGCCCGGCATTTGCAGTCGCTTTTCTTGCTGCTTTAATCATATTTCAGAAACCCGTACACCCATCACAAGATAGAAAAAGTGAGGAAAAACAATGTCAGGCCATTCCAAATTTGCAAATATCAAACATAAAAAAGAGAAAAATGATGCTGCCAAGGGCAAGATTTTTACCATCATCGGCAGAGAGATCGCTGTCGCCGTCAAAGAAGGCGGGCCCGATCCCTCCAACAACTACAAACTGGCCAAGGTCATTGAAAAGGCAAAAGCCAATAACGTACCCAACGACACCATCGAGCGCGGTATAAAAAAAGCAGCAGGCGATGTGGGCAATGTCAATTATCAGTACAATACCTACGAAGGCTACGGTCCCAACGGAATCGCAGTCATCGTCGATACTCTGACAGACAACCAGAACCGCACGGCCGCCAACGTCCGCGCAGCATTTTCCAAGGGCGGCGGCAATATCGGTACTCCCGGCTGTGTCTCCTTTATGTTTGACAAGCGGGGACAGATCATCATCGACCGCGAAGAGTGCGATATGTCTGCGGATGACCTGATGATGCTGGTACTTGATGCCGGTGCCGAGGATCTGAAGGAAGAGGAGGACAGCTTCGAAGTCGTCACATCCGAGGAAGATTTTGACGTCGTCAAGCAGGCGATCGAAGAGGCAGGTATTGCCATGGTCTCCGCGGAAGTGACTATGATCCCTCAGAATTATGTCACCCTCACAGATGAGACTGCCATCAAGCAGATCCAGCGTATCCTTGATATTCTCGATGACGACGACGATGTACAGGCAGTCTATCACAACTGGGACGAAGAAGGCTGAATCGTTACAAGTCACACCCGCACCTGACACTTTGCTGTTTGGTGCGGGACCTGCGGCCTTGACCGGGCTCCAGGGTGTTTTCCATTGGCCGAAGGTCAATTTGGAATGGACAACGCCCCGTTACCGGTCGCGGTGTGACCAGTAACGCTGAATCCGCTCCTGAATAAGCACCTGAAAACTGCGGCTGAGTCAGCTGACCAGTTTGTAATCTATGATTCGGTCTCCGGTTTCTGATCTCGACATTTTCGGCAGCTTTGTGCCTGGGCATAAAGCTGCCATGTATTTATTCTTTATTGCGCAAAAACTGTGACTTCGTATAACAGCCACAAGGACAAGACACGGGAACAGTCATGGGATACAATCACAAAATACGGACCCGTTTCATTGCGGCTTCGTGATTATACCGGACAGGAGGGATATGGTGCTTCCGGAAAACAGAGTTACTTTCGATCCTCAGGATACCGAAAACGGCAGATATTTAAAAAATCCGCTTCCGGTACCAAAACGCAGAACACACACACGCATGGAATTTGATCTTGCGGACTCATGGGATATTCCCGGAGAACAGGATCATTTCGATATTGAAATCTCTGAGGATGATGATTTCGACATCTGATTATTGCCGTATTTTTGAGTCCTGCCTGCTTCTTTTGCAGGCATGCGGCCCAAAGCTGCGGCGTTTTTCAACTATATCGTACAGGGAGATTCATGGCACAGAGCACAAAAAACAGGACGAAGAATACAGGGAGTAAAGCCTCGGGCAGGACGGGGACTGCGGGTGCAAATTCAGGTAAGGGAAAAGCAGCGGCAGGTAATAGGAAATCCGCCTCCTCCGGCAGCAGGCAGAAAAAAACCACTTCTTCCAAAAGCACCAAAAATGCTGCAGCTGCCCGCAAGGCTGCGGCAAAGCAGCAGGCAATAAGGGAGAAGGCGGCCAGAGAGCGTGAAGTCAGAGATGACATCACGCTTGTTGTGCTGCTCATTATCTCTTCTTTTCTCTTTTTGTCTCTCCTGAATTTCGGAGGAGGAGTAGGACTGGTCCTCAAGGATATAATGTTCGGACTATTCGGAATCGCATCCTGGTTCGTTCCCTTCTATCTTTTTGCAGTCTTCTTTTTTATGATCACCGGAAGAGGGGGAAGAAAGATGCCGGTCAGGCTCTTTGCCGTCTTTCTGATCCTCCTGATCATTGGAACCGGCGACCACCTGCATCTGCATTCTATCGGTAAGAATCCGCTTGAGCTGGAGTTCAGTGTCAGAAAGACGTTTGCTCTGTGCGCCGGACTTCACCGGGGCGGCGGTCTCGCAGGGGGTGCCCTGGCTTCGCTGCTCTACTATGCTTTCAGGCTGATCGGCAGTTATCTGATCCTCTTTGGACTGACAGTCATAGCGGTGATGCTCCTGCTTCAGTTTTCTCCTTCTGCCGCCCTGCGGGAACGAAACCGCAGGATGCAGGAAGAAGGGCGTCCGGGCTTTGCCGAGCGGCGTGCCATGCTCCGTCAGATGAGGATGGAGGAGCGGGAACGAAGAGAAGAGGAGCGGCTGGAGAGAGATACTGAGAGGATTCTCCGCCGGCAGGAAGAAGAGGAACTCAATGCCGTTCGGGAAGATCTGCCTTCCCGCAGCCAGGGCAAAACAAAAACAAGAAGAAAATATCGTCCCGGCGACGCCTCCATGGATCTGGAACACACTCGTCTTGACAGGAATCCTCACGGGACCGGTTCTTCGGGGAGGGCAGCCAGGAGCAGAATCTCCTCTGTCTCCGGCAGGAACCACCACGGCAGCGGAAAATCCAGGGATATCCATGAGATCCTGATCCTGCCGGAAGAAGGGCAGGAGGCCTTTACTATTCCCTCCGGCCATGGGAGAAATGGATCTGTCACCCATGCAGGCCACAGATCCGGGTCAGTTCTACCAGATCCTGAGGGCACACGTTTTCTGCGCTCCGACCTGCAGAACCAGCATTCCGACAGTCTTCATTACGACAATATGGATGTGGACACTGACGATTCGTCTGATCTGAGCGGTGCTTTTTCCGGTCATCATGAGCCGGCTGTTCTGCCGGGTACCCGGTCTGCGGACGGTTCAGGCCATGAGAGGATCAGCGCCTTTTATACTCCGGATAATCTGACCGGGAATCCTGCCCGTGCCGACGGACTGCATGATGGCTTACAGGTTGATCCGCTCAGCAGCCAGAGCGGCGACGGAAGAACACCTGAAAGCGATGGTTCTGATTCCGGACATACAGGTCCATACCGGGTCCCCGGACAAACAGGGGCAGCAGCAGGGAAAACGGATCCGGAACGGGGAGGCAGCGGTCCTGACTCTGACCTGACAGTATTTTCCGAAGCTTCTGCCTCTGCCGGCAGCAGAAAGGGACAGATGCCTGAAGAGGCTGGCGGGTCTGAGAGTTCTAATGATGCAGTCCGTGAAATCACCATCCACAGAGAGGACAAAAAGACGGCCGGAAAAGCCCGGCCCGGCGGACGAACCGCCCGTCCCAGCAGCGCATCCTACAAACATCCGCCCTTTAATCTTCTGGTATCGGGCAGCGGTAAGAACAATGTGGAGACAGAGAGGGAACTGAGGGAAACAGCCGAAAAACTGGAGGACACCCTGCGGACTTTCGGAGTCCAGGTCCAGATCACGGATATCAGCCAGGGGCCTTCCGTCACACGTTACGAACTCAAGCCGGAACGGGGTGTCAAGGTCAGCAGGATCGTAAACCTCTCCGATGACATCAAGCTTCGTCTTGCGGCGACAGATATCCGTATCGAAGCCCCGATTCCCGGAAAGTCAGCCATCGGTATTGAAGTTCCCAATAAACACGAGACCACTGTTCATCTGCGTGAACTGATGGAAACCAGAGATTTCAGGAGTTTCAAGGGGGCACTTCCCTTCGCGGTGGGCAAGGACATAGGAGGCAAAACAGTCCTGGCGGATATAGCCCGAATGCCCCATCTTCTGATCGCGGGAGCGACCGGATCCGGTAAATCCGTCTGCATCAATACCATCATTCTGAGTATTCTCTACAGTACTTCTCCCGATGATGTGAAGATGCTGATGATCGATCCCAAGGTCGTGGAATTGAGTGTCTACAAAAACATCCCTCATCTGATCATTCCCGTGGTCACCGATGCCAAAAAGGCTTCGGCTGCCCTGAACTGGGCAGTGGCAGAGATGGAGAAGCGATACAAGCTGTTCGCGGCGGCGGGAGTCCGCGATCTCAACGGATTCAATACACTGGCACAGACATACCTCAATGAGGACGGAGAACCCCAGTACGATCCCATGCCCAGGCTTATCATCATAGTCGACGAGCTGGCAGATCTGATGATGGTTGCCAAGAGCGAAGTGGAGAGCGCCATCTGCCGGCTGGCCCAGCTGGCCCGCGCGGCGGGTATTCATCTGATCATCGCGACCCAGCGTCCTTCTGTCGACGTCATCACAGGTCTGATCAAGGCCAATATGCCCAGCAGGATTGCCTTCGCAGTCTCCAGTCAGGTGGATTCCAGGACAATTCTGGATATGGCGGGTGCCGAGAAGCTGATCGGAAGAGGCGACATGCTGTTTTCCCCTCAGTATTATCAGAAGCCCAGACGGATCCAGGGTGCTTTCGTATCCGATGAAGAGGTCAGTGATGTCGTCAAATACATCACTTCCCACAACGAGAGCGAATCTCATGATCAGGAAGTGGACCGCCAGATCCAGGAGATCCAGGTCAGCGGTCCTCCCGGCCCGGGCGGGACGGAGATCAAATCCGATCCGGGACGGGATGAGTATTTTGCCGAGGCAGGAAAGTTTATCATTGAAAAGAACAAAGCCTCCATAGGCCTGCTGCAGCGGGTCTTCAAGATCGGTTTCAACCGGGCTGCCCGCATCATGGATCAGCTGGCGGAAGCCGGGGTCGTGAGCGAGGAGAGCAGTACCCGTGCCAGACAGGTCCTCATGACCATGCCTGAGTTTGAGGCATTTCTGGAAAGTGAAAACGGCTGAAGCCGCTTAAGAACAGATATAATCACAAAAATCAGATAAAACCACTGTTTTGCAGTGACAGCACTATTAGCAGTGACAGATTATTATTCTTCGGCGCGCAAGCCTCGCGAGCGAGTCTTGAATGGCCACAGGATTTTCTGTTTTCGCAGGAATGAATATATCAATTAATATTTAATATTGATTTTTCGGATTAAGTCTGTCACAATATGGTGTATTATTGTATACATGTTATCCGTGAGGCTTTTCCCGCTGCTTTCTAAGGAGCCTGAGCCTGGATCGGGAGTTCCTCTTTTTGGTTTTTGAGTGTTTTCCAGACAGAAAGAACAGACCCTGTATCAGAGGGGCGGCATATATGCTGCCCGAATCTGCACAATCCGTCAGCATGGATATGATAATATTTTACAGAACTTCCTGTATTCAGAGTAGGAGGAAAACATGTTCAGGATTCTTAAAAAAGAAAATCTTGCTCCGAACATCTTTCTGATGGACGTGGAGGCTCCCCGGATCGCGAAAAACGCGCTTCCCGGCCAGTTCCTGATCGTTCGTGTAGATGATGAGGGAGAGAGAGTGCCGCTGACGATCTGTGATTATAATCCGGCGGACGGCACAGTACAGATCGTATTTCAGGTGGTCGGCGGAGAGACACAGAGAATGTCTCAGCTGAATGAAGGCGACAGCTTCCATGACATCGTAGGACCTCTGGGAAAACCTTCCGATCTCACAGAACTTCCCATCGAAGAACTCAAGAAAATGAAGATCTGCTTCATCGCAGGCGGTGTCGGAACAGCTCCTGTCTACTGCCAGCTGAAGTGGCTGCACAATAACGGCGTGACTGTCGACTGCATCCAGGGTGCCAAGACAAAGGACATCATTATCCTCGAAGATGAGATGCGCGCTGTCTCCAACCTGCATATCTGCACGGATGACGGTTCCTACGGCATCAATGGCAATGTCACGGTTGCCCTCCAGAAGCTTTACGACGACGGCATGCGTTTTGACCGCGTCGTAGCGATCGGCCCCATGATCATGATGAAGTTCGTATGTCTGCTGACCAAAAAGCTTGGCATCGAGACCATAGTCAGCATGAATCCCATCATGGTCGACGGAACCGGCATGTGCGGCGCCTGCCGCCTGATGGTAGGCGACAAAGTCCAGTTTGCATGTGTGGACGGTCCCGAGTTTGACGGCCACCTCGTAGATTTCGATCAGGCTATGCAGCGTTCCCGCATGTACGCGACAGAAGAGGGGCGTCTGTTCCTTCGCGCCAAGGAAGGCGACACCCACCACGGCGGCTGCGGAAACTGCAGCTGATACAAGGATTCTGCAAAAGCTCTCGAACAGCTCTCGAATATACAAGGAAGGAAAAAGACTATGGCAGCAAATATGATGGTTAAAGTCCCGGTCCGTGAGCAGGATCCCAAAGTCCGTGCCACAAATTTCAAAGAAGTATGTCTGGGATACAATAAAGAAGAGGCGGAAGCCGAAGCGGCAAGATGCCTGAACTGCAAGAATCCCCGCTGTGTCCAGGGCTGCCCTGTTTCTATCGACATCCCCGGATTTATTCAGAAGGTTAAAGAAAGCGATGTGAAGGGCGCTTACGATGTGATCAGCCTTTCCTCCGCTCTTCCCGCTGTCTGCGGACGTGTATGTCCTCAGGAATCCCAGTGTGAAGGCGTCTGCGTGCGCGGTATTAAGGGCGAAGCCGTCTCGATCGGCAAGCTGGAGCGCTATGTCGCCGACACTGCCCGCGAGATGGGCATCAAACCCTCCACCGACGCGGCTCCCAAGGGCAAAAAGGTCGCGATCATCGGATCCGGCCCGTCCGGACTTACCTGCGCAGGCGATCTGGCCCGCATGGGTTATGATGTAACGATTTTCGAAGCCCTGCACAAGGCAGGCGGCGTTCTGGTCTATGGTATCCCTGAGTTCCGTCTTCCCAAGGACGCAGTCGTAGAGAAGGAAATCGAAAACGTCAAGGCACTGGGTGTCAAGATCGAGACCGACTGTGTCATCGGCAAGTCCACCACTGTCGACGCCCTGATGAAGGAAGAGGGCTTTGACGCCGTCTTTATTGGATCCGGCGCCGGTCTTCCCAAGTTCATGCACATCCCCGGCGAGCAGGCCATGGGTGTCTTCTCCGCAAATGAATACCTGACCAGAAGCAATCTGATGAAGGCTTTCAGCGATGACTCCAGAACCCCGATCATGAAGCCCAAAAAGGCTGTCATCGTCGGCGGAGGCAACGTCGCAATGGATGCCGCCAGAACAGCCCTGCGTCTGGGCGCCGAGACCCATATCGTCTACCGCAGAAGCGAGGAGGAGCTGCCCGCAAGACGTGAGGAAGTTCTCCACGCCAAAGAAGAAGGTATCGTTTTCAACCTTCTGACCAATCCCGTTGAGATCCACGCGGATGAAAAGGGCTGGGTCAAGGGAATCACCTGCCTGCGCATGGAACTTGGCGAGCCCGATGCCTCCGGCAGACGCAGCCCAGTCGAGATCCCCGGCTCCGAGTTCTATATCGAATGCGACGCGGTCATTATGTCCCTGGGCACTTCCCCCAACCCTCTGATTGCTTCCACGACCCAGGGTCTGGACATCAACCGCCGCAAGTGCATCGTCGCAAACGAAGAGAACGGCCAGACCTCCAAGGAAGGCGTCTTCGCGGGCGGTGACGCCGTCACAGGCGCAGCGACTGTCATTCTGGCCATGGGCGCCGGCAAGGCGGCCGCAAAGGGAATCGACGAGTACCTGTCCGGGAAAGCCTGATATAAAAGACAGGGGTCCGGAAAAGCCTGATCAGCAGGCATGACCGGCCAAGTGATAATTGCTTCATTCATGTATTCAGACCCGCCTCTCTTTTCCCCCGATACAGAAACGGGAAATAAGCGGGGCGGTCCACATCTGATCTGTTCCCCGGTGCGGTATGATTCCGCATCGGGGCTTTTTTACCTGACGGGGCTTTTCAATGACACGGCCAGTGTAATGAAGCAAGATTATCCTTGCATGCAGGACATAGTTTTACTATTATAGGGAACAGTGATTTACATTATTTTTACCTGACACTGCCCGGAAAGGGCTTTTGAGTTCAGAGAGGAGCTTTATGGAAAAAGAACTGGATTTCAGCGCTGAAATCCAAAGAGATATTTTCGGAATGCAGGATTCTTATGTGCGCAAAATAGAAAAAGAGCTGCAGGTCAGCATCGTCTCCCGCAACGGTTCAATGAAAGTGATCGGAGAAGAGGAAAATGTCGAGGCTGCCGTTGTCCTTCTTGAGGACATGGCCGGCCTGTCGGAACATGGATCTGCCGTCACTTCCCAGCAGGTGGACTACGCGCTTGAGATGAAGGGCGAAGCGGAACCCGGCATGCTTCAGAAGATGGACAGTGATATCATCTGCCACACTGTGAGCGGAAAGCCTGTGCGGCCCAAGACAGTCGGACAGCAGCGTTACATCAACGCCATCCGGGACAACCTGATCGTCTTCGCCAACGGACCCGCGGGAACCGGTAAAACTTTTCTGGCTATGGCTATGGCCATCACCGCCTTCATGAACGGTGAGGTGGAGCGCATCATCCTGACCCGCCCCGCGATCGAAGCGGGTGAAAAGCTGGGATTCCTGCCCGGAGATCTTCAGAGCAAAGTAGATCCTTACCTCCGTCCTCTCTACGACGCGCTTTACCAGATTATGGGAGCCGAAAAATTCCAGGCAAATATGGAAAAGGGCCTGATCGAGGTCGCTCCCCTGGCCTACATGAGGGGGCGTACTCTGGACAATGCTTATATCATCCTGGATGAGGCGCAGAACACGACACCCGAACAGATGAAGATGTTCCTCACCCGTTTCGGTTTCGGCTCACACGCCGTGATCACGGGCGATGCCTCCCAGAAAGACCTTGCCCCGGACAGACGCTCGGGCCTGGATGTGGCTATGGCTGTCCTGAAAAATGTGGACGGTATCCGCTTCATCACACTGGATGCCCGCGATGTCGTCCGTCACCCGCTCGTTCAGAAGATCGTCAAAGCCTATGAAGACTATGAACTGGCCGCCGCCCGAAGGAGCAGAGAGCGCCAGGATCATGCGGCAGGGATCAATGCAGGTCCGGGTCCGGGAGAAGGCAGACGCGGCAGATTCGACAATCGCAATGAGAACCGGAATGAAAGCCGGGGTGACCGGGCCGACAGAGGCGGTCACGACAGGGTCAGGAGAAAGCAGTGAAGACCTGACAAAGATTTCTTTTTTATAAAGTTTAAACTGCAGAGAACTGACACTGATTTTTTCTCTGAACAGTCTTTTCCTGAATATTTTTAAATATTTTCTTTTAACCGTTTTTTTCTTTCAACTGCTTTTTTCTTTACAGAGCTTTGCTTTGAACAGGTTTTTCAGACCGGAACGGGAATAAAATAAATGGAATATACACTGGAAGCCGAGATCCTCACCGAGGGTCCGGACGGAAAAAAATTTGATTTTGACGCCGCGGAACTTGCGGAACGTATCTGCGGCGCGGTACTCCACGCGGAGGGCTGCCCCTACGACGCAGGGGTTTTCCTGCTCGTGACTGACCCGGATGAAGTCCATCGCATGAATCTGGAATATCGCGGAATAGACAGGACTACGGATGTACTGTCTTTTCCGGCGGTTCCTTTTGAGCGGGAGAGCGATTTCTCCGCAGTGGAAGAAAGCGAATCGGATTATATTGACCCTGATACCGGCTTACTGCAGCTGGGCGACATCGTGATCAATGCCCATCGTGTCTGGGAACAGGCTGCGGAATACGGCCACAGTGTCCGCCGTGAGTTTGCTTTCCTGACAGCCCACAGCATGTATCATCTGTGCGGCTACGATCATATGACTCCTGAAGAAGCCCGCCGCATGGAAAAAAAGCAGGAGAATATTCTGGGACAGCTCGGCATTCCCAGGGAATGATAGCAGGCCTCCGGGCAGAAGACTGCCGGTATAATACCGGGCAGGAGTGCGGCAGTTCATCGGTCTGATATCAGGCTTAATGACAGACGCTCAACGGTATACTATCAGACCTCAGCAGCAGATGACTGTATTAAACACACACGGAATCAGAATCATGAAAGAAAGAGAAGCGGGACAGGTTGCCGTCATCGGCGGCGGTGCGTCGGGCTGTCTGGCGGCCATTGCAGCCGCCCGCGCCGGGTGCACCGTATTTTTATTGGAAAAAAATGAAAAGATCGGCAAAAAGCTGTATGCGACCGGCAACGGAAAATGCAATCTCACCAATTTACATATAGACGGAACCTGCTATCACTCCTCGTCGGGAGATCTTTGCGGCAGCCGGGTCATGGAAATGCTGGAACGTTTTTCCCGCGATGATCTGATCCGTTTTTTCAGTGACCTCGGCGTACCTGTCCATGAGCGGGACGGCTATGTCTATCCCAGGACCGACCAGGCGGAAACCGTCGTGAGGGCTCTGGAAAAATGTATGCGGAATCTTGGGGTTCATGTGATGACCGGGACAAAAGTATGCAGTATCGGGAAGACAGAAGAGTCCGGTCTTTTTCGGATCAGCTATGAAAGTTCCGTTCCCTCAGACAGCCTCCCTGCCGCAAAGGCTTCTCACGCGGCCGCTTCAGCCGGCAGGAACCGGGAGAAAAAGATTTTTTCCGATAGGACTCTGGGGAATGAGGCTGTTTCCGGCAAAAACCGGGGAAAAGAGTCTTTTTCCGGCAGAAACAGGGGGAAAAAGAATTTTTCCGGAAGCAGAAGAGAAGAGAAGCGCAGAGGTCAGGCTCCCATGGCGGGGGAGAAACTCCTGCAGGGGATGATTGACTGTGACTGCGTCATCCTCTGTACCGGAGGGCTGGCAGGGCCTTCTTTTGGCTGCGACGGCGACGGATATGGAATGGCCAGGGGCTTTTCCCATCACGTCACTCCTCTCTATCCGGCTCTCACACAGCTCGTCTGTGACTGTCCCTGGCTGAAACGCGCGGCAGGAGCCCGATGCCATGCATCTGTCTGCCTTGTGGACAGCAGCAAAAATATGATTGGCAGTACTCTCGAGGATGGCGAAGTGCAGATGACTGATTACGGCATCTCGGGAATCCCCGTCTTCCAGATCAGCGGCAGGGCCGCCCGGATCCTGGACAGGGGAGAGGCGCTGTATGCCCGTATCGATTTCCTTCCGGAATTTACACAGGAGCAATTTGAAAAAGAAACAGCCTCGAGGCTTCTTGAAAACAGGGAGCAGATGCTCTCGGATCTTCTGCTGGGACTGGCTCACCGGAAGGTGATCGATTTTCTCCTCGCGTCAGAGGGGCTTCAGGCTGAAATGAAGGCCAGAAGGCTGTCTGATGAAGAGCTGGCCGGTCTGATCAGAAAACTGCGCGCCTTCGACCTCAGGGTCACAAATGTGCGGTCCTTTGAAAACGCGCAGGTGACCTGCGGCGGAGTCCCTCTTTCAGAGGTAAGTGACGGCTTTGAATCTGTCTGCTGCCCCGGATTGTATCTGGCAGGGGAACTGCTGGATGTGGACGGAAGATGCGGCGGTTATAACCTGCAGTGGGCCATGTCATCAGGATACCAGGCGGGATCCGCGGCGGCGCAGTATTCCCAACGAAAATTGCTTTAATTGAGTGCGGGCCGCGCGAAACAGCACAAATTTCAACAGCGCAACTTTAAACAGCACGCGCAAAACAGCGCAGCGTTAAACTGTGCAGCGCGTAACGGCACAGCGTTAAACTGTGCAGCGCGTAACGGCACAGCGTTAAACTGTGCAGCGCGAAACGGCACAGCGCTCCATGTATTCACAGTTCACCCTTTATTTCACCCAGTCATGAAGGTTCAGCATGATCAGAATCTCACAGATCAAGCTTCCATGCGGACATTCCCAGGGAGCTCTCGAAGAAAAAATCAGAAAAACCCTGCGAACCGGAAGCCGAAGTCTGAATTTTAAAATCGTCAGACATTCCATAGATGCCCGCAAAAAGCCACAGCTTCTGGATATTTTCACTGTGGATGTGAAAACGGGCATGAAGCCCAAAGAAGAGGCCTCTCTGGTAAGGAGACTGAAAAACAAAAATGTCATCATCAGTCCGGGTTCCGCTTACCGCTTTCCCGGTCCGGGAACTGAAAAGCTTCAGCACAGGCCGGTCATCATCGGCGCCGGTCCGGCAGGTCTTTTCTGTGCCCTCTTCCTCTCAGAACGCGGGTACCGCCCTGTCCTGCTCGAGCGGGGCAGAAGAATGGAAGAACGCACGGAAGACATTCTCAAATACTGGGAGACAGGAGTATTGGATCCTCTTTCGAATGTCCAGTTCGGAGAGGGCGGTGCCGGTACTTTTTCAGACGGAAAACTCAATACCCAGATCAATGACAAGACGGGACGTTCGGACCAGGTCCTGAGAATCTTCGCGGAAAACGGCGCCCCGGAATCCATTCTTTACGAGAGTAAACCCCACATAGGCACAGACCGGCTGCGCCGGGTCATTCCCAATATCAGAAAAAGGATCGAGGCCGCCGGCGGGGAGGTCCGCTTCAACACAGTCTGCACAGAATTTGTATTTTCGGATCTTTCAGATGATAATGCAGGCGGTGAGAATACAGGTCTCCGCAGGCTTATGGGCATCCGAATCCGCACATCCGGCGACGACAGCGGTCCGTCTGACTTTATGCCTGCAGACGCCGTCGTCCTGGCCATAGGCCACAGTGCCAGAGACACCATGGAAGAGATATTCAGGGAAGGAATCCCCATGGAGCAGAAACAGTTCGCAGTGGGATTTCGCGTCGCGCATCCCCAGCGTCTGATCGACCAGAGTCAGTACGGCATTTCCGACCCCGCAGAACTCGGGAAACTGGGCTTAAGCGCCTCGCCCTACAAACTGACGGCGCGCGCTTCTTCCGGAAGGGGTGTCTACTCCTTCTGCATGTGTCCCGGAGGATACATTGTCAACGCCTCATCGGAAAAGGGACACGTGTGTGTCAACGGCATGAGTGACGAGAAGAGAGACAGCGGCTGGGCCAACAGCGCGGTCGTGATCACTGTCGGTCAGGAGGAATTCGGGGATCCCCATGTGCTGGCCGGCATGAGATTTCAGCGTTCCCTTGAAAAAAAGACTTTCCTAATGGGAAAAGGATCTATCCCCGTACAGTCTTATTCCGAATTCCGGACAGAATACAATTCTGATTCCCATGACCGGGCACCTGCCGGATCAGCCTGCGATTCCAATGGCCACAGCGGAATTTTTCCCGGGAAGGCCGGCTTAAACGAGACCGGCAAAGACGGGACATGCTCATATACAGCCGGCTCGTATGAATCAGACAATGATAATAAGAATGGCGGCCAGGCCTTTGAAGCACCATGGGCAAAGGGCAGATGCGTAAAAGCTCCTCTTCACATCCTTCTGCCGGACCAGCTGACTGCGGATTTTATCGAGGGCATGGAAGAATTCGGAAAAAAGATAGAAGGCTTCAGCGGACCCGATGCGGTCGTGGCGGGGATCGAGAGCCGGACCTCTTCTCCGGTCAGGATTCCCCGCGGCAGCACGCTGGAATCTGTCGGTGTCCGGGGCCTTTATCCCTGCGGCGAAGGCGCAGGCTATGCCGGAGGAATCATGTCTGCCGCCATGGACGGCATGCGGGTCGCGGAGGCGATCGCCGCCAAATTTGCGCCTTTTTCATCACAGGAATGACGATGCCGCCGGCAAAATGATCTGTCACTTAAAAAACTCTTTAGAGAAAGTCTGATTCGGAAAAAATCGTATCCGGATAAAAGCTTTACAAGATACAGGATTTTAGAAGATACAGAATTTAAAAAATACAGAATTTAAAAGAATACAGAATTCAGAAGATACAGAATTCAGAAGATACAGAATCCAGAAGATACAGAATTCAAAAGATACAGAATTCAGAAGATACAGAATTCAGAAGATACAGAATTCAGAAGATACAGAATTTAGAAGATACAAAATTCAGAAAGAGAGGCTTTGCAATTATCATGGAAAAGACTCAGTCCACATATACTGCCATGGATGACGATCTGGAAATCCTCGGAGATAAGATCACAGCATCTTACGGGTCCGGAAACACAGCCCCGGGACATGCTGATGGTCTGCTTAAAGAGGATGGACTCTGCCCCGGGAATCAGATGGATCAGGGCCATTCCTCCCCTGATGCCGGCGAAAACATGTCCTACAGGGCCGGACTTCGCGACCGCAAAAGAATCGTTGTCAAAGTCGGTTCATCCTCTCTTCTGCATTCCGAAACCGGAAGGCTTGATTACCACAAGATCGACGTCCTCGTGCGCGAACTGAGCGATCTGAAAAACCGGGGAAAGGATGTCATCCTGGTAAGTTCAGGAGCCACAGCTGTGGGCAGGGAAGTCATCCGGCGCACACATGCCGGCGCCACTCTGGCTGAGGACAGCCCGATCACAGTCAAACAGGCTTGTTCCGCCGTGGGACAGGCCCGTCTGATGATGACTTATCAGCGCTTTTTTACCGATTACAATCAGATTTCCGGTCAGGTTCTGATGACCAAGAACACGATAGGAGATCCCTTAAGCAAATATAATCTCTGCAACACCTTCAATGAGCTGCTCAAGTTCGACGTGATCCCGATTGTCAACGAGAACGACTCCGTCGCCACTTATGAGTACTCTGTAGGTGACAATGACAACCTTTCCGCCATGGTCGCCTCCCTCATGAACGCGGACCTGCTCATCCTCTTATCCGACGTCGACGGCCTGTACACGGATGACCCCAGGGTAAATCCGGACGCGAAATTCATCGAGTACGTGCCCAGGCTGGACGAGAACCTGATGAAGATGGCTAAGGGCACGACCGGCAGCAGCAGCGGCACTGGCGGAATGAGCACCAAGCTCCAGGCAGCCATGATCGCGACACAGAGCGGCTGTGACATGGTCATCGTAAACAGCCGCCACATGAAGGTCATTCACGAGGTCGTTCAGGGACGCAATTACGGAACCCTGTTCCGGGCGGATCCCAATCCGGATTTCGACCTCCAGGACCATCTGGAGTCCATGGACTGACCGTATGGTTTTGTGCAGAGCCCGGGCATATCCGTCTCTGCGGCCGCCTGCCCGCTGTTTATACTTGTGCCAATAGTCTCGTGTTCACAAGCACTTGTGAATAAACCCGCATTGCTTCGCGCCCTGGCGCTCCCGCAATGCTCCACACATT
>CACYTU010000049.1 GCA_902777355.1 uncultured Lachnospiraceae bacterium | reverse complement strand
AAATAAAGTCGGGTAATAATGACATATTTATAAAGGAGAACGTGACGTTATGAAAAAGAAAAGGTGGATCCAGAAGGTTTTAACTCTCCTTCTTATCGCGACAATGGTCCTCCATCCGCTGCCTATATCCACCATGCAGTTCGCATCGGTGGTTTCTGCTGCTGAAGAAGATGACGACAAAGAAGCCGAGAAGAAGAAAGAAGAGGAAAAGAAGAGAAAGGAAGAGGAAGAGCGCAAGAAGGAAGAGGAGAAGAGGAGAAAGGAAGAGGAAGAACGCAAGAAGAAGGAAGAGGAAGAGCGCAAGAAGGAAGAGGAAAAGAAGAGAAAAGAAGAGGAAGAGCGCAAGAAGAAAGAAGAAGAGGAAAAGAAGAAAAAGGAAGAGGAAGAACGCAAGAAGAAAGAAGAGGAAGAGAAGAAGAAAAAGGAAGCAGAAGAAAAGAAGAAAAAGGAAGAGGAAGAACTCAAAAAGAAGGAAGCAGAAGAAAAAAAGAATAAGGAAAAGGAAGAGCTCAAAAAGAAAGAAGCAGAAGAGAAAAAGAACAAGGAAGAGCTTAAAAAGAAAGAAGCAGAAGAAAAGAAAATAAAGGACGAGGAAGAGCGCAAAAAGAAAGAAGCAGAGGAGAAAAAGAAAAAAGAAGAGCAAGAGCGCAAGAAGAAAGAAGAAGAGGAAAGAAAGAAAAAAGAAGAGGAAGAGAAGACATTTACTCTTGTATTCAAGAGTAAGGAGGGCGGTAAGGTCGCTCTGTCTTCAGACCTCGATGACGAGAAAGACAAGATCCGCGAGACTGTCAAAAAGGGCAGTGAGTTCAAAGTGAAGGCCCTTGCTAAAGAAGGTTATAAATTCAAAAAATGGACAAAGGACGATGATGATTTCTCCAAAAAAGCCGAAATCAAAGTGAAGGCTGAAAATGTGGAGTATATCGCATGGTTTGAGAAAGTGCCCGAAAAGAAGTCCGAGTCAAAGGCAGTGACAGTTTCCGCAAGCGAAACAGATGAAGAAGCAGGCGGATCCGGAGACAGGATTGCCGACGCAAAATCCGGCAAGTCCGAAGAAGACGAGGACGAGGACTCAGAAGAGGAAGACAAGAAAGAGGCCGATAAGTCCGAAGAAGATAAGTCCGAAGAAGACAAAGATAACGAGGACAAGGACTCCGAAAAAGAGGACGAGGAAGAGGCCGGCAAGTCCGAAGAAGATAAGTCCGAAGAAGACAAAGATAACGAGGACAAGGACTCCGAAAAGGAGGACGAGGAAGAGGCCGGCAAGTCCGAAGAAGATAAGTCTGAAGAAGACAAGGACCAGGACTCCGAAAAGGAGGACAAAGAAGAAACTGACAAGTCCGATGAAGATAAATCTGAAGCCGACAAGTCCGAGGAAGATAAGGACGAAGATAAGAAGGACGAGGATAAGCAGGACGGAGAAAATTCTGACAGCGCATCTGAAGGTATGAGCGAAGGCGGCTCAAAGGAAAAAGATGACAGTCAGGATGGCTCTTCGGATGATTCCGCAAAGGACGGCAGCAGCGCTGACGCCGCAGCCGAGAAGACCGGAGAGGCTGGAACTGATACAGCCACTGGTTCCGCAACATCCGGGACTGCTGACGATACCGGAATCGCAGGCGGAACGGAAGTCCCCGCAGGGGAGGACGCACTCATAGGTGCTACTTCTGACACAGCTGATGATTCCAAGCTTGTTTTCCACGACAAGAATGTCACCGTGATCGCAGACAGGGATGCCTTTGACGGAGAAGTCCGGATGAAGGTCAAAAAGGTCACCGATCCGGAACAGCTCCTTAGGATGGTCACAGCGTGCCAGGATGAAGGCGGTTCCTATACTGTCAAGGCCTACAACGTTACTTTCTATGACAAGAACGGAAAAGAAGTAGAACCGAGTAAACCCGTTCAGGTCATCATGAACACAAAGGTAAGCAAGCCCGGCAAATCGAAAGTGGTCCATGTCAAGGACAACCACAAGACTGAGATCCTGGATGCGGACATCAGCTCATCCGGCGCAAGCTTTGAACTGGACAATTTCTCCGACATCGGCGTTGCTACCGAGGGAAAGGCAAAGATTCCGGGCAGCAGATTTGATCTGTATCTGGGTGATGAGCTTTCGACCGAGTATTCGGTCGGAGATCTTTCGGCGGGCAGGATCTCTGCGGAGGATATTCCGGAAGTCGAGGGCTATACTTTTGAGAATGTCACAGTCGGTGATGATGTGGTTGAAGAGATCGGTACGATCACAGACGGAGACGGTCATGTCTATGTCTACTACACCACAAAAAGCGGTGACGGAGAGATAGAGGCCAAAATCCTCGGTGACGGCAGGATCCACATCAATCTGGTGGAGACTGAGCAGGATACAACCTATGACCTGGATGCTAACGGCATGCACGTGCACGTCGAAGCTCCTGCCGGCGCCTTCGATGCCGGCACATATATGGAAATCGAGTTTGTCGAGCTGACAGAAGAGCAGCTGGCACAGGTGCGGGAAGAGGCCGCTGAAAAACTGGAGCTGACCGAAGACGCACAGCCCCGGACACAGGCCGTCGACATCACTTTCTATGATAAAGACGGACAGAAAGTGCAGCCCCGGTATCCCGTCCGGGTGGAACTTACCACTCCGCAGGCCGTGGAAGGCAAATTCTGTGTCGTTCACCTGGGAGATGAGAAGGGTGCCGACCGCGTGGACGCTGAACTCAGTGAGAGCGGAAAGGTCTGCTTCGCAGCGGAGAGATTCTCGGTATACGCCGTGGTGGATGAAGGCGCCGCTGCCGAAGCCCGAATGACGGTGGAGTTCTATAACGGCGATACAAAAATTGCCACCATGTATGTGAAGAACAGTGATACCCCGAAAGAACTGGAATATATCCTCTATGATCCCGGCGCGGGCAACTTGCCGGAGGGGGCGTCATTTTACGGCTGGATTCCTGATAAAAAGGACTATACAACAGACGATTTGTCCGGCGCGAAGACTATTGAGGATGTGCGTGAATGGGCCGCAGGTGTGACCATTCAAGGCGGTGAGGAAAAGAAATTCTATGCCGCGGTCACCAAACTTTATCACGTCTATTATAAAGATGCTAATGATGATAATGATGAGCATGTTACCCTGGGAATGGTGGGCATACCTGTAAAGGCAACTGAATATGGAACAGCTTCTGTTCCTTATACAGTCAATATGGCCTACACCCCCAAGGACGACATTCACAACTTTGAGGGATGGAAAGCGGACGATGATTCTGTATCGCATATTACAAGTTCCGTCCCGGACAATCACATTTTCAATAACGGCACCAATATCGAAATAAACGGGGACGTCACCTTTATAGTGAACTCGGTTAAAGGTGCATGGCTGATCTTTGACGAGAACGGCAAGGGTGCAAAATATAATGCGCCCCAGTTCGTCAAGTCCGGCCAGACTACGCAGCAGCCTTGCCCCAACGATGATATGGTCCGGAACGGCTATACCTTCGGCGGATGGTATGACACAAAGGAGCATGCGGACGCGCATGCGGCGAATCCCACAGTTACTACAGGACAGTTTGAATTCGGCCATGAGCTGACCCAAAAGACAACTGTTTACGCCAGCTGGATACCTAATACTACAGCTCCCTATACAGTCATTATGTGGACTCAGAACCAGGACAGAACGGGCTATGAAGTCAAAGCTTCTTATGTCGGAAACGGTGCGGTCGGATCGAATATCCCCTACACTGCTGTAGAGAACAAAGATGAGGATTATGTCACCGGAGTCGGGAGGGACAATGAAGGGAATCCCAATGGTCATTACACAGGTTTTTGCGTGACAGATGCCAGCAAAAACCAGCAGGTGATTATTACCCCGGAAGGCGATGCGGTACTGAACCTCTACTATGACCGGATCGAGTACAATTTCAAGTTCTATCTCTACAGAAACGGAAGTCAGAATAACGGGTACGACTATGCCAACAATTCGGGCAGTGGAAGGGATCTCGATGGCTTGGTCACCTGGCACTCCAATCAGACTCAGCACCCCAGTGTAAACGGATATTCGGTTCAGTCTGAGACTGTTGGTGGAAGAACCTATTACTACTTCGTAATGAGTGCGTATTACGGAGAGAATATCAGCAGCAAATGGCCGACCTACGACAAAATCACAGGAGCAAATGGTCGTGAAGCCGTCAGCTATGTCATGATGGTCGGGACACACTTGAAACCGAACCCGACCAGCTCGGGTTCAGGTACTGTCAAAGGCCTGATCACGGAGCTGAATGAAAATATCCTGGGCGCGACGAATGATGCAAACGGCAACTATGTAGTGATCCGTTTTCCGGACAATTATTATAACTGGAGATACCACATCTGGTTTGAGACAGTAGAAGGTGAGGATTACACCGGAAAGACACTGCACACGCACAATGGTAAGACATATTACCAGGAAACTATTCTGACCGTTCGTTCCAGTAATACAACGGATGATTACCAGAATGAGCCCAAGTACCCGGGGTTTGACTATATCACCAGAATGGGTCAGGACGATTCGGGAACCAACTGGCAGGGCGGCCATTGGACGACAAGGGAGGGCGGTACGACTCTTTACCACCTGAATTATATTTACAACCGTCAGAAATTCAAAATAAGCTACTTTGACGGCAACTATGTGGATGGCAAGGGCAACCAGATTCAGAACCGGGCAGACCAACTGCTGCATGAAAGTCCGGAAATCCCTCAGGGAACGAAGATTTCAGAGGAGTATAAGAGTTATAAACCGGCCCCTCAAGAAGGCTATGTTTTTAATCAAGATGATCAAGGTGCTCCTGTCTGGTATCTGGATGAAGGATGCACAACAAAATACACATGGGATACAATGCCTGTCGGTGGTATAAAAGTGTACGCCAAATGGCAGCAGGAGGAGTACCGTGTATTCCTTCATCCGAATGTTGAAGAAGGTGAGTCTCTGGAGTGGGGCAGCGAAAATGTCAGCACAAGTTTCCTTGTCGGGTATGGGGGAAAGGTGAGTACGCCGACCGGTACACGGCCAGGCAGCGGCTATGAGTTTGTCGGCTGGTATACGGATCCGGGCTTCAGTCCCTCGTCCCTGTATAACCCGGATACTGTATTAAACAATACTACTGTTACAACATTATATGACAAGACCCAGCCAACGGAATTAAACAAATATGGCAATCCGGAATCCAATGTAAATAAAGATCGCGAAGGAAAACGCTTCTGGGTTACCAAAAAGCTGGATCTTTACGCCAGATGGCGCAAGATACTGGAAGGCGCAGACGGTATAAATGTGATCTATACCGCTGATGACGGCAAGGGACATGTCGGTACGAATCGGCCGGTTGATGATTCTTCCTACCCTGATCAGTCTCAGGCTACCGCTCAGTCTGCATGTACCGCTCCCGCCGATCCTGAAGGCCTGGAATTCAAGCATTGGGTCCTTCAGGAATGGAATGAGGATGAGCAGAAATACGTCGATACAGGAACAACTCTTGTTCCCGGCGATTCCTTCACGGTTGACGAGAGATTAGCCTGCAAGGAGGAGGATCCCGAGAATCCGGGCTCGTATAAATATACGATCCAGCTCCGCGCGGAGTATGCTGAACCGGAATCCGGACTGCCGACGCATATCTGGTGGTTTGAGAACTACTCCGATGAAGGTGCAGAGAGGCATAAATCCTTCCATCAGAATGAGTCTATCAAGATTAACGAAGCGGTCGACATTCCAACACCGGAGGAGCGCCCCGGCTATCAGTTCCTGGGCTGGGCGAGGATTGCAACAAGTGAATCTGAAAGTGCAGACGGCCACCCGCCTACCGGAAAAATACTTGACCTGAATGAGTCAAGACTTTATCTGAAATACGAAAACGGGCAATACACATTAAATGATTCTGCCAGTCAGCATAATGGTAAAGGAGTTTCACAGGTAGCCGCAGATGAGAGACAAGAGTACCATGATATGTACGCGGTCTGGAAGAAGGTAGGCGTTAACATTACAGTTACAAAACGCGTGACCGGAAATATGGCGGATGTCAATAAGACCTTTACATTTACCGCCCAGTTGCCCAATAATGCAAAATTTGAAAAACAGCCGTCAGGAAGCGGCGTCACTTTGAGCGACGACAGAAGGACTGCCACTTTCAGCCTGAAAAAGGACGAATCTGTCACCATCGCGGGTGTTCCTTCAGGGTACAATTTGACGATCACAGAGACAAACGCGGACAATTATGATACTTCCGCAACAGGACTTTCAGGAACGCTCAATGGAAAGGCTTACAGCCTTACAGTTCCGAATGTAGATGGTGAGGTCACCTTTACCAATACTAAGACAGCAATCGTCGACACTGGCATAGATCTTGATTTCCTGCCTTATGTACTCCTGCTCGGTGCAGTGGCAGCAGCCGGCGCGGCACTGTTCTTCCGCCGCAGAAAGGAGGTCTGACCAATGGACTTCCCGAAAGAAAACGGCAGGGGGAATCCACAGGAGACAGCCGCCCCGGCGGGCGGCAGGGTCGGAAAGAGTGAGAGCTCTTCCGCAAAATACCCTGGAGACAATCCCGGAGACCGGGGACAAAAACCGGTCTCCAGGGAGCATCAGGCAATCACAGACTGGCTGAGCAGCGTCAAATTCCGCCGGCAATTCATCGGCGGTCTGGACGAACGCTCTGTCTGGAACAGAATCAGGGAATTGAACATGCTGTATGAGCAGGCTCTGCTGGCAGAGCGAGTCCGGTACGACACACTTCTGGAGGAATACCGGAAGAGGTACGAAGGTGATACTCCTTCTAAGGATGTCCCTCCCACTCAGGATGAAACCTTCTCCCGGAACGCATCCTCTGCTCATGATGCATCGTTCCAGAAAAGCAGCGGCCATGAAGGGCCTGCAGAGAGCAGGTGAACGATGGCGGCAAAACAAAAACAGATCAAAAAAGACCGGACACCGGAGGCGGTGATCCGGCGGCGGCTCGAGGATGCCAGATACAATACGGAGCTGATCCAGCTGATCCAGAGACTGGTCATCATAGCTCTCGCAGCCTGGATCTTCCTGACAAAGGTATTGGTGATCACGCAGGCGCACGGACAGAACATGTTTCCTTCCGTCAAGGACGGGGACCTGATCATTGCCTTCCGCCTGCAGGGCAAATACCAGAAGGATGACATTGTCATCTGCACGGCAGACGGGCAGCCCTACATCGGCCGCATAGCAGCGAATGAAAATGATGTGATCAATATGGATGAAACCGGAGCCCTGACTGTAAACGGTACAGCACAGACCGGTGAGATCATCTATCCGACCGTGGCAAAGCCGGGAATCGAATATCCCTACAGAGTGCCGGATGATTCCGTGTTCCTGCTGGGCGATTACCGGTCAGCTGCCATTGACAGCCGGGACTTTGGTCCCGTCCCCAAAAGGAATGTGAAGGGCAAGGTGATCACGATCCTTCGCAGACGGCAGCTGTAAGCACACATGTTTATGAATATGAGAACGTACACATTTGTGAATATGGGGCTATACATGTTTGTGAATATGAGAACAGACATATTTGTGAACATGAGGTGATAGCCACAAGTACGAAATAATGATATCCATCATCAGGCATAAAACTCCCCGGTGTAATGTCCGAGAGCTGTTTTAAGCCAGCTTATGTGGCTCAGGGACACATCTCCGGAGTTTATAAAGTGATTTGAAACATAAATATTTGCATGATCCATACACATATCAAAATTCGTTTAAAAAAACGAAAAGGAGGACGCTATGAAGAAATTAATGGCAATGCTTCTGGTCCTGACAATGGTCCTGGGACTGAGCATGACTGCAATGGCAGAGGATACGGCGTATTCAGATACCTCGACAATCACCATTACAAAAGTGTTTAAGGATGCAAACGGCGGCAAAAGTCCTGCAGAGACTTTTTCATTCTCTTCCCTGACCTGTGAGTCTGTTACAGACGCCGCGGCCGGTGTTACCAAAGACAATGCTCCTATCCCTACAATCGGTACGGTTGAGTTTACAGAAGGTGAGGCAACATCTGATGGAGCAAAAAAAGAAGCTACCATCACGCTTCCCAATTACACTTCCGTAGGTATTTATACCTATAAGTTCAATGAAAAGGCAGGAACGACTGCCGGCGTCACATACAATAATGACACCGCTCTGTATCTTGTTGTATCAGTAATTGAGCAGAATGGTAAGATTCGCGTGGCGGCTGTTCACTGCGAAGGATCTCATAATCCGAATGCATCAGGAAAGACAGATGAATTTACAAATACATATAAGAGCGGCACGCTTAAAATCTCCAAAGCTGTGACAGGAAACATGGGTGACCAGACTAAGCTCTTTAATGTGAAAGTTACTTTAGAAGCACCTTCCGGTGAAACAGTTAACAGTACCATTACCTGTTCCGGCGGATCAGATGCGGGAAATAACCAGACTATTGCAGCAAACTGGACCGGCACTAAGGAAATATCGATTAAATTGGCGCATCAGGATACAGTTACTTTCACCAACCTCCCTGAAGGCGTGAGTTGGAGCGTTGCAGAAGCTGATTATACTTCTGAGGGTTATGATGCTGCTGTATACTCAATACAGGAAGGCGATATTGCAGCCGGTGATGCTGATGAATGTACGATCACGAACAACAAGGTGGCTACCATCGACACAGGCATCTCCATGGACAGCCTTCCTTATATCGTCATCATCGCCCTCGTGGCAGTTGCTGCAGCCGCTTTCTTCATGAGAAGACGCAGATCTGCTGACGAATGATCAGGCTGCTAATGACTGATTTATTTCTGATGAATGATCGAATTGCAAGTGATCGCACTGCAGATAAATGATCGATCTTCAAATGTAAAGTCTGATTCCGGCCAGTAACTGTACCTGATATGGCTTTACAGCCGGAACCCTGAAATGAAAGCAGTTAACAGGTCTTTCATTTAAATACATTTTTTCATTTAAACAAAGGAGATAAGAATGAAAAAGATTATAAGACGGATTACAGTGGTTCTTATGACTGCGGCCCTCATGGCAGGGCTTTCACTGACAGCCTTTGCGGAAGGGACGTCAACTGAGGCGGGATCCTTTACTTTTAAAAAGGAGTATGAGAGTACCGATGGTAAAACCTTCCCTTCTGAGACACTGGGATTTACGGTGACTGCTGACAGCACAAACCCGGACAGCACTGCTATTACCGTAGGTGATGACAACACTTTTGAGGTTACCGGTCTTAAAAATGAAATACCGGTCAATTATCCGTCATTTACCAAAGTCGGTGTCTATCGTTACACAATCAAAGAAAAAGAAGGCTCCTCCCAGGGCGTGACTTATGATACTGATGCAGAGATCAAGGTAGCTATTCTGGTGGCTTATAATCAGGATCATACAGGCCTGACGGTAGAGGCCAATGTCGAAAAAGCCGACCCTGATGCTGATAAAGTTGACACAATCACTAATAAATATGTGCTTGGCGGCAACCCGCCTGGTCCTGGTGGTGATCCGGCAGATGCAAGCCTTTCAGTCAAAAAGACTGTGGAAGGAAACCTGGCTGATACAGGGAAATACTTTACCATGAAGGTCACTCTTACAGCCGCGAAGACTGTGAATTCTGATATTACTATTACTGGCGGTTCGGATCCCGACAATCCCACAACGATCGCAAAAGGATGGAACGGCACAAAGGAAGTTGAGATCAAACTCAAACATGACGAGACGATTCAGTTTAATAAGATTCCTGTCGGCGTAACCTACTCAGTAGTAGAGGATGTAAGCCATATTGCTAAAAGTGCGACCCCTACAACAGAAGAGCTGAATGGTGAAAACGGCTACCTTGTCGAGTATACCGACGATACAGGAACTGTAGCAGAACGCCAGACCCCGCTCGCCGCAGTCAAGAATACCAAGAAGACAACGATCAACACAGGTATCTCTCTTGATTCTCTTCCCTATGTCATGATCCTGGCAGCTGTGGCTGTCGGCGCGATCGTCATCTTCAGACGCCGCAGGACAGAGGACTGATCTGAGCGGAGCTGGTACCGGCTATTGTAGTGGTCACCGGCTAATGTAGTGGTCACCGGTTAATGTAGTGATTATTGAAATAGTCAAATTTGTTGAAAAGGAAAACTATCCTGTCCGTATGCTGACTCAAATATGGCCCGGCATACGGACGGGACAGGTGAGTAGGAGGCTGCGTTTTCATGGACGAACTGTCAAAAAAGCGCAGGGTCCTGAGACTTCTGAATTCTCTTGTGAGCCTTGTGCTGATAATAGTCTTGTTCCTCTTCGGCGCCTATGCCGTGTATGCTCTGTGGGATAATAATCAGGTCTATCAGGCGGCGGAAGATGTGCAGATGGAACTGAAAAGACTGAAGCCTTCTGCCGACGGAGAGGATGGACCGACCTTCGAGGAACTTCTGAAGATCAATCCGGATGTCTGTGCATGGATCACGATGGACGGGACAAAGATTGATTATCCCGTGCTTCAGGGCGAGAATAATCTGTCCTATATAAACAAGGATGTATATGGGAGATTTGCGCTGGCCGGGAGTATCTTCCTGGACTGCCGCAATCAGAAGGATTTTTCAGACCCCTATAATCTGCTGTACGGCCATCACATGTCGGAGAGCCATATGTTCGGCGACCTGGACCTCTATGAAAAGGAGTCCTTTTTCCGGAAAAATACGACAGGGACACTGCTTCTGCCGGGAAAAGTGTACGATTTGAAGGTTCTTGCCTTTATAAGGGTCACCGCCTCGGAAGAGGAGATCTTCAATCTGGATGTTTTCCGCAATGACTCGGCAGGCGTTGCCCGTTTCACACAGCAGAAGGCACAGCTGAAGAATGAGGAACTGGAAACGATAAGCCCGGATGATCAGCTTCTGGCATTGAGCACCTGCTCTTCCGATTTTACGGATGCAAGGGTGATCGTCCTGACGAAAATGATCCCCCGTCAAAAAACGGCCAAAAAAGACTGAGTGCAGGGAATTAAAGCAGCACGGAAGCAACCAGAAAAGAAGCAGTTATTCTTGAGATTATTAAGTTCTTTTTTTAAGAACCAATTTAAGAATTCTTTTTAAGAGCACTTTTTAGTTCGCTTTTACGAATGGTTTTTAAGAATAATTTTTACGAATCAGCTGGTTTAAAAAATTATTAATGCACTAACCTGGTTTTTACACAAATCTTTTTTTTACACTGAGCTTTTAATGAACGGAGAATAATGATTCCGCACCGGCGGTTTCAGAGGAGGAAACGTATGAGACAGACAATCAGACGGTATATGTCAGGGATATTGACAGCCTTACTGTGTATGTGCATGCTTCCGACTGCCGCTGTAGATGCGGCGGAGAACCAGTCGGGCAAATCGGTTGATATCCCGGTAGTGATCACAGCGGAAGGGGTACTGCCTTCCGAGCCGGAGACATATACGATCAGTCTGACAAAACAGGTGGAATCCGCACCGATGCCGGAAGGGGCAGACGGCGACACCGCCAGCCTGCAGATCCAGGGTCCGGGAACGGGCACTTTCACTTTCAATTATAGTAAACCCGGAGTATTCCATTACCGGATCACGCAGGAAAAGGGCTCGAAGACCAACTGCACCTACGACGATGCTGTCTATGACCTTTATGTGTATGTCACAAAGTCCGCGGACGGCGGTCTGGACATTAATGCATTTATGGAAAAAGGCGGTGAAGAAGGGAAACCCGAAGAAGCCGCTTTCCATAACGTATATACCGGGACGGCAAAATATGACCCTCCGCTCGAAAAAGTCGTCGACGAAAAGAGCGGGACAGCACCGAAGGATTCGGTTTTCACATTCCGCATGACCCCTCAGGATCCGTCCGCCCCCATGCCGGATAACAAAGAGGCTTCTCATGATCCGTCAACCGGCGCACTGACCATGAACATCAAGGGGCCGGGCAGCTATGAGTTCGGCTGGATGTATTTTAATGAGAATCATTGCGGGCAGACTTTCGTGTATACGGTTAAAGAGATCGACAACGGTGAGTCCGGATATTCCTATGACAGAAATATCTATAAACTGACTATCAAGGTGGTGCCGGCTGAAGACGGGATCGCCCTCCAGACTTTCATGACGGATGAGAGCGGAGAAGTCGACGGGATGAAATTCACGAATACTTACGAAGAAAAAGAGGACGAACCGGAGAAGGAGGATGATACTCCCGACAAACATCACAGACACAGGAAAGACAGATCCGGTGCGAAAACCGGCGATGAAACCAATATTACCCTGTGGGTATCGATCGTCGGCGCCTCTCTGGTTCTGTTGCTGGCACTGCTGTTCCTCAAGAGAAAAAGCAGCAGGAAGGATGACATATAAACCGTAGGATTTGAATAACGGATTTTAGTTTATTGCAGATTGTAAAGCCTTACATCTGCTGAGACTCAGACATCGATAATTGACCCGCCGGGGATTCTGTAAAAGAATTTGCCGGCGGGTCTTTTTTGATGCCACTTGGACTATTTCATTCGAGAATCTATCAAAAGAGGTGAGGACATTGTAAAAAAGCTCGGGAATGTGAATGTGTGGAGCTCTGTGAGAACGCGGGACGCGCGAAGCAGCGTGTCGCTTTAATCATACATGTTTGTGAACGCAAGATCATGGCCACAAGTATGGACGGATTGCTCCGCTGCCCGGGGGGCTAAATCCTAAAGCGTCGTTCAACCAGGGAATACCAAAGCCCTGAAATTTATACTACCAGTAAAATGACATGGGTTTTAAAGGACGTTATAGTTAAGTTAGAAAAATACAACTGCAGGTTTAAAAATAAAAGACAATACTGCATAAATATACATTCAGTTCAGACTGCATATACCGCCCGGATGGCCTCCTTAAGGCAATGGTTCTGCCCGCAGATGATAAAACAAGGCGACAGAAGGTTGTCAATATTTAGTCATTACTTTAATTCTATATTGTTGTGTGATATTATAAAAAATGTTTAAGATTCGATTAAATAAAAACGAATATTTGGTGGAAACAGATAAAAAAGAAAGGGGGTAAGAATCCTTTTCTTCTGATAAAGCAGCGGATATCTGTTTCTTTGCGTCAGCCGTTTTTTCTCCGCTGTAATATCACAAAACTACTCCTTCCGGCAGGGAGGCGGTATCTAAAGGAACGGAGGCAGCTCATGTTCAGTCAATATACACTGAAATGCATAGACGGACCTCTGGCAGGTCTTTCTTTTCATATCCCGGGGACAGGAACATGTCAGATAGGCAGGAGAAAGAGCTGTGACCTGACTGTGAGGGAGATGACGGTATCCGGATATCACTGCCAGCTTATCTCAGACGGAAAGCAGATCCTTCTCCGGGATAACAGGAGCACCAACGGAACCAGTGTGAACGGAATGCCGGTATCTGAAGCCCTGCTCAGGGACGATGATATTTTTACCATCGGCGGCAGGTGCAGCTTTCGGATCTCTATCGATGAGGAGACAGAGGAACTTTCCGAAGAGCAGGAAGATTTCGTAAAAGAAGAGTCATCGGACAGACAGGAGGAAGCTCCTGTGAGAGACGGGGAGTATTCCGGAAACCTGGATGCTTGCCCTGGAAATGTGGAGTCTTCCATAGAGCAGCAGGCTCCCTCAGGAAAAGAGGAGTCTTCCATAGAGCAGCAGGCTCCCTCAGGAAAAGAAGAGTCTGCCGGAGAGGCGGAAACTCCCGTAAAAAATGCAGATTCAGAAGCGCAGGCCGGGTCTTCTATGGAGGAGGAATCCGGGGAGTGCCGGTGTGAACTGTGCGGGAGGATCTTTCCTGCGCGGGACAGGCTGGAAGGTGTCAATATCTGCCCCCACTGCATGGATCATAATCAGGAGGCCGTCCTCCGATTCCTGTTGGCAGATGCACCATCGTCCGGAAATAGAGAGAAAGAAGTCTCAGCCTTCGGCCTGAAGGGATATCGGTCTCTGCGGAAACTCGGAGAGGGTTCTTTCGGCTCGGTCTGGCTGGTGGAAGAGCTTGCTTCGGGCAGGCACATGGCACTCAAGGTCATGCTGGACCGGGCGACGGTCCAGAATCTGGAAATAAAAAAATTCCAGCGCGAGATGAACATTGCCTCGCAGCTGGATCATCCCAATATCGTGGGGCTGTACAAGTCGGGAAGTATCGACGGACGTTTTTATATGCTTCAGGAATATTGTGCCGGCGGCAGCCTGTTTTCTTTTATCGAGCGATCCTGGCTGCGCTACGCGGGAAAGCTGCCGGTGAATCTTAGCGTGAACCTGGAACTGCAGATACTGGACGCCCTGGATTATGCCCACAATGCACAGGTCACTGCGCAGAATATACTTGGCGCAACAGAGACTCTGCACGGGGTTATACACCGGGATATTCACCCGGGGAATATTTTCCTTGCGGGGCACACGGAACCCCTGCAGATCAAGGTGGGTGACTGGGGTCTCTCGAAAGCGTATGAAATGGCGGGCCTGTCCGGAATCTCTGTCGGGGATGTACCGACCGGGACACAGGATTTCGCCTGTCTGCAGCAGCATATGAACTTCCGCTACAGCGGTCCGGAGGTCGATGTCTGGTCCGCGGCGGCGATCCTCTTTTACATGCTCACAGGCCAGCCTCCAAGAGGAAGAGACCTTTTCGGGGGAGCCGGGCACGGGACCTTTCCCCGGGTCAGACCTGTCCGCAGCCTCAGGCCGGATATTCCGCCGGCTCTGGCGGAGGTGCTGGATTACACACTGGTGGAGCAGCCCCGTCTGCGTGTCCTGTCCGCGTCCGAACTGAGCGGCAGGATCCGGGAGGCGATGAAGGAAGCAGACTGAATGCGCCGTACACGGACAAGCGGAAATCTTTTGCGCAGAGTGCGTAAAAAAGATTCGTGCAAAATGCGTAAAAAAGATCAGAAAAGATGAATGTGCGGAGTACTGTGAGAGCGCAGAGTGCACAAAAAGACCGGGAAAAGAGAATGTGCGGAGTCCTGCGAGAGCGCGGAATACATAGAAATACTCAGAGCAGAGGACGGACATAAGAGATGCCGGAAAGGAGGAGACTTATGTGGAAAAACGGGATGCAGGAGCTGGACACAGGGCGCTTTAAGCCTTCTCTGGGACTGCTGCTCGACAACGCCATGGAGCGGTCGGTAAGGGATAAACTCCGCTTCCTGGGGGAAGCCGATATTCTGCTGAGTCTGATCACGGTGGATACTGTGAGCAGGGAATTTCTGGAACTGGCGGAGGAAGACCGCCTGGAGCTTACCCGCACCCGCAGTCTTCTGGAAAATTTTATGGCGGAAGGTGTCCGGGTCCGCGACTGCCGCGTCGCCTTTGAGGCCTGCCTGGAACCCGGCTTTTCCCAGCCCAATCCTTTTTTGAGAGAATTCTTCAGAGAGCCGGTAGGAAACTGGCTGGACGACATGCCGGACGGAGCCGGCGTCTCCGATCTGGTGGAAAAGATTTTTGAAAACGCGGAAAAAATGCCGGAGAGTGTTGTACTCACCGGACTTTTCCGATACCAGGAGCTGTATCAGGCCATCCGGGCTTCCAAAGTCAAGGTGGAGATCTTTGACAAAGACGGAGCCCTTGTCATGGAGAGCCTGAAAGACAGGGCCCAGTATCTGACCGGTGAGGCCCTTGCCATCGCCGCCCGCTGCGGTGAGAAAGCCGCGGAGCCCGCCCATCTGCTGGCGGCCATGCTCCTTTGCAAAGAGAGTTATACGCATCTGATCCTGCGTAAAATGGGCGTTGCCACGACCGGGACCAAGATCAGCACTTACCTGCAGAATACATTTCCGCAGGATGACCGTCTGGCCCCGGAGCTGCCGCCTGTCCGTTCAAGTTTTGGAGACGGAGCCGACCAGGTACTGGAATCCGCTGTACAGGCCGCCCTGGAAATGGGAGAGACAAGAGGGGGAGAGCGTGAGATCCTTGCGGCTGTTGTGAGATGTGACCAGCCCAAAATCCAGTATCTCTTTGAAACTGTCCTCCATATGAAGACCGAGGAGATTCTCTCTGTGATCGGGAGTGTCCGGGAACCGGATGTGATCGAGCCGGTCCTTCCGCTGGAGATCTGTGAGTGCAAGAATCTGAGCTCGCAAAAGCGTCCGGTCATCATCCGCGGTGATGTCATCGAGGCTGTCGTGCGCGTATTTTTCCGCAAAAAAGGCCGCAATGTCCTGCTGCACGGGGAGTCCGGCATCGGACTGAGCACTGTCGCTGACATGATCGCCTCTGAACTCAAGGCAGGGCGCTATCCCAGTCTGCGGCAGATCCAGGTCATCCGTTTTGACCTCTCTTCTCTGGAAGACGCCGATTACGAGCCCGCTGTACAGAAGCTTCTGCGCTTTTTCGAGGACGAGCCGGACCGGATCTATGTCCTGGAGGGCTTCGCCAAATATATGAAGACGCACAGCGCCGAGATCGCGCGCCGTCTGCAGCACAACACCTACCGCCTGATGATCGTGGCGGATGAGACTGATTTTACAGAACTGGACAAGGACGGAGAACAGCTGAGGGCATGCGCCGCCCCCGTCGCCGTTGCGGAACCGGGCAAACAGGAGGCTCTGGAAATGATCGAGCAGGCGCTGCCTGAGATCTCCAGGGAATACGGCGTGGAGTTCGCCAAAGGCATCGCCCAGACCGCCTATCGCATGGCCAACGACTATCTGATTTCCCAGCGATTCCCCAAAAAGGCCATCCAGCTTCTGTCCATGACTGCCTCCGATACAGCCGCAGAGGCCGAGATGAGGGGAAAGAGAAATCCCACTGTGACCAAGGAGAACCTGGCGGCATCAATGGCAGACAAGACCGGCCTTCCCGCCGAGACTATCCTGGGAACAGGCGCGGACAAGGACTATGTCTACCTGCTTTCACAGAATCTGGTGGGCCAGGACGCGGCCGTTGCCAAAGTGGCAGGCCGTCTGGATCTGATCCAGAAGGGCATGGTGGACAAAAAAGCCCCCGCCGCTGTCTTTGTCTTCGCCGGCCTTTCCGGTACCGGCAAGACCGAGCTGGCCAAGCAGATCGCCCAGATCTATGCCAACTCCCGCAAGCTGATCACCTTCAGCATGGAAAACTTCGGTGAGTCCCACAGTGTCTCCCGTCTGATCGGCACCCCGCCCGGCTATGTCGGATACGAGGAGGGCGGCAAGCTGATCAATGACCTCAACAAAGACCCTTATTCCGTGGTACTGCTCGACGAGGTGGAAAAAGCCCATCCCGCCGTCTGGGACCCCTTCCTCAATCTCTTTGACGAGGGCGTCATCACGGACATGCGGGGCGTCTCCGCCTCCGGCAGCAAGGCCTTTTTCGTTCTGACCTCCAATATCGGCCAGTATGAGATTGCCGATATGCTCAGGAGGGGCAGACCCACGGAAGAGATTGAAAATATAGTAAAAAATAAATTCAACACAGAGGTCCATCAGAAATCCGGCGAGAAATGCTTCCGCCCTGAATTCATCGGACGAATCATGCGCAGGGGCGGCATCGTCGTTTTCAATGCCCTCTCCCTGGAAGCCCTCAAAGGCATTGCGGAGCACAATCTCAACAAGATCGCCCGCAACTACAGCGAGACCCACGACAGCCGTCTGGTCTGCGACGAGGATGTCCTGGAAATGATCGCCAAAATCGTCTTTGACAAAAATGAAGAGGCAATCAAGCGGGGCAACGGATATTTCGGAGGACGTGAGCTGGACAACCTGATGAATCAGTATATTCAGGAGAAGCTGGCTTCACAGCTGCGGCAGCTGGCCGGTGTTCCCCTGGTCCGGGTCGTCCGCAGCGGCAGCGATACTTCCATCGTGCCCGTCTACAACGAAGCGGACGCGGAGGTTCTCCTGCAGCAAAAGCGCATGAATCTGGTGGACAAGGTAACCAGGCGCTTCGACAGTATTTCCATGAAGGATCCGGAACTGATCGCCGACCTGAGCGAGGACAAGCTCACCAAGCTCAACGCCCTCCTCTCGGAGGTCAGCATGATCCTGTGATCTCAGGCAAGGAGGAATGGAATCCCCATCAGCAGGAAGGGAATCCCGGGCTGGAGAAATGAGATACCCAGCTGAAGAATGGGATTCTTATCAGCAGGAATGTAATCCTCAAGAGGAAGAGTGGGATTTTTTCCATTAGGAATGTAATCCTTATCAGGAGAAATAGATTCCCAGCAGGAGGAAAAAAAGATGAATGTTTCTGAACTGAGCGGACAGACGGTGGGAGATGGCAAATACCGTCTGCTGATCCGCCTGGGAAACGGCAATTTCGGCACGGTTTACCGGGCCCAGGAAATGATGGGTTCACAGGTTGTGAGAGAGGTGGCCCTCAAACTTTATTCTCCGGAGGCCACTAAGGCCGGAAACGTCGAAGGCATGCTGCAGGACTGCGCCCTGCCGGCAAGGATCATGGCTTCTGATGCCCCGATCGAGCACAAGCGTCATTTTGTCTCTATCTATTCTTTTGGAAAAATGGATACCCCTGCAGGAGAGTGCGCCTATGTGGCCATGGAACTGGTGCGGGGCGGCGACACACTTGAGGACATCATCAAGCGCTGTAAGAGAGCAAAGCATTTTCCCCGTGAGTCTGTGATCGTGGATCTGATGACCCAGTTTTTCACGGCTCTGTCGCTGGCCCACAAGGAAAATGTGCTCCACAGGGATATCAAGGGGGCCAATGTCATGGTCCAGAATGGTGTCGTCCGGGTTATGGACTTCGGCATGGGCGCATATCTGGACCGGCCGGACACTCCCCTCAAAACGACGATGAGCATCTACGCGCCGGAGAATTTCGACGGCAGATACACAGCCGCCTCCGACATTTATCAGGCCGGCCTGATGTTCTATGAGCTCTACACCGGCTGTGCCCCCTTCGTGGACCGCTTCGGAGCCGGATCCATGCTGGAGGAGCGGAAAAAGAGGATCGATTTCGTCTTCAAGCCGGGAGCGGCCTTTCCCGGAACAGATCCCTCTCCCCGTCTGGACGAAATCCTGTCCAACTGTCTGAAAGTATCGGAAATGGCGCGCTACCAGAGCGCGGAAGAAGTGCTGCACGCCCTTCAGGGAGCGGACTCCGCGGAAGCCCTGCGCATGGCCCTTCTGGACGAGGACTATCCCGCCGCGGAAAAGCTGGCAAGGGAAGCCCTTGCCGGAGCAAGACACGACGACCTGGAGCGGATCGGCTTCCTCAAATCCCTGGGCGAGGCACTGGGCGGCCAGGGGCGGTTTGCGGAGGCACTCGAGTCCTATACCGAGGCACTGGAGACGGCGGAGCGGACGGGAGTCTTTTTTCATACTCCCTCAAAATATAATGAGATCATTGACGCCATGTGCGTGCTGTATCTGAAGAACGGACAGGCGGGGACTGCGCGTCTGTTTTCAAGGAAAAAGCGTTAGACGAGAGTGAGAAGGGAGGAAGAGCGTATGAATTTTGGCCCCTATCCTGAGAAAAGAGAGCTGCCTTCTTTTGTTCAGAAACAGAGCGGAGAAGAGCTGGCCCTGAAGCTGCTCAGGCAGCACGACGCGTTGGATGCTCTGCACCGGAAAGAGCTTTCCGATGTGCAGAAGCAGGCGGACCGGCTGGCGGAACAGCTGGCCCTGCTGGTGCACAAAAAGCGCTTTACTGAAAACGACCCCTTTGTCATGTCACTCCGCCAGCTTCTGAAAAACGAAGGGATCATCCTTCGCACCTATGTGGGGGAAGAGGTCACGGATACCCTGGAGGACGAGGCGGATATCGTGGAGTGGCTCCCCCCGGGGGAGGACACTGTGGATCGGGTGGAGGATGCCCTGGAGCCGGAAATCCTCTGGCATGGACAGCTGCTGCACCGGGCCAAGCTCTCCTGCAGGCAGGCCGCCGAAGAGGCCGGCGAAGACGTGGCAGAGGAAACCGGAGCGCAGGACCAGGCGGCGCCTTCGGGAACTGCAGAGACTGAAGATGCTGAAGAATCCTCGATTGAAGAGCCTGCAGAATCTTCTGAAGAGACTGCCGGGGCAGCTGCAGAGCTGGCGGAAGCGGCAGAAGAAACAG